>CAXUKA010000010.1:0-46519 GCA_964251335.1 uncultured Hymenobacter sp.
GTGCTGACCCAGGCGGCGCAGGTGCCGGCCCTGGCCGGGCAGGTCCGCTTGGCCGCCCGTGCCGATACGCTGGCTCAGCGCCGCTACGCCATCACCCGCGCCACTTACGAAGCCGGCCGCCTCAGCCTCACCGATTTAACGCTGGCTTCGGCGGCCAAAGACCTAGCGCGGCGCAGCTACATTCTGGCGTTGCGGGCGGGCTGGGTGGCGCATTTTCGGCTGCGTGGGCTCACGTTATTTGATTTTGAAACCCAGCAGCCGTTGGCAGCTGAGTAGCAACCAATTTCCACAGTTGTCATGCTGACGAAGGAAGCATCTTGGCCGCTTCGTCAGCCTCGTTCAACCTCCCTGCCAAGATGCTTCCTTCGTCAGCATGACGGACGATTTTTAATCTGCTTTCCTATGCCCAACCCAACCACCGCGCCCGTTATTCAGCTGCGCAACATCGAGAAAGTCTACCAGACCAAAACCATCGAAACTGTGGCTTTGAGCCAGGTCAACATCGCCATCAACCGTGGTGAATTTGTGTCGGTAATGGGGCCGAGCGGCTGCGGCAAATCGACCTTACTCAGTCTCATGGGCCTGCTCGACGAGCCCAGCTCGGGCACGATTGAGATTGACGGGCGGCCCGTGAATTCGTATTCCGATAAGGAATTGGCCGGGCTGCGCAACCACAAAATCGGCTTTGTTTTCCAGAGCTACCACCTCATAAATGACCTGTCGGTGGTCGATAACGTGGAGCTGCCCTTGCTTTACCGGCCCGGCACCAGCGGTAGCGAGCGCCGCCGCCGCGCCCTGGCTGCCCTCGATAAAGTGGGGCTCAATGCGCGCACCGGCCACTTTCCGGCGCAGCTTTCGGGTGGGCAGCGGCAGCGCGTGGCCATAGCGCGGGCCCTGGCCGGCGAGCCCGAAATAATTCTGGCCGACGAGCCTACCGGCAACCTCGACTCGGTGATGGGCGAGGAAATAATGGATTTGCTGCTGGGCCTCAACCGCGACCAGGGTACCACGCTGGTAATGGTAACGCACGACGAGCAGCAGGCACTGAAGACGCAGCGGCTTATCCGATTTTTCGACGGGCGGCAGGTAGCATAACCGTCATGCTGAGCGCAGCGAAGCATCTCTACCGCTTCGTTGCTAAGCGCAGTTGATTACTGCACCACGCGAGCTGCTGCGCTGCGCTCAGCATGACAGCCAATATATTTTACTTCTGAAAAGCCATGCTTCTCTCGTATCTCAAAATTGCCTGGAAGGTCTTGCTGCGGCGCAAGTTCTTCACCGCCATCAGCCTGTTTGGCATCAGCTTTACGCTGATGATTTTGCTGGTGGTGTACGCTCTATTCGACTACACGGTGGGGCCGCACCAGCCCGAGTTGCGCGTCGACAGGCTGCTGTTTGCCACCCGGATGGAGTTTAAGTACAAGAATGGGGGCGTTAATCGGTCGGGCTTGGGGTATGCTTTTCTCGACCAGCACGCTCGCACGCTGCGCACGCCCGAAAAGGTGTCCATCAGCGACGGCAACTGGAGCGAGGCCGTGGCCTACGCGGGCAACCAGGTGCTCAAGCTGGACCGCAAGCGCACCGATGGTGAGTTTTGGCAGGTGCTGGATTTCGACTTCGTGGCCGGCCGGCCCTACAACCCGCAGGAAGTGCGCGCCGCCGCCCCCCTAGCTGTCATCAACGAAACCACGGCCCGGCGCTACTTTGGCTCTGTGGCGGCGGCGGTGGGCCACCCGCTGGTGCTCGATGCCCGGCGCTACCAGGTGGTGGGCGTGGTGCGCGATGTGCCGCTGCTGCGCTTTGGCAGCTACGCCGATGTGTGGCTGCCCGTCACCACCACCACCGACGACCTACGCGACCCCGATTACATGGGCCGCTACCAGGTCATTTTGCTGGCCCGTAGCGCGGCCGAGGTGCCGCTGGTGCAGGCCGAATACGACCAGATGATTGCCCACCAGCCCAACCCCGACCCCAAGCAGTTCAAGGAAGTGGTTTCGCACGCCTTGCTGCTGCGCACGGCCGTGCTATCGCGCTACGCCGGGGGCGAGCAGTCGGCCGATGGCGAGTACCGCTTTCTGCGGCTGCTGGGCACGCTGGCGCTGCTGTTTATGCTTCTGCCGGCTCTCAACCTGGTCAATATCAACGTGAGCCGTACGCTGGAGCGCTCGGGTGAAATTGGGGTGCGCAAGGCTTTTGGGGCCACGGCGAGCCGGCTGGTGGGGCAGTTTCTGGTCGAGAATATCTTCCTGACGCTGCTGGGTGGGCTGCTAGGCCTGGGCCTGGCTGCCGGAGCGCTACACCTGCTCAACGAAAGCCAGTTTTTGCCCTACTCCGAGTTTGGGCTCAACAGCCGCGTGTTTGGCGTGGCGCTGGGCGTGATACTGTTTTTCGGCATCCTGTCGGGTGCTTACCCAGCCTACAAAATGTCGAAGCTGCACGCCGTAAAGGCCCTCAAAGGCGACATCAGCGCCTAAGGCAGTAGGTCCAAACGCCCGTCATGCTTCGCTGCGCGCGGCATGGCTATTCATAAGTCTGCCAGCTGGTTACTAAACTTTTTTACTAAAAATATGCTCCGCCACCTGTTTACCCTCATGTGGAACCGCAAGCGTGCCAACGGCTTGCTGGTGCTCGAAATCGTGCTGGCCTTCGTGGTGCTGTTTGCCGTGAGTAGCCTGGGCGTGTACCTCTGGCGCAACTACCACGCCCCGCTGGGCTTCCGCTACACCAATGTGTGGCACGTGCAGTGCAGCATCGGCGCGCAGCCCCGGCGCGAGCAGTTTGGTACGTTTCAGCAGATAATCAGGCAGCTGCGGGCCACGCCTGGCGTGGTGGCCGTGGCCCGCAGCTCGGGCAATACGCCCTTCACCGACAACTCGAACACCGGCAACATCGTCGTCAATAAAGGCCACGATGAGCGCGAGTGCTCGCACGCCGACTACTTCGACATGGCACCGGAAATGCGCGACCTCATGGGCATCGAGCTCAAGGAGGGTCGGTGGTTCGACCACCGCGACGAGGCCGCCGCACACCACCCGGTCGTTATCACCGAGGCCCTGCGCGATGCCTTATTCAAGCCCGGCGAGCCCGTGATTGGCCGCGTGCTCGATACCCCCGAAAACTGCCAGATAGTGGGCGTGAGCGGACCCTTCCGGCAGGGCGGCGAGTTGAGCGAGCCGCTGCCCGCCATCATCCGCTACGTAGGCCCGCAGGATACCACCGCCGCCCTCAACACGCTGCTGGTGCGGGTGCAGCCCGGCTCCGGCGCACAGCTCGAAAAGAAAATCAGCGACGACATTCGGGCCGCCAATGCTACCTGGAGCAGCACCATCAATCCGCTGGCCGCGCAGCGCCACCGGCAGCTCAAGCAACTGCTCACACTGCCCGTTTTGCAGGGTGTGGTGTGCTTGTTTTTGCTGGTGAATGTGGCGCTGGGCCTCTTCGGGGTGCTGTGGCTCAACATCAACCAGCGGCGCGGCGAGCTAGGCGTGCGCCGCGCCATGGGGGCCACAGGCGCGGCCATCAGCGGGCAGATTGTGGGCGAGATTCTGGTTTTGACGACGTTTGGGCTGGCGCTGGGGCTGCTGGTGGCGGCACAGTTTCCGCTGCTGGGCGTGTTTAATGTGCAGGCCAGCGTGTACCTGATGGCCATGGTGCTGGCTACCGTGGGCCTCTATTTGCTGGCTACCGTCTGCGCGCTGTACCCGAGCCAGCTGGCGGCGGGCATTCAGCCAGCGGTAGCACTACGCGAAGAATAGACTGGAAAAGCTACGCTGCTACCCCCAGCTGTAACGTTTGGTGGGCTTGGTCGGTAGCCGGGGCATTCTCCACTTTCTTTACGCTGTTTCTCAGCTTCACCCACGTTATTTTTCTCATGAAAAACCCCCTGCTCCCCGCCCTGCTCTGCGTCGCTGCCATCACGCCTACCCTGGCCCAAAACGCGCAAGTGCGTAGCGTGCCGGCCTTCCACGCTATTAGCGTGGGCAGCGGCATTTCACTCGTCCTCACGGCCGGCCACAGCCAGCGCGTAGAAGTAAGCGCCAATACGGAAGAGTTTGCCACCCACATCCGCACCACGGTAGAGGGCGGCGTGCTCACCATTCGCTACGACAACCCCAACGACCGCAACGGCCAGCAGCGCTCGCGCCAGCACGTAGAGCTGCGCGCCGCCGTCACGGCCGACCAGCTCACGGCCCTCACGGCGGGCAGCGGCTCGTCGGTGCAGGCCAAGGGCGATATTGACGCCGACAACTTCGAGCTTGAGGTGTCGTCGGGGGCCAGCGTGCGGGCCGATATTGCCACCAGCACCTTCGCCGTGCGCCAGAGCAGCGGCAGCACCGTCAACCTCGACGGCCGCGCCACCAGCCTCGACCTCCAAACCGGCAGCGGGGCCACTTTCAGCGGCCAGGACCTCAAAACCGACCGCTGCCGCGCCCAAGCCAGCAGCGGCAGCTCAATAAAAGTAGCCGTGAAAGACGACCTCGTGGCCGATGCCAGCAGTGGCGCCAGCATCAGCTACAGCGGCTCGCCCAAAGTGACCAAGCGTGTGAGCAGCGGGGCCAGCGTGAGCGGGCGGTAAGGGCTTTTTTGGCGCGGGCTACGGCTCGCTTTTCCCTTCGTAATGTCGATTAAAAATAAGCTGTATCTACTGCTAGTCAGCGCGTTGCTGGCTGGCTTCGTGGCCCCGCCGCCACCCGCGCTGCCCCACACTTTTCAGCTGCGCGGCGATGTGCAGGTGTTTCCGCTGCACCTCATCAATGCTTTCCCCTTCATCAAGGGCGAGGTGAATGGGCAGGCGGGAAAGTTTATGTTTGATACCGGCAATGCCCAGAATATCAGCCTAAACGACCACCTGCTGAAGCTGCCCGGCGGGAAACCGCTGGCGGGGCAAGGCGTAGTGGGCAGCGGCCAGCGGTTCACGCGTACTCAGTACGATACCATTGCCAGCATTCGCCTCGCCAATGGACTGGCCTACAGTAAAGTGCCGGGGCTGGAGGGCAATTCGTTTGACTTTCTGGAGCACATTACGCCCGACTGCATCGGGCAAATTGGCTTCGGCTATTTCGACGGGTATATCCTTAAAATCGACTACTCGCAACGTTTGCTCACGTGCTACCAGCAAACGGCCGCCCGGCGTGCCAGCCAGGACTTTCTGCGCGGTGAGCACGTAGTGGCTGTGCTAGATGTGGAAGCCCGCAAGCGCCCCGGCAATGTGCTGGCGAAGGTAAAAATAGGCGGAATTGACTTTTTGTGCGCCTTCGACACGGGGCAGCAGGGTCAGATTTATCTCACCAAAGCCATGCGCCAAACCTTGCTAGCCAAGCAGCAGCTGGTGCTGCTGCCTACCCAGGATGGCGACAGCCTGTGCACCATCCAGCAAGTGGATTTTGGCCACGGCCTCAAGCTCAATTTGCATGCCGTGAACACCACCTCCCTGCGCAATAAACGGATGGACACAGCCCTGGGCTTCACCGATGCTAACCTGCTCACCGTCGGGTACGCGTTTCTGAGTCAGTTTACCACCATTTGGGACTCGGAGGCCCACAAAATGTACCTGTGTGCCCCGCAATAATGCCGGTCCGCCGAGGCCAGCCGCATCTTTACCCAGCAAAATTTCCCTATCCAAAGCGCGCGTTCACAAAATCCGCGCAATCCGCTAAAATCCGCGTAATCCGTGATTCTGATAGTCGATGATGACCTAGCGGTGCGCGTGTCGCTGCAACTGCTGCTGAAGCAGACTGGCTACGCCACCCGCGCCGTGCCCGGCCCTGCTGAGGCGCTGGCAGCCGTGCGCGCAGCCGCGCCCCGGCTCATCTTGCTCGATATGAATTTCACAGCCACCACCACCGGGGCCGATGGCCTGGCCTTGTTGGTGCAACTAAAAGAGCTGGCCCCGCAGGTGCCAGTGGTGCTCATTACGGGCTGGGGCAGTATTGCGCTGGCGGTGGCGGGCATGAAGGCTGGCGCGGCCGAATTCGTCACCAAGCCCTGGCAAAACGAGGTGCTGCTCCAAACCATTGCTACCGTTTTGCAGCTGCACGCGCCCGTCGAAAGTGCGCCGCCACCCGGCCGCAAAGCCCTGGACAAGCAATTTACCCTGAGCGCGATAGTAGGTGAAGATGCCCGCCTGCTGGCCGTGCTGCGCCAGGTGGGTCAGGTGGCCGCTACCGATGCCTCGGTGCTGATAGAAGGCGAAAGCGGCACTGGCAAGGAGCTGATTGCTGAGGCCTTGCACCAGAATAGCCCGCGCCGTAGCCAGCCCTTCGTGAAGGTGAACTTAGGTGGCATCTCGTCGTCGCTGTTTGAAAGCGAGATGTTTGGCCACCGGCGCGGAGCCTTCACCGACGCCCGCGCCGACCGGGTGGGCCGCTTCGAGCTGGCCAATGGCGGCACCATTTTCCTGGATGAAATCGGCGAGCTGGAAATGGCCTCGCAAGTGAAGCTGCTGCGCGTGCTGCAAGACCGTACCTACGAGGTGCTCGGCGATAGCAAATCGCGCCGGCTCGACATAAGAGTGGTGGCGGCTACCAATAAAAACCTGGCCGAGCTGGTAGCGCAGGGCCGTTTCCGCGAAGACCTGTTTTATCGGCTCAACCTCATCACCCTGCACCTGCCCGCCCTGCGCGAGCGGGCGGCTGATATTCCGCTGCTGGCGCGCCATTTCGTGGCCCAGCTGCAAGCCACGTACCACCGCCCCGGCCTGCGCTTGGGCACGGCTGCTGCGCATTGGCTGCAAGAGCAGGCCCTGCCTGGCAACATCCGCGAGCTAAAAAACCTAGTGGAGCGCGCCGCCCTCACCAGCTCCCACGACGAGTTGACCCCCGCCGATTTTCAGCCCCAGGAAAAAAGCTCACCAATTCACCACCTCACCAATTCACCGCTGCCTGCCCCCGGCACCATGACCCTGGAGGCGCTGGAAGAGCAGATGATACGCCAAAGTGTGGTGCATTACCAAGGGAATTTGAGCCAGGTGGCGCGGGCGCTGGGCCTCAGCCGGGGGGCATTATACAGAAGGCTGGATAAGTTTGGGATACCGTACAGCGAGTAAAATCACCTGTCATTGCGAGCAAAGCGAAGCAATCGCACCCGAACGGAACCCGCACGGCCCGTTTTGATGCGATTGCTTCGCTTTGTTCGCAATAACAACCGTTGTCTTTATGTCCCTTCGCTTTAAGCTCATCTTATTTCTCCTGCCGCTCTACGCAGTGCTGCTGACGCTGGCGGCGCAGGCGCGCACCACCAATGCGGTGCTGTTTATCATCTGCGAGGTGGTCTTGCTTGGTAGCCTGGTGCTGGCGTGGCAGCTGTACCGGGGCTTTATGCAGCCCATCCGGCTCATTGAGGCGGGCACGGCGGCGCTGGCGGCGCAGGATTTTAATTTGAAATTTACCCCCGTTGGCCAGCCCGAACTCGACCAGCTCATTGAGGTATACAACCACATGCTCGATGCCTTGCGCCAGGAGCGCGTGAGCCAGCACGAGCAAAGCGTACTGCTGGAGCGCTTGATAAAAGCCTCGCCAGCCGGCATTCTTATCCTCGATTTCGACGGCCGCATTACCAGCGCCAATGCTGCCACTACTCGTGCTCTAGGCCAGGCGGCCGAAGTCCTGATTGGGCAGCCCGTGGCTGCGCTGCCCGCGCCCTGGAGCCCGCTGCTGGCCGACCTGGCCGTGGGCCAGCCCCAGACCGTGCGCCTGCCCGGCGGCCAAACCTACCGGGCCGCCGCCGCGCACTTCCTCGACCGGGGCTTTCAGCGAAAATTTGTGGTATTGGAAGAGTTGACGCAGGAAATTCGGGCGCAGGAAAAGCAAACGTATGAGCAACTCATCCGGCTGGTGGCGCACGAAGTCAACAACTCCATCGGCGCTGTTAACTCGCTGCTAGGCAGCTTTCGGTACTACGCCCCGCAGCTGGCCCCGCCCGATGAAGCCGATTTTACCCAGGCGCTCGAAGTCAGCATTGTCCGCAATACCCAGCTGGCCGACTTCGTGGCTGGCTACGCCCGGCTGGTGCGCCTGCCCCCGCCCGCTCCACACACCACCGACCTGCACGCGCTGCTGCGCGGCCTGGGTCAGCTGCTTGGCCCGCAAAGTGTAGCTCAGGGCGTGGCGTGGCACTGGCAGTTGGCCCACGATGGCCCGCTCAGCGTGCAGGCCGATTCACAGCAGCTTACCCAGGCCCTGCTCAACGTGGCCAAAAATGCCCTCGAAGCCATTGGCCCGGCCGGCGGCAATGTGTGGGTACGCACCACCACCCAGCCCCTCCGCCTCCGCATTGCCAACGATGGCGTGCCCGTTAGCCCAGAAGTGAGCCAGCAACTATTTACGCCTTTTTTCAGCACCAAGGCGGGTGGGCAAGGCATAGGGTTAGTGCTGGTGCGCGATATTCTGCTGGCCCACGGCTTTGTCTTTCGGCTCGAAACGGAGCCCGATGGGCGCACGGTGTTTCAGATTGAATTGGAGGACTTGCGGGCTGCTGCGCTTAGGAAAGCGTATTCTTGATATATTTATAGAAAAGAGTTTCGTTTTGAGACGTAGTTATCCAACATTGGTACAAATTAGTAAGCTATTATGGTACTAAAAAACGTTTTATATAAACGATAAATATAAAACGAACTTTGGCAATTAGTTTGCAATTGGGGAGGAGTATTACGCTATAATCTTCCTTATGTATAATTTTTTACGTTGCTTAAGTACATTTTTACTGTTGACAATAGGGCTGGGTTTACACGAAGTAGCCGCTCAGACCCAGATGCAGTACGCCAACCGAATAGTAGCCCAGGATGGCATCGTGACCGACGATATAAAAGCTGCTGATAGCAACCTAAATACCAGCGCCGTTATAAAGCCGACGCTGTTGCTGGGCTACACCCGGCTGCGGATGAGTTTTCCCTCGGTGGCGGCTGCCGGCAAGGAAGCAGGGATGTATATTAAGCCTAACATCTTGATTTCAGTCGCATTAATAGGTGGAGCCACCGTCAATACGTTTCTCAACGATGGCACTACCACTACGGCCGTTGATAGCTACCTACTAAGCAATAATTTGCTTAGCCTGGTGGTGCAAAGCTCTGGCGTGACCCGCATCAGCTTCATGCCGACCCAGAAATTCAACGAGATAGAGCTGGTTTTCTTTTCGGTGCTGGCTCTGGGGCAGGATATCAGCATCTACGAAGCCTTCAGCACCGTGGCGCCGCTGCCCGTCACGCTCACTACTTTCCAGGCCAAGCCTACCCCGGCGGGCGTAGCCCTGTCGTGGGCCACGGCCTCCGAGCGCAACGCCGACCAGTTTGTAGTAGAGCGGTCCACTGGTTCGCCAGATAGTTTTCAGGCCATCGGTCGGGTACAGTGCGCCGGCACGACCACTCAGGCTCATAACTACCAGTTCACGGATGCCACTGCAACCGCCACCACCAGCTACTATCGCCTGCGCCAGCTCGACTTGGACGGCACAGAAACCTTTAGCCCGGTAGTAGCTGTGCAGGGCGAGGCGCTCACTGCCCGCCTGTCGGCGTACCCTAGCCCGGCCACCGACCAGCTAACTATAGCCGGCGGAGCCGGCACCCAATTTACAATACTAGACCAGTTGGGCCGGCCAGTGCAGCGCACCAGCACCAGCGTCGGGCGGCCACAGCTTGATGTGCGCAGCTTGCCCAGCGGCCTGTATTTCCTGCAAGACGACGCTACCGGCCAGCGCGCAAAGTTTTTGAAAGCGAACTAAAACGGTTTCTATTGAGGCTGTTATTAAAACCTGAATTGAAAAAGCAGGCCCCACTTATTTCAGAGATAAGTGGGGCCTGTTTTTTCTAGACTGTCCGTTATCCCTCATTTGCCCCAGGCAAATACCGTCGGACGCTTGTGCAGCTGGGGCAGTTCGGGTAGCTGCCGCCAAGTGGCCACGGGCAGCGTGCGCAGGTACTCGATAGGGGAGGTGAGGTCGGCGGCCACGCAGAGGCGGGTACCAGGGGCAAGGTGCGCCAGCAGGTCGGTTAGCAGCTGGTCGTTGCGGTAGGGCGTTTCGATGCACAGCTGCGACTGGTCGCGCTGCATGCTTTCTTTCTCCAGGCTTTTAATAGCCGCGATGCGGGCCGCCTTCTCGATGGGCAAATACCCATGGAAAGCAAAGCGCTGCCCGTTGAGCCCCGAGCCCATGAGCGCCAGCAAGATAGACGATGGCCCCACCAGCGGGCGCACTGCTAGGCCCAGCCGGTGGGCCTCCTGCGCCAGTGCCGCGCCAGGGTCGGCAATGCCGGGGCAGCCTGCTTCGGAAAGCACGCCGGCTTCGAGGCCATTTTTCACTAACGGTTCCAGCGCGGCTTTTACTTGAGCGGGCGTACTGTCTTTGTCAATCAGCTCGAAGCGAATATCTTCGATAACGCGGTGCGGCGCTACTTCTTTCACAAAGCGGCGGGCCGTGCGCAGGTTTTCGACTAAGAAATACGGCAGCCGAGCCACGGCCGCCACCACCTGCGGCGGCAGCACCTGGGGCGCGGTGCCTTCGGCCAGTGGCGTAGGGAGGAGGTAAAGCATAAACGTGGTTTGAGCGGAGGAAATTGACTGTGATGCAGGTGATTGCACTAATCACTCGTAGCCACCCCCATTGCCCATCAAAACGAAGTTTTTCACCAGTCCAAATACCTCGTCCGGCTTTTCGGCGTGTACCCAGTGGCCGGCGTCGGGCACGGTAACCACCTGCGAGTTGGGAAACAAGGCCGGAATGCCATGCAGCTTGTCTTCGGGCAGAATGTAATCTGACTTGCCGCCCCGGATGAACAGCGCTGGCTTGATAAACGGCTGGGCCGACGAAATTGCCTCGCCCACGGCCGCCAGATTGGCCACCAGCACGGGCAAGTTGATGCGCCAGGCAAAGGAGTTGTCGTCGCGCCGGTATAAGTTCTTCAGCAGAAACTGCCGCACACCCAGCTGCGGAATGCGCGGGGCCAGCGCCGCCTCAGCCTGCTGCCGGTTCTGGATGGTGCTAAGGTCCACAGCCTGCAAGCCCGCAATAATGTCGTCTTGGTGCTCCATGTCGGAGAAGCGCGGCGCGATGTCGAGCACAATGAGTTGCGCCAGTCGCTCGGGGTAGCCCAGGGCCAGTGTCATAGCCACCTTGCCACCCATGCTGTGGCCCATGAGGGTGAGGCGAGCGGAGTCGAGCGCTAGGTGGTCGAACAGCGCCAGCACGTCCTGCGCCATCGCCGCGTAGCTGTGCTCGGGCGAGTGAAACGACCGCCCGTGGTTGCGCAGGTCTACGCTGATTACACGCAGGCCAGCCTCGTCGGCCCAGCGTCGGGCCAGCGTCTGCCAGTTGTCAAGAGTGCCGAAGAGGCCGTGCAGAATAACGAGCGGTTGGGCGGCCGGGTCGCCTTGTTCGAGGAAGTGCAGCAAAGGAATAGGCATGGGCAAAATAGGAGCGGCCGCGCGGCGGCAGAAGCCAACCCGCAAAGCGCCCACTGAAAATAGGACAGCAAATATGGCAGCTAACGAGCGAGCGCTACCCAACGGTTGCTTGCGGCATAACTTCTATATAACTAAACCAATGTATAAAATAAAATTACTGCTATAATATAAAATTTTTGCGTTCAGGGCATATTTTATTGTGGTGCTTTAAAATGATGCATTAGTTTTGGCATAGCAGAGAGTATGATATTGTATTATGTAGTGAAGAAATAAGAACCTTATATTACTGCTGGTTCTAGACCATTCGCGAGGCATGCTCGGCATGCTGTGTCTACTAGGTGAAAATTGAATTTTATATAATGCCTATTACCAGTAAACAAAATAATTAATTGACGAGATTATAACTGAATTAAGTAGTAATAATTCGAGTGTCCACAAAAAGTAAGTCAAGCTAATTATTGGTTATATGAGTCTTGAGCTGGTTTGATTAAAAATTAACGTTATCTAAAAATTAGAATTATTTATTGATTTAAGGTTTAATTTAGGATGCCTTATAGCTGTACTTTCGGGCTTGTGATATAACTAGGTATTGGTTGTTATAAATAGGATTTAATAGAGTTAATATGAGGCGTATTTTATGGTTGACAATGCTTATTCAAACGTACTAATTCAGCATCTTTTTGAGCAGGCGGTTACCCGTTACCCCACACACGCTGCCGTGGAGGCTGGGGCAGATATTATTACCTATCAACAGCTAAATGCCCAGGCCGAGCAGTTGAGCCAGGCCATTCGGCAGCAGGCTCCGGCTGCCAGCTTTATTGGGCTTAGCACCTCACGGGGGCTGGGCATGGTAGTGGGCGTGCTAGCTATTTTGAAGGCTGGCAAGGCTTACCTGCCCCTGAATCCGGCTTACCCACTGCCGCGCCTCGGGCGGCTGGTAGCCAGCGCGGGCCTCACGCACTGCCTGGCGCCGACAGCCGAAGCCACTTTATTCGAAGAGTTAGGACTGGCACTTATCGCGCCGGAAGCCACTGCTGTTGCGCCAATTGAAACTCTATTGCCCCAGGGTCGTGCTGCCTATGTGCTTTATACCTCAGGCTCGACTGGCGAGCCCAAGGGCGTGTGCATGGGGCACGCGCCGCTGGTAAACCTGCTGCGCTGGCAGCAGGAAAATTCGGAAGCCGGGCCGGGTACGCGCACGCTCCAGTTTGCCCCGCTGAGCTTCGACGTATCGTTTCAGGAAATTTTTGCCACGCTCGGCACCGGTGGTACGCTGGTGCTGCTCGAAGAAGAGCAGCTGCTTGACCTGGCGGGCGTGCTGGCATTTGTAGCGGCGAAGAAAGTAAATCGGCTGTTTCTGCCCTTTGTGGCCTTGCAGGCGCTGGCCGAAGTGGCCGTGGCCACGCAGTGCTTCCCGGCCAGCCTGCGCGAGGTGATGACGGCGGGCGAGCAGCTCAAGGTAACGCCCACGCTTGTGGCGTTTTTTGAGGCGTTGCCCGGCTGTGTGCTCTACAACCAATATGGTCCCACCGAGTGCCACGTCGTGACGCAGCTGCAACTGGCCGGTGCCCCCGCCACCTGGCCCGCGCTGCCCACTATCGGCCAGCCGATTAGCAATGCGCTGGTCGTAATACTGGATGAAAGCCTGCGGCCGCTGCCCGATGGCGAGGTGGGCGAAATCGGCCTGGGTGGTGCCTGCCTGGCCGATGGCTACCTCAATCAGCCTGCCCTCACGGCCGAAAAATTCATAGCCTGGCCCGACCTTGCCAGCCCTCGCCTGTACCGCACCGGCGACCTAGGTCGCCGCCTGCCCGATGGTAGCATCGAGTACCTGGGCCGCCGCGACGACCAGGTGAAAATCCGGGGCCACCGCGTCGAGCTGGGCGAAGTAGAGGTGGCGCTGGCTGGGCTATCTGGCATCAGCCAAGCCGTAGTAGTATCCCGTGAGCTGGCCGGGCAGCGCCAGCTGGTGGCCTACTTAGTGGCGGCCGAAGCCGGGCCGCGCC
Source organism: uncultured Hymenobacter sp. (assembly GCA_964251335.1). Classification (GTDB taxonomy): domain Bacteria; phylum Bacteroidota; class Bacteroidia; order Cytophagales; family Hymenobacteraceae; genus Hymenobacter. The sequence continues at coordinate 13,400 of CAXUKA010000010.1, forward strand.
AGATATCGGCGCTGCGGCAAGAGTTGGCCGAGCGCCTGCCCGATTACATGCTGCCCACCGCCTTTGTGTGGCTGCCCGAATTGCCCAAAACGACCAGCGGAAAAGTTGACCGCCGTGCCCTGCCGACGCCCACGCGCAGCCGGCCCGCACTGTCCGCGCCCTTCCGCCCGGCCGCCACCGCCACCGAAAAGCTGGTGGCGCAATTGTGGGCCGACCTGTTGCAGTTCGAAGAAATAGGCCGCGACGATAACTTTTTTGAGCTGGGGGGCAACTCGCTGCTGGCCCAGAAAACGGTGGCCCTGCTGCACCAACAGCACCAGCTCACGCTGCCCATTACTAAGCTGTACCAGTGGCCCACGGCAGCAGGCATCGGCCGCTACCTGGCCCCCAAGGTTACCAGTCAGCCAGCCACCGCGCCATTGCCTGCGCCCGCCAGCCGCGTAACTGCGGCGGCTGGCGACATTGCCGTCATTGGTATGAGTGGGCGCTTTCCGGGGGCAGCCAGCGTGGCCGAACTGTGGGATGTGCTGCGCGAAGGTCGCGAAACCATCCGGTTTTTTGCGCCAGAGGAGTTGGATGCTAGTATTCCGGCCGTTCTCCGCAACGACCCGCGCTACGTGCCTGCTCGGGGCATAGTAGAAAACGCCGACCAGTTCGACGCGCCTTTTTTCGGCTTAGCTCCCCGCTTGGCTGAGTTGATGGACCCGCAGCAGCGGCTGTTTCTGGAAATAGCCTGGGAAGCGCTGGAGCAAACCGGCCACTTGCCGCATGCCTACCCCGGCCGGGTGGGGGTGTTTGCCGGCAGCGGCAACAACACCTACTACCAGCACAACGTGCTGAGCAACTCGCAATTAATTGAGCAAGTAGGGACTTTTCAGGTGATGACGGCCAACGAGAAGGACTATTTGGCCTCGCGCACCGCCTACCAGCTCAACCTGACTGGCCCGGCTGTGGGCGTGTATGCCGCGTGCGCCAGCTCGCTACTGGCTATTGCGCAGGCGGTGCAAAGCCTGCGTAGCGGGCAGTGTGAAGCCGCGCTGGCGGGCGGCGTCAGCATCACCGCGCCCCAGCATAGCGGCCACCTCTACCAAGAAGGTGCTATGCTGAGTGCCGACGGGCACTGCCGCCCCTTTGCGGCCAGCGCACAAGGCACGGTATTCAGCGACGGAGCCGGTGTGGTACTGCTCAAAACCTTGGAAGCTGCTCAGCGCGACGGCGATACTATCTACGCCATTATCAAAGGAGTAGGGGCGAATAACGACGGCGGCGGCAAGGGCAGCTTCACCGCGCCCAGTGCCGAAGGGCAGGCTGGGGCCATTCGGCAGGCGCTGGCCGATGCAGCCGTGGACCCCGCCACCATCAGCTACGTGGAGGCCCACGGCACGGCCACGCCCCTCGGCGACCCCATTGAGTTGGAAGGGCTGGCGCTGGCTTTTGGCGAGCAGGCAACCCGGCAGTTTTGCGCGCTGGGCTCCATTAAAAGCAACATGGGCCACCTCACGGCGGCGGCCGGCGTGGCAGGCTTTATCAAGACGGTGCTGTCGCTGCACCACCAGCAGCTACCCGCCTCGCTGGGCTTCGATGCGCCCAACCCGCACTTCGACCTGGCGGCAAGTCCGTTTTTTGTGAATACTGCGCTCACGCCCTGGCAGCCAGCCGGGGTGCGGCGCGCCGGGGTAAGCTCCTTTGGGGTGGGCGGCACCAATGTGCACGTGGTGCTGGAAGAATACGCTATCCCCACGCCCGAGGCTGCCCCGCTCGCCGAGCGCCCCGCCCAGCTTATTACCTGGTCGGCGCGGTCGGTGGCCAGCGCCGTGGGATATGCGCAGCAGCTGGCCCGGCACTGGCAGCAGCACCCTGCGCTACTGCCCGCTGAGGTAGCCGCCACGCTGCACGCCACGCGCCCGACTTTTGCGCAGCGGGGCTTTGTAGTGGCGAGCACGGCAGCGGAGGCCACAGCCGCCCTGGCCACGGCTACCGCCGCGCCGGCCGCTGCTGCGCCGGGCGAAACGGTATTTCTATTTCCCGGCCAGGGGGCGCAGTATCTCGGCATGGGCCAGGGCCTGTACGAGCACGAGCCGGCTTTTCGGCAGGCGGTGGATGAGTGCGCAGTCTTGCTACAAGATGATTTAGAAATAGATATTCGCCAGGTGCTGTACGCCGAAGGCAACCGGGCTGAGGAGATATTGAAGAACACCCGCTACGCCCAGCCCGCGCTATTTGTGACCGAGTATGCGCTGGCGCAGCTGTGGCGCAGCTGGGGCATAGTGCCCACCATTTTGTGCGGTCATAGTCTGGGCGAATTTGTGGCCGCGCACCTGGCGGGCGTGTTTTCGCTGGCCGATGCGTTGCGGCTGGTAGCTGTGCGAGGTCGCCTCGTGAGCGAGCAGCCGCGTGGCAGCATGCTATCAGTGCGCCTGCCCGCCGCCGAAGTAGTTGCGCTGCTGCCCGCCCGCCTATCGCTGGCTGCTAGCAACAGCGAGCGGCTATGCGTAGTGGCCGGTCCCGACGAAGACATTGCCCTATTCGCGCTCACGCTAGATAAACGGGCAATTCTCAATAAAGTGCTGGCTACCAGCCACGCTTTCCATTCAGCCATGATGGAGCCAGTGCTGGCCGACTTTGGCACGCTGGTAGCCAGCGTACAGCTGAGTCGCCCGCAGGTACCTATCGTGTCCAGCGTGAGCGGCACCTGGCTCACCGATGCCCAGGCTACCGACCCCGACTACTGGACGCAGCACCTGCGCCGCCCGGTTCGCTTTGCCGAGGCGCTGCATACCCTTAGCACCCTGGTCCGGCCGCTGCTGCTGGAAGTTGGCCCTGGCAACGGCCTGACCGCGCTAGCCCGGCAGCAAGCCAGCCTGCGCCTTTATCCCGCGCTGCCCGGCCTGCCTGCGCCCACCAACGGCCAAACCGACAGCCACAGCCTTCTAAAAACCCTCGGCCAATTGTGGCTGAGCGGTTTGGAGTCTAACTGGGCTGGTCTGTACCCCGGCCCGGCCCGCCGCCGCGTGGCACTGCCTACTTATGTGTTTGACCGCCAGCGATGCTGGGTGGAGGCGCTGCCTGTGGCCGCTCCCGCTCCGCTGCTGTCTGAGGCCGCGTTGCCGGCTATCACCACTGCTACTACTACGCCTGCTACTCCTTCCGTCGCCATTGTTATGAGAAAAACTACGCTATTGCACCAGGTGCAGGCGCTGCTGGAAGACGCTTCTGGCCTCGACCTAGCCGGGGCTACGCCAGATATGAGTTTCCTGGAGCTTGGGCTCGATTCGCTGCTGCTCACGCAGGTATCGCTCACGCTCCAACGCGAGTTTAGCCTGCCTATTTCTTTCCGGCAGCTCAACGAAGAATACGCCACCCTCGACCGCCTCGTAGACTACCTCGACCGCCGGCTGCCCGCCGAAGCGCCCGCGCCCGTAGTGGCCCCGTTGGTGGCCGCCGCGCCGGTAGCCGCATCGGTGCCAGTTGTAGCAGCTCCGGTTTTTGCCCCAGCAGCGCCTGTGCCCGCTACAGTGGCCGATTCTACACTGAGCCTGCTTTCGCAGCAGCTGCATCTTATTGCGCAGCAGGTGGCTTTACTGCAAGGCACGAGCGGCGGCATAGCCACTCCGGCAGCGGTAGTCGCTCCAGCGGCAGCCGGGCCAATTGTGGCACCCGCGCCGAGCGCCGCCCAACCCCTGGCCGCCGAAACTGAAGTAACGCCCGAAGAAGCCGTAGAGCTGAAAAAGCCTTTCGGCGCAACGGCCCGCATCGAGCGGCAAACCACTGAGCTGAACTCTGCCCAACAAGCTTTTCTACAAGAGCTTACTCGCCGCTATACCCACAAAACGGCGGCTAGTAAGGCTTATACCCAGCACCACCGCAGCCACATGGCCGACCCCCGCGTGGTGTCGGGCTTTCGGCCGCTGACCAAGGAGCTGGTGTACCCGCTGGTGGTAAATAAGTCGAGCGGCAGCCGGCTGTGGGACATCGACGGCAACGAGTACATCGACGCGCTCAATGGCTTTGGGTCATCGCTGCTCGGGCACCAGCCCGCGTTTATCAAGGCCGCGCTGCACGAGCAGATAGAGCGCGGCTACGAAGTTGGCCCCCAGCACGAGTTGGCTGGCGAGGTGTGCCACCTGCTGAGTGAGCTCACCGGCCACGACCGGGTGGCGCTGTGCAACACCGGCTCGGAGGCTGTGCTGGGCGCTATGCGCGTGGCCCGCACCGTCACGGGCCGCTCGCTGGTGGTGGCATTCAGTGGCTCGTACCATGGCATTGTAGACGAGGTGCTGGTGCGCGGTACCAAGAAGCTGAAGTCATTTCCGGCCGCCCCCGGCATCATGCCCGAGGCGGTGCAAAATATGCTCATTCTCGACTACGGCACCGACGAAAGCCTGCGCATTCTGCGCGAACGTGCCCACGAGCTGGCCGCCGTGCTGGTCGAGCCTGTGCAAAGCCGCCGGCCCGAGTTTCGGCCCATTGAGTTTCTTAAGCAAGTACGTGCGCTGACGGCCGCCTCGGGCACCGCCCTGATTTTTGATGAAGTGATTACCGGCTTCCGGCTGCATCTGGGTGGGGCGCAGGCCCTGTTTGGCATTCGGGCCGACCTGGCTACGTATGGCAAAGTGGTGGGCGGCGGCGTGTCGATTGGTGTCATTGCGGGCAATGAGGAGTGGATGGATGCTCTCGACGGCGGCTACTGGCAATATGGCGACGCGTCATATCCCGAAGTGGGCGTTACTTATTTCGCGGGCACGTTTGTGCGGCACCCGCTGGCGCTGGCCGCCGCCAAGGCCTCGCTGGAATACCTGAAAACTCAGGGGCCAGCCTTACAGCAAGACCTCAACGCGCGCACCGAGCGCCTGGCCCAGGCCATCAATACCGAGCTTACGCAACTAGGTCTGCCCTTCGGTGTGGTGCAGTTTGGGTCGCTTTGGAAAATCAAATTTCACGAAGACGTGCCCTACGGCGAGCTACTGTTCACGCTAATGCGCGAGCGGGGCATTCACATCTGGGATGGCTTTCCGTGCTTCCTCACCACGGCCCACACCGAGGCCGAAATCGACCAGCTGGTGGCGGCCTGCCTGGCCAGTGCCCGCGAGCTGCTGGCAGCTGGCTTCTTCAAAACCACGTCTGCCGCCCCAGCCAGCGCCGAGCTGTCCGCCACCTTGGGCACCTCGGTGCACCTGAGCCGTCCGCCGGTGGCCGGGGCGCGGCTGGGGCGCGACCAAGCTGGCAACCCTGCTTGGTTTGTGGCCGACCCAGCCAGCCCCAACAGCTACCGGCAAGTAGCTGTGGGCTGAGGTAGCCAGGCCCTCTTGAAGGGCAGGTGGCGGCTCAGCTTCAACGCCCAATAGCCCAGGTTCAACGTGTCGTATCTTCTGTTTAACGTGTATTAAGCAATGCATTCTATCCTCTTTTTAATCTTTGAGTTAACTCCAAGCAATAAGCTGATTTAGTCCTCTGTGTGAATTATGGTGATGCGTATAAGCACAAGCAGCTTACTGGAAATCCCGGAGCTTGAGGAAGAAGTAGCATTTAACCCCTTCGCCGGCCCCGAGATAGTGGCCCTAGTGCCCATCACGGAGGCGCAGGCCGAAATCTGGGCGGCCTGCCTGCTGGGCGGCGACGATGCCAGCCGCGCCTACAACGAATCGGTGACGGTGCGCCTCAGCGGCCCGCTGGATGTGCCTGCGTTGCGTAGCGCCTGGCAGGCCGTAGTGCAGCGGCACGAGGCGCTGCGCTCGGTGTTCACTGCCGATGGCCAGCACAGCTGCGTGCTGCGCGAGCTACCCATCGAGCTGATAAGCAAGGACTTCAGTCGCCTGAGTGCCGATGAGCAGCGGCGGCAGCTGGCCGTGTATACCGCCCAAGAAGTGCAGCGCATTTTCGACCTGCTACACGGGCCGCTGGTGCGCGCTACGCTCTGCCACTTTGGGGCCTACGAGCACCGGCTGGTACTCACCGCGCACCACATTGTGTGCGATGGCTGGTCGTTGGGTATTGTGCTGCAAGATTTAAGTAAGATATATTCAGCCTATTGCCTAGGCATGTCGCCGCGCTTGCCCGAGGCTACGTCCTTCCGTCAGTATGCCGACCAGCAGCTGTTGTTTAGCCGCAGCGCTGCCCGGCAGCCGGTCGAGGAATTTTGGCTGCGCCAGTACCAAGGCAGCGTACCAAAGCTGACGCTGCCAGCCGATTTTCCGCGTCCGGCCGCCCGCACTTACCAGAGCGCCCGCGCCGATTTTCCGCTGTCGCCCGCTTTGGTGGCGGGCCTCAAGCAGGTGGGCCGCCGCGCGGGTAGTAGCTTGGTCACGACGCTGCTAGCTGCATTTGAAGTGCTGTTGTATCAGCTCACGGGCCAAACCGAACTAGTGGTGGGGCTGCCAGCCGCGGGGCAGTCGGCCACCGGCCAGCCGTATTTGGTGGGGCACTGCGTGAATCTGCTGCCTTTGCGTAGCCACCTCGATGCCAGCCTCAGCTTTGCCGACTATCTGCGGCAGCGCAAAACCGGCCTGCTCGATGCCTACGAACACCAGCAGCTCACCTTTGGCAGCTTGCTTAAAAAGCTGCGTCTGAGCCGCGAAGCCGGGCGCATTCCGCTGGTGCCCGTGGTGTTCAACATCGACCTGGGGCTGACCAATGAGGTAGATTTTCATGGCCTTAGCTACGAGCTGACTAGCAATCCTCGCGCTTACGAAAGCTTCGAGCTGTTTCTGAATGCCAGCGGCTCGGAAGCCGACCTGACGCTGGAATGGTCGTATAATACGGCTCTTTTTGAGGCCGTTACCATCGGCCGCTGGATGGCGAGCTTCGAGGCCTTGATAGGCCAGCTCATCGCGCAGCCCACCGCCGACTTGCACACCTTTGCGCCGGCCTCCGCAGTAGCCGATGCCGATGCCCTCACCGAGGCGTACCGGGCGCTCAATGCTACGGCCCAGCCGTATCCTACGCACCAGACGCTGCACCAGCTCATTGCCGAGCAAGCCCGTGCCACCCCGCAACGCCTGGCCCTAAAATTTCGCGAAGCCGAGCTGACCTACGACGAATTAAACCGGCAGGCCAATCAGCTCGCCAACTACCTGTGGCACCAGGGCGTGCGGCCTGGCGACGTGGCTGCTATTGCGGTAGAGCGCTCGCCGGCGCTGGTAATCAGCCTGCTGGCTATCATGAAGAGCGGAGCCACCTACGTGCCGCTCGACCCTTCGTATCCAGCCGAGCGCCTGTCGTTTATGCTTGCCGATTCGGGGGCGCGGTTTCTGCTGGCTTCGTCGCCGGCGGCCCTGGCCACTACCGCTACCGTGCTGTCGATACAGGAAGCCTTGGAAAGTGCCCGCCACCACTCCGACCAGGAGCCCGCGCCCCTGGCGGGTAGCCACCAGCTGCTATATGTGCTATATACCTCGGGCTCGACCGGCAAGCCCAAAGGCGTACAGGTGAGCCACCGCAATGCCGTCAACTTCTTGTGGAGCATGCGGCAAGCCCCCGGTATCGAGCCTGAGGATAAATTGCTGGCTATTACCACTGTGTCGTTTGATATAGCGGGCTTGGAATTATTCTTGCCGCTGGTGAGCGGGGCCGCCGTAGTGCTGGCCGATGCCTTCGCCGCCAAAGACGGGGCTGAGCTACTGCGGCTGGTCGAAACGGAAGGCATTACCATGATGCAGGCCACACCTTCGAGCTGGCGCATGATGCTCGATGCCGGCTGGCAACGGCCGTTGCCTCTCACGGTGCTGAGCGGGGGTGAGGCGCTGTCGCGGGAGTTGGCCGGCCGGCTGCTGGCTCGCAGCCGGGCCGTCTGGAATATGTATGGCCCCACCGAAACCACCGTGTGGTCGACCACCCAGCACGTTACCAACACCGAAACCGAAGTAGCCGTGGGCCGGCCCATTGCCAATACTCAGGTGTACGTGCTCGACGAGCACAACCAACTAGCTGCTGTGGGGGCAGTGGGCGAGCTGTGCATTGGCGGCGATGGCGTGGCCCACGGCTACCTCAACCGCCCGACCCTCACGGTCGAGAAGTTCATCGAGCACCCGCTGGCCCCCGAGCCTGGCGCCAGGCTCTACCGCACCGGCGACCTGGGCCGCCTGCTGCCCTCGGGCGAGCTTCAGTGCTTGGGGCGCCTCGACCAGCAAGTGAAAATCAGAGGCTACCGCATCGAGCCCAGTGAGATTGAGCACGCCCTAGTAGCCCTCGACGAAGTACGCGAAGCGGTAGTAGTGGCGCACACCGGGCAGCCCGGCCAAGAGCGCCTGGTGGCCTATGTAGTGCCCGCCGCTCACCTGCCCGAGGTGCCGGGCAAGGCTCACATCAGTCGGTGGCAGAAGGCGCTGGGCAGCCAGCTCCCCGCCTATATGGTGCCAACCGAAGTAATTACGCTGGCGGCATTGCCCCTGACGCTGAATGGCAAGGTTGACCGCCTGGCTTTGCCGCAGCCGGCTGCTCTGCGCCCAGCGCGCCCGGTGGCCGAGCCTGTGCCCAGCAACCCGCGCACCGCCATGGAAAAGCTGGTGGCTACCGTGTGGCAGGAATACCTGGGCGTGGAGCAGGTCGGTATTTTTGACGACTTCTTTCACCTGGGCGGCCACTCGATGGTGGCGGTGCGGGTGATGGCGCGCCTGGCCAAAGAAACCGGCCAGCGCCTGCCGCTGGCTACGCTCTTCGAGCACCCCACTGTGGAAAAGCTGGCCCTTGCCTTGCAGCCCGATAGCAAGCTCATCACCTGGGATGCGCTGGTGCCCATCAAGCCCCACGGCACCAAAACGCCACTGTATATTGTGCACGGTGCTGGTATGAATGTGCTGATATACAGAGCTATGTCGCAGCAGATGGATGCCGACCAGCCCGTGTATGGCTTGCAGGCCAAAGGCCTCAACGGCATCGACGAGCCTTCGGAGAGCATCGAGGCAATGGCGGCCGATTACGTGGCGGCCATCACAGCGGCCAATCCGCACGGGCCTTACGCATTGGCGGGCTACTCGTTTGGGGGCATTATTGCCTTCGAAATGGCCCGGCAGCTGCTGGCCGCCGGCCGGGAAGTAAAATTCCTGGGGCTATTTGATACCTACGCCGAGCAGTCGGACTACTACGACCCTTGGCTGGTCAAGTATTTTCGACGTGGGGTTTATTTCCTGAAAAATGTGGGCTATAAAATGCTGCTGCTGGGCAAGCGCCCGAAGGAAATAATTAATCTGCGCTTGCAAACCATGCGGCGCGCCACCGTCGAAAGACTCAAATACACCAAGAACGAGCAATACGAGCTGATGAACGGCCACTCGTACCGGCTGGGGGAGGTGCAGGAAATAGCGCAGCGCAACTACCGCCTCGTGCCGCAGGCAGTGCAAGTGCACCTCTTCCGCTGCTCCGAGCACCTGTATTATCAGGAAGATTCCACCTATATGGGTTGGCAGGAATTTGCGCTCAATGGCGTGCAGGTACACGATATGCCCGGCAATCACTTCAACCTGTTTGCCCCGCCGAACGACAAAGCATGCGCCCGTACGGTGCAAAACGCCCTAGATAATTGTTGAAAAAACCGAGCGCCTTGTCTTAAGGGCGCTCGCATTGCGTTTATGCTACTTACTTGTCACACACTACCTACTATCAGCTGGGCAGCGCTATCCGTTGCAGTGTTGCCTGGTGCTGATAGCGAAGTGAGTGTATATCGAGTGCCGATTGTAGAAAATCAGGCGTATACCTCAAGTCTATCCGCGCTGCTAACGGCAGATGAGCAGCAGCGTGCCGCCCGCTACCACGCCGAGGCCGACTATTACCGCTTCATAGTTAGCCGGGCGGCGCTTCGGCTATTATTGGGGAGGCGAATAGGGCAGCCACCGGCCGAGCTGAGCTTTGTGCCGGGCACCAATAAGAAGCCGTTGTTGGCTGCTGCCCCTACGCTGCATTATAACGTTTCCCACTCCGGCAATTGGGTGCTCATCGTCATTGCCCCGGTCGAAGTCGGCATTGATGTGGAGAAAATAAACTCCGATTTTCCTTTTCAGGAAGTGCTGGCGCACAGCTTTAGCCCTCTTGAGCAAGCATATATCAAAAGCCAGCAGTCGTCGCAAGCGGCCTTCTACCAGCTCTGGACGCGCAAAGAGGCCTTTGTGAAAGCTACGGCCCAAGGCATAGAGGCAGACTTCAGCGCTGTGCCTGCGCTGGATGGCTCGCACCACTGGCTCGCCGCCCACCCCAGCCCCACAACCGAGTGGACGGTAAGCAGCTTTGCCCCCGCCACCGGCTATGCAGCCGCCGTGGCGTATCCGGCGGCAGTGCCGACCAGTGCAGTGCGCTTTTATGACGCAGGCGACCAGCTACTTCAGTTGCTGCCCTAGGCAATTGATGGGGCTACACCCACGCCCAGCCGCGCCGCCGTTCTACCACCTCCACGCCGAAGTAGCGCAAGTAGCGCACCAGCGGCTGCATATCGGTCAGCATCAGCGAGGTTAGGATAATATCGCCCTGCGGCAGGGGCAGCCGCAGATACTCATAGCGCCGCCAGAATACACCCGGCCAGCGGCAGCGGCTCCACTCTACGGGCTCGGGGCCGGGCCAGCCCTGGCGGGCGGGGTCGTAGGCCAATACCTCATCAAGAGCTACTTGCAGGTGGCCCTTGCTAGGGTCGAATACCAGCGTGGTCACGGCGTTGAGGGTGTAGTAGCGCAGGTGCAGCACCAACGCCGGGGCCGCCAGGGCCAGCACCGCCAGCAGTAGGCTCCAGGCCAGCCAGCGCTCGGCGGCGGTAGGGGCCAGCAGGCCTGGCCCAGCAGCCACAAACCCTGCCACCACGGCCAATACCGGCCAGGTCAGCAGCGTGAGTTGCCGGGCCGGGGTGGGGCGATAAACGGTGGTTTTCTTGCTGAAAATACCGAGCACCCAGCGCATCAGGCCCAGCGCCACTACCAGCACAATGGCCGCTTCAAACAACGGGCGCAAAATTCTCATTGCCCCAAAATACGGGTATACACCGCGCCGAAGGCCCGCCCCACTGCCGGGTAGCTAAACTCGGCCACTGCCCGCGCCCGCAACTGTGTGGTGTCGAAGCAACCGGGCGAGGCGGTAAGCACCGTCGTAATGGCTTCGCCCAAAGCGACTTCATCGCCAGGCGGCACCAGCAGCCCCAGTGTAGTATCGGGCAGTAGCTCAGGTACCCCGCCCACGCGGGTGGCCACGGCCGGCAGCCCGCTGGCCTGCGCTTCGATGAGTACGCAGGGCAGGTTTTCGTAATTGGAAAACAAGACGAAGCAGGTAGCCTGGCGCATTTCGGAGGCTACTTGGGCGGGCGACAACTTACCTAAAAATTCCACTGTGCCATCGGCCAGCAGCCCCAACTCCTGCGCCAACTGGTGAAGGGCAGCTTCGGCCGGGCCGTAACCGGCTATGCGCAAATGCAGGCCCGGTAGGGGAGGAGTAACTGTACGTAGCCGGGCCACGGTACGCAGCAGACCACTCAGGTTTTTTGCTGTTTCGTTGAATGCCGCTACATGCAGTAGCCCACGTCGTGGGCTACCCGCTGGGGCCGGCTGAAAAAGCTCTGTATCGACCACATTGGGCACGACTACCGTAGCCGCATTGGTGCCGCCCAGCGCGGCTAGCGCCCGCCCCAAGTCAGCCGACACAGGTAGGCTGGCATTAGCACTGCGAACTAGCCAACCCACCAGCCAGCGCCGGAAGCGACCCAACCGATTCGCATTGGCAGGCAACAGTGCGGTCTGATGCTCGGTGAGTACGTAGGGCGTGCCGTGGCGCAGGCGCAGCCACCACGCCAGCGTGGCCGGGCGCACCAGCACGTGGGCGTGTACCACATCGGGTCGCTCTCCGGCCCAGTATTGCCGCACTGCTCGCAGCCCGCGCCGCTGGCACAGCAGCCACAGCAGCAGCTTCAGCAGCTTGTCGAGCGGGGCCAGGCCGGTGGGGCGGGCGCGATAGTAATAGCGCCAGATTGGAATTGGCCCGCTCAAGTCAATATCTTCAGCTATCAGCGTAGGCAACGGCCCACGTGCCACGGCCGCAAATACCACAGCCGATTGCGTTGGCCCGCCAGTCATTCCTCCATGCGCTGCGATGGCCGCCACATGTCGCGCCACGAAGTCGCCATCTTGGTCGTCGTAGCGGTGCGGGTACCACTTGGGCAGGTGGAGGATTTTTAGCAAGGCTTACTGATTAATAGCTCTGCAAATTAACAGGATTAAATACGGGGTTGCAGAAAGCAAAAGAGCCCGCTCCAATTGGAGCGGGCTCTTTTTATGCAGGAGGCGATTATCTGCTAAAACAAGTAGCGCACACCTAACTGCCCCTGCCAGCGCGAAGCCAGCTGGTCAATCGAGTAGGTGGCCGGCGAGCTGTAGGTAAAGGCTGGCCGGTTGAACGTGCTGCTGTAGGCGCTGGCGATGTTACCCGAAGCATCGGCGAAAGCCACTTGCGTGAGGCCGGTGCCCAAGGTCGAGTTGAAGGTGTTGGGCACGAAGTACTGGCGGCCCCAGCTGCGGTTGAGCAGGTTACCGACGTTTTGCACGTCGAACGAAATCTGGATGGTGTGGCGGGCGGGCACTTGGCCGGCCTCGTTCGACTCCAGCTTGCCGAGCTTGGCTTCTACCATCAGGCGCACATCGGCTTGGTTGTTCCAGGGGGTGCGGGCAGCGTTGCGCTCGGCGTACTGGCCGCGGCGACCTTTGAGGTAGTCGTCGTTGTCAATGAAGTTACTCAGGGCAGCGTATTGTGCGCCGCTGGCATCGAGCACGTAGGCCGACGAGGCGCTGGCGCGGGTCACGAGGGTGATATCTGAAGCCGAGCTGGGCACGTAGGCCAGCGACACGGCCTGCTGGCCGTTGCCAAAGAAGTTGTTGTTATACACCCAAGTGTAGGGCGAGCCGCTGGCGTAAGTCAGCACCGAGGTGAAGTAGCCCGTGAAGCGCTGGCCCAGGCCGTGGTGCAGGTTGATGCTGGCTACCACGCGGTGACGCAAATCGAAGTTGGAATACGACAGCGCGGGGTTATTCACGTTCAAGGCGGGGTTCAGCTCCCAGTTGCTCTGGAACGAGTTGCGGATACCATTGCTGATGTCTTTGCTCTGGCCGTAGGTGTAGGCGGTACTCACATCCAGGAAGTTACCAAACGTCTTGCCCACCGAACCGGTGAGCTGGTAGCGGTAGCCTTGGTTGGTGTTGGTCAGCAGGAAGGCGTTCGAGAGCGCGGTGTTCACCTTGGTAGCCGCCGCCGTGCCGGGGGTGAAAACATAGCCCGTGTAGCGCGGCGTAGCCGTCGGTCCCTGGCCAAAATACGTGGCGTTGTCCACCAGGTTGATGTTCTCAAACTGCACGTCCTGAATCACTTTCGTGTACAGCGCCTCTATCGAAGCGCGGAAACCCATTGGCAGTTTGAAATCGAAGGCCAGCGACGAACGCCAGATTTGCGGCAGCTTGAAGTTGGGGTCGATGAGGTTGACTTCGGTCGTGTTCTGGGCCGAGGCGGGCAACTGGCTGTAAATCTGGTTCGGGTTCTGGCTCAGCAGGTATTTGGTGCCGGCAGCTTGGCCGCTGCTTGGTTGCAGGTTGTTGGCATCCACCGAGTTGTAGTTTACGCCGTTGTTGTAGTAGGCGTAGCCGAGCCACGCAAACGGAATGCGGCCCGTGAAGATGCCCGTACCGCCGCGTATCACGATGCTTTGGTCGCCGCGCACGTCGTAGTTGAAGCCCAGGCGCGGCGAAAACTGGATTTTGCCAAAGAGGCTGTTGTTGAAATCCGACCAGTTCACGTGCTGATAGGTCTGGTTCAGGGTGCGGGCGTCGTTGGCGGCCGCGTTAACCAGGTTCTGGTTCAACACGGGCGGCGTGGGCAGCGAGGTCAGGTCGAAGCGAATGCCAGGCGTAATTTTCAGGCGGTCGCTGATGGCCCACTCATCCTGCAAGTAACCCGAGTACAGGTTGATGTTGAACGAGGCCGATGGGGTGTTGTGATTGTAGTTGTAGCTATTGTCGGCGATGTTATACGTGCCCCGGATGCGGGTTGGCTGGTGATTCAAAAACTGCGATACGCTGTTGTACTCAATGCGGCCGTTCCAGGAGTTAATGAAGCCGTAGTCAATCTTATACAGCTCGTTGTGCGTGCCCAGCGTAAGGGTGTGGTTGCCGGCAAAGTAGGTCAGGTTGTCGGTGATTTCGAAGGTCTTGGTGCGAGTGTTGAAGATGCTCGCCTCGCGGTCCGAGCCCAGCAAAATCTGGTTTGAGCCCCGGTAGTAGCTGTCCGAGTACACCGTGCCGTCGCCAGCCGAAGCACCCACGTTGTTAATCTGCACCGACGGAAACAGGCTGCTCTGCCCGCCCAACAGCGTGCGGTAGTCATGAATATTGGTGTAACCCAAAATCAAGTTGTTGGCAATGTGGCTGGTGAAGTTCGACTTCACTTCCAGCACCGTCGAGTTTTGCATGTTGTTCTGGTTGAAGTCCTGCGAGCCAAACTTAAATAAGCTGCCCGAGCGCTCCAGGTTGGTCGCCTCCGACTTCACATAGTTGTGGCGCAGCGCAATGCTCGTCTTGTCATCGAGGTTGAAGTCGATGCGGCCAAACAGCTTATCGCTGTTAGCGTGAATGTTATAATCGTTGTAGTCGCCCACGTTGTAGCCGTAGGTTGTCTGCAATTTCTGGGCGATGAGCGTCGCCAAATCCTGCGATACCGGCGAGCCGGGCGTGCCCGCACCGTAGAACTGCGGCTCCTGGCGGCGGGCTATTTCGGCGTTCACGAAGAAAAACAGCTTGTTTTTGATAATCGGCCCACCCAGGCGGAAGCCCGTTTGGTAGTCGTGGTAGCTGCTGCCGATTTTGGACTTTTCGCCGTCGATGCTGGTGCCCGTCACGCTCTGGTTGCGGCCGTAGCCGTACACCGAGCCGTGGAAATCGTTGGTACCCGAGCGCGTCACGGCGTTAATCGAGCCGCCCGTGAAGTTGCCCAGCTTCACATCGAAGGGCGCTACCTGGGCCTGAATCTCCTGAATGGCATCGAGCGAAATCGGGTTGGCGCGGGCCGACGAGCCTGGCAGGCCCGAGGTACCGCTGGTGCCACCCAGCGAGGGCGAAAAACCGATGGCGTCGTTGTTCACGGCGCCATCCAGGGTAATGTTATTGTAGCGGAACGAGCTGCCCGCAAACGAGTTATTCGAGTTGCGCGGGTCGAGGCGGGTAAAGTCCTGAATGCTGCGCGAAATGGTAGGCAGCTGCTGCAAAGCCTCGCGGCCTACGTTGGTACCCGCGCCGGTTTTGGTAGCCTGGGTGTTGCCCGTAATCACGACCTCGTTCAAGGCCTGCGCCTCGGCGGCCATCGTGAAGTTAAGGCGGGTGGTGTTGCCTAGGGTCAGGTACACGTTATTGACTACCTGCTCTTTGTAGCCTACATAGGTAACGACCACCGTGTAAGGCCCGCCCGGAGCCAGGTTCGGGATGCTGAAGCGGCCATCGGTTTCGGTGGCGGTGCCGCGCTTGGTGCCGGTGGGCACGTTGGTCGCCACGACGGTTACGCCAATCAGCTCTTCATTTTTATCGGAAATAACCTTGCCGCTCAGCGACGAAGTAGTGACCTGCGCCGACGCCAGCCGAGCCAGCAGCAACAGGAAAAACAAGACGGCCAGTCGCGTCGCGGTCCGGCCAAGAGTAAGAGTGCGCATAAAAAGGGGTTAAGCCAATGCGGCAGCAAAGTTCCCCCGGCCTTGGCCCGCTAAGTCCCCTCCTTCGGTTATCAAATCATTGGTAGTCAGTTACCGAATTGTTGGGGCGAGGTTACCGAATTGTTGGTGCCAGCCTCGAACTGTAACACTGACTTAACGTCGCCATCGTAGTCCCCAAGTCCTACATTATCTCCCTGAAGTGCTACGGTGGCGCTTGTGGCTCGGCGAGTGCTTTTTCGTTTAGCGAGCGAAATGCCCCGTTAAGAAGGCGAATAGCCTCACCCATCGCTAACGGCCAACTGGCAATAGCTTTGCCGCTCACCTTTGTATCACTCAACGCTGCTACGGCGCTCTGGCGCTCGCAGTTCTGCTCCTATGTTACTCTCCATGACTGGCTTCGGCCAGGCCCACCGCGACACCGACCGCTACACTGCTACAGTAGAGCTGCGCTCGCTCAACTCCAAAACCCTCGACCTAAGCCTGCGCCTGCCGCGCTTTCTCCAAAACCACGAGCTAGAAATCCGCCAGCAAATCACCAAAGCCCTGCTGCGCGGCAAAGTCAATTTCAGCCTCGATTTCACCCGCCCTGCCGCCGCACCCACTACCTCGGTGCTCAACCGCGCCGCCCTGGCCGCCGCTTACCATGAGCTGCAAGCCATTGCCCAAAGCCTAGGCGTGACGACCAGCGAAGAAACCCTGCTGGCAGCGTTGCGCCTGCCTGGCGTTATTCCCAGTGCCGCTGAGCTAGCCCAGGCCGCCCAGGTAGAAGCTGGCACTGCCGACGAGCCTACTTGGGCCGAGCTTCAGCCGCTGCTCACCGAGGCGCTGGCCGCCATGCAGCAGTTCCGCTCCGACGAAGGCCAGACGCTTCAAATCGAAATACTTGGCTACATCGCCACCATCCGGCAGCAACTAGCCGCTGTCGAGCTGCACGACCCGCAGCGCATTGCCCACGTGCGGCAGCGCCTGGCTGCTCACCTCGCCGAGCTCACGCAACACGAGCAGTTCAACGCCACCCGCTTCGAGCAAGAGGTTTTGTATTATATCGATAAGCTCGACATTGCCGAAGAGAAAGTGCGTCTGGCAGCGCATCTTAATTACTTCGAGCTGGCAATCCAGCAGCCAGATGAGGCCGTAGGTAAGAAGCTAGGGTTCCTGGCCCAGGAGATTGGGCGCGAAATCAACACCATCGGTTCGAAAGCCAACGACGCTACCGTACAGCACCTTGTGGTGGGTATGAAAGAAGAGTTGGAGAAGATTAAAGAGCAGCTTAACAACATTTTGTAAAGGCCGCAAAATATTTTCAAAAAAAATGCTGCATCTTTCAAGCTAACAGTGGTACTTTTTGAAGAAAATGACCTGCATTACTTATTGTTAAATAGTCCTAAATCATGATTTAGTTATTTCTTAAAAAGTTTGTTTTAAACTGATAGTTAATAATTTAAATAAATTTGCTGTCGCGTTAAAATTTAACTATGTTTATTGAAAGTACAATTTTTTGCCAGTTGAGTAGATTTGGATTTTAGGCGTAACTTAGATTCAACAAACGGCAAGCACTCTATTTCAACTCTCACTTTTACCTTTTACTCAGTTATGAAGTCTCTCCTACTCACCCTGCTGGTTTCGTTTTCGGGCCTGCTGATGGCCGCTCGCCCCGCCGCCGAGATTGAACTGATTAAGAAGCGCGTCCTGAGCGAGCGCGTAGAAGTGTTGATTCCAAAAGGCTTCGAGCTGATGACCGAGCAGCAAATGGACTTTGTCTATTCGCACGCCAGCAGCCGCCCCAGCGTAGTATTCACCAACAACAACCTAGTGAGCCTGGCTTTCAACTATTCGGACAATGAGGCCGACCAGGACATGGTGAGTGTGTACGAGACCAGCTTCGCCAAAACCTACCACAAGCAGTACCAAAAGACCACCTGGTTTGGTGAAGGCGTGAAAGAAGTAGCCGGCCGCAAAGTGGGTTACCTCGAGTTCATGAAGCCGGAAATGGGCCACGAAGTATACACGCTGGTGTTCTTCACCGACGTGCAAGGCAAACTGCTCATCTGCACCTTCAACTGCGCCGACCGCCAGAAGCCCGAATGGGAGCCGCTGGCCAAAAAAATCCTGAATTCGCTGAAAGCGAATAGCTAAGACAGTACCGCGATGAGCGGGAAGTGGGGGATACTGGTGACCAATTGTTAGTGAATTAGCGTTAGGATATAGTTTATAAATTATGTTAGGCAAAAGCCCCGGCCGGTTATCGGTCGGGGCTTTTTGTTGTGCCTGGCAGTAGCACGAAGCGCTACTTCGTGCTACTGCCCCATTTGCGTATTTAGAAAGTCGCGCACCAGCCCAAACGCCCCCGTGAAACCAGCCAGCGACAGAGCGACCGGCTGGTCATTTACATCGTGGTAGGCCGTACTGCCGCCCCGCGTATATAGGAAAAACGCTGGCACACCTACTTCCGAAAATGGAAAGTGGTCGGAATTAGCCGCTTTGCCCCGGGCACCGAGGCGCGGCAGGTAGTGGTGGGCATCGTTGATAGCGGTGAGGCGCTTGAAAGCCGGCTCGAAAACTTTGCCATTGACTACAGTAGCGCCCTCCTCGCCGGTGCCAAGCAAGTCGAGGTTGACCAGAAACTTGATGCGCGGCAGCGGCACCAGCGGGTGCGCCACAAAATACTGCGAGCCCACCAACCCCGCCTCCTCGGCCCCAAATAGCAGAAACACCACCGAGTAAGTGGGCTGGTTTTCGGGCTTGGTATAATAGGCAGCTAGCTCTAGCAGCAGGGCCACGCCGCTGGCGTTGTCGTTGGCGCCAGGGAAGTAGGTGTCTTTGCCCATCATGCCCAGGTGGTCGTAGTGGGCCGATACTACCAGGAAGCTGTCGGGCTGCGCTTTACCTCGAATGACAGCAGCGAGGTTTTGGGTTTGGTAGTTGTGCTTTAGCTCGGCGTCGATTTGTAGTGTTAAGGTGATAAGCCGTTGATGCTGTCCGCCAAATTTCCAAATTTCCAGTTTATCAAGGCTTTCAATACGAATGGCCCCGACTGACTCGGGTGCTAGCGAAGCAGTTAATTTAGGTGCCAATAGTATTCGATTGGGCAAAGAGTCCAGGCTTTGCTTCAAATTTGGCGGTAGGCTCGATAACCGTTGCTCATCGTGGGCTGTCAATACCAAAAAAGGACGGGCACCTGCTTTTTTCAGCTGTGAGGTAATCACCAGTGCGTCATGAACCTGCTGCTGTAGTGATGCCTGATGCATAGCATTCTTAAAGCAAGCTGTATCAAAGCGAACGGCAACTGCTGTAAGCTCCTTAGCCGAGGTACCCGCCGACTCAGGGGCTATAATAAAATCAGTCCCTACCGTTAATGCCGTAATGGGGGCAGTGTGCGAAAAGGGAGAAAACACTTTAAGGCTGACTTTCCCTGGAAATGTATTCACATCCAGTGTAAATGGCTGCATAAAATCAGGAGCCAACGGCTGCAAGCCCAACTGCTTGAATCTGCCCCGCAAGTAGGCCGCTGCCAAATGTTCGCCGCCTTGCACGTAGCCCCGGCCGTGCAGCTTGGGTGAGGCCAGCTCTTCGATGGTTTGGCGAGCGCGACCCAAGTCGGGTGCTTGCGCCTGGGCGGGGTGGGCAAAAAAAAGGCTGCTACCCAAGAGTAGCAGCACGAGTAGGGGAGTGGCTAGCTGGCGATGTTGCCACCAGCGCCAGCCGCTTCCGAGTAGCAGTAGTGCCAGCGCCGCCCCAAGGCTGTCGGCCCCCAGGTCCGACCATTCGGCGTGGCGACCTAAGGCCATTACGTATTGCAATACTTCAATAAGGCCGCCAAACACGACGCAGCCCAGCAGAACTACCAAACCCGCCTGGCGCACCAGCGCCGGCCAGCGCCGCTGCTGGCGCACGGCCACCCAGCTTAGTGCAGCTAGCACAGCAAAGACGCCGGCGTGGGCGGCCGTGTCGAAGGCAACGAGTTTCCAATCGGGAGTTTCGGGCATTTCCTGAGCCGGCGTGAGCGTGAGCACCAGCATGATAACGGCCCAGACCAATGCTGGCAGTGCGGCGAGCTTGCGCCAAAAAGATGATTTCATCAGAACGCTAGTAAGGCGGCGTGAGCCGGCAAGATAGGGCTGAAGCCTAAAAAGAACGCCACGCCACCCGCAGCAAGGGTAGCATGGCGTGCAATTAATGTGTGGTAAGCTTTAGCTTGCCGTAAGCAGAGGTGCGTAAAAAAGTGCGGTTGTGAAACCTACGCCCCAATCAATTCGCCGTAAGCTTCGGCCGTCATCAGGTCATCGATTTCTGAGGCATTGCCTACCGACATCTTGATAATCCAGCCATCGCCGTAGGGGTCCGAGTTCACAGTTTCGGGGGCGTCGGCCAGCTTGGCGTTCACTTCCAGCACGGTGCCGCTGATGGGGCTGAACAGGTCCGAAACCGTCTTCACGGCTTCTACAGTGCCAAATACGTCGTGCTGAGCAATGTCCTTATCCACGGTATCGATATCGACATACACAATGTCGCCAAGCTCGCGCTGGGCGTGGTCGGTGATTCCGATATAGGCTACGTCGCCCTCAAGGCGCAGCCATTCGTGGTCCTTGGTGTAGTGCAGCGTGGTAGGGAGGGTCATCAGTGAAATGGTGAACTGGTGAGGTGGTGAAATGTTGAATGGTGCAAAAGTACGGCGGGGCAGTGGGTACGTTGCCTTGCCGGAAGCTCACCAGTTTACTATTTCACCACCTCACCACTATTGCAGACTATACCGCAGCTGAAGGCCGCCTTCGCTGGTAGAGTTGCGGAAGGCGTTGCTCACGCGGGGCTGGGTGATGGTTTGGGTGAAGTAAAACTGGAGATTTAGGCGGGTATTGAGCAGGTAGTCGATGGTGGGGCGCAGCTGCACAGTCAGTGCGCCGTTGGTAATCTGCGAGGTTGAAGTGCCGGGGGTGCCAGTAGCGCCGGGCGTGGTGCTGCCTGGCAGCTGCGGCACGGGGTCTACCGAGTCGAGGATGCTACGCTGGATAGTTGTGTTGTCGCGAATGCTCAGGTCGAGGCGGGCTTGCAGGTTGTTTTTGAGGGTGCGCTGCTCGCCACCTATCCGGAAAGGCAGCTTGAGGCCGGTGGCCGCGTAGCCCAGCCCGATAGTAATATCCGAAGTGTGAAGCTCGGTTACCTGGGCGTTGGTGGTGTTCAGGGCCACAGCGCGGCTGGTGCTGTATTGCAGGCGGCCGGTCACGTTGTTCACGGTCGTGAAGTTGATGCCTAGCAGTGGGGTCAGGCTTTCGAGGAAGCTCACCTGGCCCACCACGTAGTAGGGTACGTACTGGCCGGTGGTATTGAGCACAAAGGGAATGCCGCCGGTGCCCGCAAAATCGGGCTCGCTGCTGTACACCGAGTTTTTGGTGTAGCTGCCCAGCGTGTACACCGACGAGTAGGCGTGGTTGATGGTGAACGAGCGGAATATCTCGCGCACGCCCGGCAGGTCGGCAAACGTATTGTATTCAATCCGCCAGTTGGGCAGCGGAATCATGCCGAAGGGATTGAATTTTTTCGCCTCATAGCCATCCGACGACTTGCCGTGGTAGGCATCGACAAAGCTCTGAATCAGCACTTCCTGCGAATTGTAGCTATAGAGGCCACCGGTGGTTGTGGTAGTGGTAGTACCGCTGGTTGTTTGCACCGTATAAGCTGGATTTGCGGCTTGGAGACGCGCTTGCACGGCCTGGCGATTTTGCACAAAGCGGTCGAAGGCTTTGCTGGTTTCGCCGTTGGCCCCCAGGTCGCCAAACATCGTTTGGATGGTGATGGTGGTAGTGCTAAACGAGCCCGTGCCAACGATTTGCGGCGCAATGGTAGCAAGATTTTCCCCGGCTTTTGGGGCGAGGTAGCCAACATCGCGGTACGAGGCCGCCAAGGTATCGATGGTGCGGCGGTAGTACGACTCATCGCTCTTGGTGCGCTGCCACCGCGCATCGAGCTGAATGTTGAAGCCCCGGAAAGGCTCCAGCGTGGTGCGGGCCGTGATGTTGTCGGTCAGCAGCGAGCTAAGCGCCGTATTCAGGTACTGGCTCGATTGAGTGTACCAGCCCTTCGCCACCGCCTCTTGGTACAAGTTGGCCAAGTCGTACTGCTGACCTAAAATAAACGGAACGCCCGGTGCCAGCCCCGAAAAACCACTGCCATCGGTCAGGCCGAAAAAGCGAGTTTTAGGTAGGTAGCCCGGCAGCAAGGTGCCGTTGGAGTGGGCGTAGGTGAAGTTGATGGAGCGGGCCGTCATGATGGCTCGCAAGCCTGCTTTTACAAAGCGCAGTGGGTCTTTTTTGGCCGTGTCGGGGGCCGCTTCCTGCTTGGGGCGTGTGCCGGGAGGGGCGTTAGGGTCAGCTATAGCCGGGCGGGGACGCGGCTTGGGTTGGGCATTGTTGATGATGTTCAAGAACTTCACCTTGTTATACAGCTTCACCAGGTCAATCTTGCCATTGGCCGTAAACTCCGCATTGTTCTGCACCGTGTTGCCCAGGTTGAGCGCTACCGTTGAGGTATCGGTGGGGTCCACGGTGCCGTCGGCTAAGCGTAGCGGGTTGGGGTTGGGAGCGCGTAGCGCGGTCGAAGCCGCCAGCCAGGTGTAGTGCGCCGAGTAGCGCACATCAGCCGAAAGCCAGTCGGTGAGCGGAAACTTATCGAGCGGCAGTCGGTACGTGGCCGCGATGGTCTGGTCGAAGTTGGTGGTGCGGCCGCCGCTCAGCAGGTTCTTCCGGATAAGGTCACGATTGGCCTGGGCCGTGGGGCTGTCGCCGATAGAGGCACCCGCGCCTTCGTCGACCACGCCCCGGTTGTTGGCAGTGTAGTCGAGGGCCAGCGCCTTAGTGATATCCCAGCGCAGGTCATACACCCGGTTGATGTAGAACGATTTATAGAACACACCGGCATCGACCACAGTGGGTAGGGTGCCCGGCTCCAGCACCCGCTGCAAGAAGCGCTCGTTGTAGCGCCGGTCGAGGTCCATGCGGAACGAGAAGCGCGAGGGCAGCGGCGAGAAGTTGACCTCCTTGAATATCTTGAGGTATGGGTTGTCGAGCAGCTTAATCTTGCTCAGCGGGGTAATGCTGTGCGGAGTAGTCTGGTACACGTAGGCCAGCGCCGCCGTGTACGAGCGCGAGTAGTCGCGCTGGGTATTGATGTCGGAGTGGTTGCGCTCAGTGATGGCGTAGCTCACGGCCACGTTCTCGATGTCCCAGGGGTGTACCTTGGTTTGGTTGGGGGTGCGCTCTTTGCGCACGTTCAGCACCGAGATGCTGCGGCTGGTAGTGCGGTCTACCACCAGCTTTTTGTACTGCGCCTTGGCGTCGTCGCTCTGGAATTTTAGCAGGCTTTGCTCGAGCTTGGTATCAGGGTCGAGAGGGTCGTACTGCGGCGTGATGGTCTGGGCGCTGGCCTGCACCAATACCGGCACTTTTATGTGCAGCGCCGGGGGCAGAAACTTATCGACTGCTATCGTGGCGTTGAGGTCGCCGCGCAGCACATCACTGGTCGAGCGGGCCTGCGCCTTGTCTTGCAGCCCGCCAAAGCCCACGCCGATAAACGAGCCCGTAGCCGTGACGTTGGCCAAGTCGGCCAGCTTCACGTTCAGGCGTGCATTGGCCGCCCAGCCACCTTGGCTGTCGAAATCAAATACCCGAAACTCATCGGCCCACATGCACAGCGTTTTGGGGCGGTTGTCGGGGTTGTCGTTGGTGGCTGCCGGGTTCAGCATGCCTATCATGCAGCCTTGCACTGCCGAAAAGTCGGGGTTGCCCATGATGACAATCCGCTTCCCATTAGCTAGGCCCACCGAGTCTACGTAGGGAGTTGTTAAGCTGACCCCTGGCTTGCCTTGGGCAAGGGCAATGTTGCGCCGCGATTTGGCATCAATAAAATCCTGGAAAGCAATGTCTACGTTGTTGGCTTCGGGCCACACGTCGGTCTGGCTGGTCAGGCCAGCCGCCGTCAGCTGGAGCGGCTGCGAATATTCGTAGTAGTTCTGGGTGTAGTCGGTGCCGATGCGGATGAAAGCCCGCACATCGCCACTCTTGGTGTTGGGGTCCTGCGAGTCGGCGTGCAGATACATGCGTAGGTGCTTGTAGCGCAGCAGGTTGATGGTGATATTCTTGTAAGCTGCTTTGGCGTAGCCATCGCGCAGGCCCTCCACACATAGGCGCAGGCTCTGCTCGTTTTGCTGGCGCGATACCGCCGACGAGCCGTATTCCACATCGCGCACGATGTTGGGTGGCTGCACGTACGGAATCGACCCATTGGTAGTAGCCCCGGACACTAAGCCGTTTTCCTCAATGCTCACGGTCGAGATGTTGAAGGCATCGGCATCTATCAGTGTTGAACCCAGGCCCAGGTTGGGGTCGGAAATGCGGCTCAGGTAGCGGCGCCACTGGTTGGCCACAAATTGCGGCTGCACCATGCGCAGTACCACCGGCTGCTGCCACCCCGTGAGGTAGAGGCGCATAAAGCGAATATTCTTGAAGCCAAAGGGCTGGTTGTTATTGCCCTGCACCCGCTGGTACTCGCGCACCGGTATCCGGAACTGGAACCACGTCACGGTTTCGTTGGTAGCCCCTCCGGTATTGCTGATAACGGGAGCTACTACCTTGTCGATGATGTAGTTCTGGCCGATGTCGAGCGAGCCCGGCCGCAGGTTCATAGCGTACTCGTAGTATTGCTCGCTGTCCTGCACTACGTTGTCGCGGTTCAGGTCTTCCTTGTCGGGGTAGGCCGTCGAGCTGAGCTGCGAATTTTCGGGCGAGTTGCCTTCGTAGTTGTCGTAGTCTTTGTAGCGCCCGATAATCTGGGTGCCATTCTGGTCGTTTACCGGGTCGAGGTGGTGGCGGAAGTCATCGCCCGAGGGGTCGGCCAGGGTGCTGAATGGCCCTGGTGCCACTGTAGAAGTAAAGTGGGCTTGCTCGTCTGCATTGACGAGGCCCTCCAGGCCTACGTCTTGCAGGGCGCGGGCACCAGCCTCCGCACTAAAGGCATCGAGCAGGAACTGCTGCGTCGTAACCAGACCCCAGACGGTGGGAAGGGTAGGAGTAGGAGTAGTAGTAGAGGGCGTAGGCAACCCATTCTCAAACTCGTGCTGGTTACTGTCTTGCAGCACGTCTTCGCTCACGTTGCCCAGGTTCAGAATTAGCTGGCCACCAGTGGTATTGTTGGCAGGCACGTCGCGCGGGTCAACTGGGCCGTTGGGTGTAATGCGACCGTCGACCAGGCCATTTTTGCCGGGTAGGAAGGGGTCCATCATCCAGAACTCCAAGTATTCTACGTTGGCATTGTCGAAGTCAGTATCGAAGGTGATGGCCCGCGATACGCCCCCAAAGCGGTTGAGCAAGTTAGCGGTCGAGTTGAGGGCAAAGTGCCGCCCGTCGGTATCCACGTTGGGCGAGTAGTTGTACGGCCCGCGCTCGCTGGGGAAGTAGGCCAGGTCAAACGAATATTCGTAACCGTTGCCCGTGGCCCCCAGGTCTTTGTTGGGGAAAATCTCGTTGCGCGGAATGCCCCGCGTGTAGTGGTTGGTAAGGGCATCGCCCGTGATATTGCTCGATGCGGTGGTGCCAGTCGTATAGTAGCTCTGGTCTACGGTGTACCAGGCCAGCTTGCCGCGCTGGAAGTTAGTAGCCAGCCCGGTGGCACTGCCCAGGATAGTAGGCGGCGTGGCAGCCAGTCGCCACGCCGGAATCGAGGCCAGCCCACTCAGCGTGTAGGGCGTGCGGGCGTTCTCGAAGTCGTCGATATAGCTCACGCCATTTTCGCCGCGCCCCAGCTGCGCCTGCCCCGCAATAAGCTTGGCTACCTCGCCCGTAAACGACACAGTCGAGATTTCCTTGGTCGATACGATGGGCAGCATATCTACCAGCTTGGTGAGCACCCGGCTGTCCTTGCGGAAGCTCATATCAGCCCCCAGAATGGTGTTATTGGCCGGCTCATCGCCCACGTTCACGCGGTTGATGCCGGGAGCTTGATTTTCCAGAATGTGCATGGCCGTGAAGCCAAACAGCACGTCCTTATTCACAGCATAGTCGAGGCGGGTACCCAGCAATTTGCGTGGCTGCACCTGCACCAGGGCGTTTTTCTCAAACACCACCCGCAGCTCGTTGGCCGCGTTGAGGTAGGCCGTATTCAGGATTTTAACCTTGGCTTGGTCGTAAAATACCTGGTAGTCGACGCCCTCCGTCAGCAGCGTGCTACCCGAATACACTTTCACCGAACCCTGCGCCACCCCGATGCCGGGCAGGCTAATTTCGTCGGCCCCGGCCGCCCCCTGAAAGCGCCCCCGGATGTAAAACTTATCCTTGGTTTGCTGCTGCTGGGCGTCGCTCTGGGTCTGGTTGTACAGCGCTTGGTACACGTATTTCTGCGCCAGTATCACCTCATTGGCCGCGATGGTCGGCGTCACGGCTGGTTGCGTAGCTGTGGCCGCCCGCGCCACCGTGTCAAACTGCGCCTTCAGGTACGAGCCAAATGGCTGCACGCTCGGGAAAATAATCTTGCCCAACTCGGGGTCGATGGTAATGCCCGGAAAGTAGTCGAAGTTGCCGTCGGCGTTGCGGTCGTTGTTGGCGTTTACGCGGTCCAGCCCCAGCACCTGAATGAGCGGCGTATTCGTAATCCGGTTGCCTTCCTTCAACGAAATCAAGTCAACGCCGGTGGCATCGTCCTTGTAAATAATCTGGAGGTTGAAGTTATCGCGGTTGAGCTGTGACGCGTTCAGGGAATAGATGTTTTTCATCATCAAATCCCAGGTTGGTGTGTTGTGCGTCAACAGGTTAGGGTTGTTCGGGTTCACTGTCGGGTCGGCCGTGCCAATGCCGGGGTTGGTAGCCTTCAGCAGCTTCAGGAAGATAACCTGGTCGGGCTGGGCCAGGCTGCCGTACTCGTTCACGGTTTCGCCTACGGTGTAGGTTTTGCCGTTGTAGATGTACGAGTAGCTCACGCCTAGCACCTGGTCGGGCAACAGGGCCGTGTTCAGGTTGAGGTAGCCAAGCTGGGCATTGAAAGTGTATTCTGTAGTAGCCAGCTTGCGCGCCCGAATACGCTCGTAGTCAAGGTTTTTAACCAACGCAATAGTGCCGCCTTGCGTGGGCAGATTGCCCAGGTACTGCTCCACCGTTAGGTTGTCGCGAGTCGAGCCAGTGCCAGTCAGCGCCCCGTAGAGATAGTTGGCCCCGTTGCGAGCCGGCGTCTTCACCGAGGCTACGTTGGCCGGGTTGTAGAGCTGCGACCGGTAAACGCGCTCAAGGCGCGGCTCGCCCAAGTCTTGCAGCGCCACCACGTTGCGCAGGTTGTCGGTGGTGCGGTTGTCGTTGGTGATGTAAACCTCTAAGCGCGTGATGCTGATGCCGCTCTGCACCGTGGGCAAGCTCTTGAGGTTCTGGTCGTAGTTGTCGCGGAAGTACTGCGAGAGGAAGTAGTGCCGGTCCTTTTCGTATTGGCTCGACTTCAACTCGAAAGTGCGGCTTTGCGCGCCGTTTTGCACCCGCACCTCATCGGCCGAGCCGCGCAAGGTGGCAGCCACCGCTGTCACGCCCAAACGCCCAAATTGGAGCTGGGTTTTTATCCCGAATAGGTTGGAGCCGCCCGTTATCAACGAGTTGTTGAGAGGCATGCTCACGTTGCCGAGGTCGAGCTTGCGCAGGATATCGGTAGGCTGGCCAGCGTAGTCAAACTTCATCTGGTTGTCGAAGTCGAACGCGGCCTTAGTATCGTAGTTGAACGTGAGCTTGAGCTTGGTGCCTACCGTGCCGCTCAGGTTCAGGTTCAGGTTCTGGTCAAATATGAAGTCGCCCACGCTCTGCTGGCGCAAGGTTAGGGCGGGGTTGCGGTTCACGTTGAAGCGCGCGCCCAGCTTGAGCGTGAGCGAGCCAGCGGGCTTGATGTCGACGTAGCGCCCGCCAAAAATGCGGTCGGCCACCGGTCCCAGGTCAATCTTTGGAATCAAACGCTGAGCCTGCGCCGAGCCCGGCTGCGCGCCCACGCCCGCCACGCCACCCTGGCTCTTGAGGCGGTAGTAGTCGCTGATGGCCTGCCGCTCCTGAAACTTCAGCAGCTCCTCTCGCGAAATCTCGGTGGGGTCGCGGTAGTTCACGTCGTTGCCCACCGTTTCGCGCACGTTGTAGTGCTTGGCACTGTCGTCGGCGGTCACTTTCACCTGCACGCTTTTGGGCAGGGGCAACACCAGTGGCGAGCGCCGCCGCTGCGGCGAAAAGCGGCTGCCCGCCCGGTCGGTCGTACGCACCTTGGGCCGGCGGCTGGGGCGGTAGCGGCCCGTATCGGCCGGCACGCCTTGCTGCGGCAACCCCAGGTGGCTCGCCCACGTATAGGCCCCAACTGCGGTGCGAGCCCGGCCAGCTGGCCCAGCCGCACCTGCCCACGCCGCCGCCACAAACACCGACGAGACAACGGCGGTTGTCAGGAAGGTGCCAGGCGTAAGTAATTTATAGCCAGCAGATAGTAGAGACTTCAAGCAGATGCAAAGGTGCGGCCCCACGCCACCGGAGTAGCGCGTAGCCGGGTTTAATTAACAGAATTCTGGCATTCGGGCTGCAACTAGTGCCGCCCAAACCCGACTATTGAGTAGCTGCCCGTTTGGCCGCTTTAGTGCGACTTGAGCGCGAATTTGATTAGCTCCTCCACGCTCAGGTCGTTGCCGTGCTTGTGCTGAATCTGGTCGAGATTTTTCTCGGCCGCCGCCCGCGCAAACCCCAGCATTACCAATGCCTGCAACGCTTCCTGGCGCTGGGTATTGTGCTGACGGGCCAGCGGCACGGTATCTACACCAGCTTTGGCCAGCAACTCGTCCTTGCGAAGCTTGTCTTTAAGGTCGAGTATTACGCGCTGTGCCGTCTTGGGTCCCACACCCTTAATGCTTTGGATGGCGCGTACGTCCTCGTTCACGATGGCTTGGCGAATTTCGCCCACGCCCATGCTGCTCACCATGTTGATGCCCGTGCCCGGCCCAATGCCCGACACCGAAATCAGGTGCAGAAACAGCGCCTTCTCGTTGGGGTCAAGGAAGCCGTAGAGCGTCTGTCCATCTTCCTTAATGTGCTGGTAGGTATACACTTTAACCTTCTGGTCTTCGGCTGGCAGCTTAGAATAAGTGGCCAGCGAGATTTTAACTTCGTACCCCACGCCACCAGTGTCAATAATGGCTTGGGTCGGGTCTTTATAAGCGAGTTTACCGTCGAGGTAGGCAATCATGGAGCGGGAAATAGAGAGTGCAGACCAGGGCAAAATGCCAACTCAGCACAATAGCCGAATTGACGGGCGGTTTGCGGCTTTATACTTTCCAAAAATAAGCCCGACCCGTCGAAAGTCAACGCCGCAGGTCGGGTAGCTCTAGGAATCGTACCACACCGGGTAGCGGTGGCTGACCGATAAGGAGGAGGTGCGATTACAAGCCGATAGCATAATAGTGATGATTATGTGGTGTTTAATGGAATTTCCGCTGGGCCAGTAATGACCGTTGTGGCATCTTCACCCCATATTCAGTTAGACCGAGTTGGGGCGCATGTGTGCCGTGTAGCGATGCCAGAGTTGCCCAAAGGTTTCCAACATCGACACGCGGCATGTTTCTGCTCTTAGCTGCTGAGGCTATAAACCGGGTATTGCTACGCGGCACGGTACGCCGCAATTTGGGTCGGTTAGTTTTTCTGAACTGCGCAAAGTGAGAACTGACTCGTATTGCGCAATTTGCGCCACACTATCTCCCACCCATGAAAATAGCCTTCGTTTTACTGCTGGCGGCAGGCCTATGGCCCGTTGCGGCCAGTGCCCAAGTGCAGGTGCAGCACCTGCGTTGCGAAAACCTGACTAACCCGCTGGGCCTCGACGTAGCTCGGCCCCGTTTCAGCTGGCAATTGCAGGCTACCAAAGGCCAGCGCGGCGTGCACCAAACGGCCTACGAGCTGCGGGTAGCTACCTCCGAAATCGGGCTGGGGCAGGCCAAAAATGCAGTATGGCAGCCGGGTAAAGTAGCCTCCGATTCCTCCGTAAATGTCACCTACGCCGGCCCGGCCCCAGCGGCTTCGCAGCGCTATTACTGGCAGGTACGGGTTTGGGACAACACTGGTAAGCCCTCAACTTGGAGCGCCCCAGCCTACTGGCAGGCGGGCCTGCTGACTCCCGCCAATTGGAAGGCCGCCTGGGTTGGGCCGGGCTACACCGAAGACTCGGTGCGCCGCCCCAGCCCCCGGCTGCGCAAGGAGTTTACCATCAGTAAGCCGCTGGCTTCAGCCACGGCCTACGTCACGGCCCACGGCGTGTACGAGGCCCGCCTCAATGGCCAGCGCGTGGGCGATGCCTACCTCACGCCGGGCTGGACGAGCTATAATAAGCGCCTGGCCTACCAGGCCTATGACGTAACCAAATTGCTGCAAACCGGTCCCAACGCCGTAGGGGCTACGCTGGCCAGCGGTTGGTATCGGGGCTTTGTGGGCTTCGACAACGTGCACAATGTGTACGGCCGCGACATTGCCCTGCTGCTCCAATTGCACCTGGTGTACCGCGATGGCAGCACCGAGGACATCG
Organism: uncultured Hymenobacter sp.; assembly: GCA_964251335.1. Classification (GTDB taxonomy): domain Bacteria; phylum Bacteroidota; class Bacteroidia; order Cytophagales; family Hymenobacteraceae; genus Hymenobacter. The sequence goes on from CAXUKA010000010.1 coordinate 43,602, forward strand.
GCACCGACGGCACTTGGCAAACCAGCGCCGACGGCCCCATCCGGCGGGCCGAACTCCAGCGCGGCGAAACCTACGACGCCCGCCAGGAGCAAACCGGCTGGGACCGCCCCGGCTACGCCGCCCAGGGCTGGACGCCGGCCCAGGTGCGGCCTTACGACAAGAGCAAGCTCTTCGCCTCCTTCAACGAGCCAATCCGGGCACACGAAACCTTCAAGGTGGTGAAGGTGACCAAGTCGCCGAAGGGTGAAACTATCCTCGACTTCGGCCAGAATCTGGTGGGCTGGGTGCGGGTGAAGGCGCGGGGCAAGGCCGGCGATAAAGTGACGCTCTCGCACGCCGAAGTGCTCGATAAGCAGGGTAATTTCTACCTGGCCAATCTGCGCGCCGCCACCGCCGAGGACACGTACTACCTGCGCGGCACCGGTCAGGACGAAGTATTCGAGCCGCATTTCACCTCGCACGGCTTCCGCTACCTGCGCCTCGATGCCTACCCCGGCCCGGTAAATCCGGCCGATTTTACGGCCGTGGCTTTGTACTCCGATATGCCCGCCACAGGTTCATTCAATTGCTCCGAGCCGCTCGTCAACCAGCTGCAACACAATATTCAGTGGGGTCAAAATGGTAATTTCTTAGACGTGCCCACCGACTGTCCCCAGCGCGACGAGCGCCTGGGCTGGACCGGTGATGCGCAGGTATTCAGCCGCACGGCCGCCTTCAACCGCAACACCAACGCCTTCTTTGCCAAGTGGCTGGGCGACTTGGCCGCCGACCAGGGGCCCGACGGAGCCGTACCGTTCGTTGTGCCTTCGATGCCCTTTACTTGGCGAGACCTCATCGGCGCGGCCGGCTGGTCCGATGCAGCCACCGTCATTCCCTGGGATTTGTATACCGTGTACGGCGACCGCCGCACCCTGGCCCGGCAATACCCTAGCATGCAAAAGTGGGCGAAATACATCCAGGACCGCAGCCCTAATGACCTCTGGAATACCGGTTTCCAATTTGGCGACTGGCTGGCCTTCGATGTGGATGATGACAACGGTGGCCGCTCGGCCGTGACCAGCCACGCGCTGGTAGCACAGTGCTTCTGGGCGCACTCCACCCAGATTTTGCTCGACGCAGCTACCGTGCTAGGCAAAGCCGACGACGCAGCCACCTACGCCGTGCAGCTGGCGCGCATCAAGGCCGCCTTCCAGCGCGAGTACGTGACGCCCGGTGGGGCCTTAATGTCGAATACCCAGACGGCGTATGTACTGGCCTTGCAGTTCGACATGCTGCCCGAAAACCTGCGCGCCCAGGCCGCCGAGCGCCTGGTGCGCAACGTGGCCGACTACGACACCCACCTCACCACCGGCTTCTTGGGTACGCCCTATTTGTGCGAGGTGCTAAGTCGCTTCGGCCACGCCGATGTAGCGTATAAATTGCTCATGCAGAAGACGTACCCATCGTGGCTGTACCCCGTCACGATGGGGGCCACCACTATGTGGGAGCGCTGGAACTCTATGCGGCCCGACAGCACCTTTGCCCCGCCCTCCATGACCAGCTTCAACCACTACGCCTACGGTGCCATCGGTAACTGGCTCTACGGCAACGTGGCTGGCTTACAAGCGGCAGCCCCCGGCTACCATCAAATCACGGTGCGGCCCCAGCCGGGCGGTGGCTTCACCCAGGCCACGGCCCAGCTCGAAACCGTGTACGGCCCCGCCAGCGCCGGCTGGCACACCAGCGCCAACCAGCTAACCCTCAACGTGACGGTGCCGCCCAACGCCACGGCCACCGTGTACGTGCCTACCACCGCTCCCAGCTCGGTGCGCGAAAGCAACCGCACGCTTGAAGCCAGTCCCGGCCTACAAGCCGCGCCCGCCCAAGATGGCTACGTACCGGTAAAAGTGGGTTCGGGCCAATACCACTTCACCGCCACGTGGGTGCCGGGTGCCACCGCTGCTCTGATGCGGAAGTAGGATGCGGGGCTTATTCTCGCCCGGCGTTGTTGAGTTTTGCTGAACAACGCCAGGCGGAAATAAGCCCCGTACCTCACGTTAGCCAGCCTTCTTGGCCACGATGTACTCATTCACGGCTTGCTCTAGTACCTCCATCGGCATGCCGCCATTTTTCAACACGGCATCGTGAAAATCGCGCAAGTCAAACTTCGGCCCTAGCTGCTGCTTGGCGCGCTCGCGCAATTCCAGGATTTTCAGCATCCCAATTTTATAAGCGCAAGCCTGGCCGGGCATCACGATGTAGCGCTCTATCTCGGCTTCCACGTCCGATTCGGCCATGCCCGTAGTGCGGCGCATGTACCGAATGGCCTGTTCGCGCGTCCAGCGCTGGTCGTGGATGCCGGTATCCACGACCAGCCGCACCGCCCGAAACAGCTCGGCACGTAGTCGGCCCAGGTTATCGTATGGGTCTTTCTCGAAGCCCAGTTCCCAGGCCAAGCGCTCGGCATACAAGGCCCAGCCTTCGGCGTAGGCGGTAAAAGGAATTACCGTTCGGAAGGTGGGCAAGCCCTTTAATTCCTGCGCGATACCAATCTGAAAATGATGCCCCGGAATGCCTTCGTGGTAGGCCAGCGTGCGCATCCCAAACTTGGGCGTGGCTTTCACATCGTAGAGGCTGGCGTAGAAGGTGCCGGGCCGCGAACCGTCGAGCGCCGGCTGTTCATAGTACGCGCCGGACGAGGTTTTTTGCTTGAACTCGGGCACGCGCTGCACGTCGAGCTTGGCGCGGGGGCGGATGCGGAAGGCCGGCGTGAGGCCCTTATCTACCTCGGCCAGAATCTGCTTGTAGTCGGCCAAAATCTGCGCCCGGCCGCTGTCTGTATCGGGGTAGAGGAAGCGCGGCTCTCCGCCCAGGCGAGCCATAGTGGCACCTACACTGTCGGCTCCGGCCTCATGCTGGGGGCGCAAAATGGCCTGCAT
>CAXUKA010000011.1:0-27047 GCA_964251335.1 uncultured Hymenobacter sp.
TCGATGCTGGCGTTCTCAAACGAGTCGCCCTGCGTTTCGGCCGCGCCCTCAAATTTTTTGAACGAACCCGTGACGGTCGAAATAACCAAGTGCTTGACTTTGAATTGCACTTCGGAGTGCATGGGGTCGAGCACCCATTTGGTGGAAGTGGTGGTATCGGACATGATGAAAAGAGAGTTAGGTGAAATTGCCCGGCAAAAGTAAGCTGCCTTTTTGATAAATCGTGTACCTACAGCAATTGTTTTTGCAGCTGTAGTTGAGCGTAACTTGCCTACATGCCCCGCCCGCTTTTTATTCTGCCTTTTTGGCTATTGGCCACGGCCAAAATTGCCGCTCAAAGTCTGCCCATCATCAGCCAAAACCCACCTGGCCTGCACTGGCAGGAAGTGCGGACGCCGCACTTTCGGGTGCTGTACCCTGCCGGGCTCGACACGGCCGCCCAGCGCACGGCTCAGCGGCTGGAGGCCGTGCACGGCCCCGATGGCGCTACGCTGGGCGTGAGTGCCAAACCCATTGCGGTGGTGCTCCAAAACCAAACCACGGTGAGCAACGGCTTCGTGACGTTTTTGCCGCGCCACGCCGAGTTTTTCACCACGCCCGAACAGGGGCAGGGGTTGGGCACCGTCGATTGGCTCGATGGGCTGGTGGTGCACGAGTTTCGGCACGTCAACCAGTTCGACAAGGCGCGCCAGGGCTTTGGGCGGGTGGTGGTGCCGTTGCTCGGCGATGGCGGCTTGGGCGTGGCAGCGGTGGGCGTGCCGCAGTGGTTTTTTGAGGGCGATGCTGTGGGCACCGAAACGGCCCTCACGCGCAGCGGGCGTGGGCGCATCCCGTATTTCGGGCTGGGTTTGCGGGCCAATTTGCTCGATGGGCGGCGGTATTCGTACCAAAAAGCGGTGAATGGCTCGCTGCGCGATAACGTGCCCGACTGGTACGTGCTAGGCTATTTTATGACGTCTTACGCCAAGACGCACTACGGCCCCGACGTGTGGAGCCGCATTCTAGATAAGTATTACCGCTTCCCCTTCTACCCGTTCTCGTTTTCCAACAGCATCCGGCGCACCACCGGCCTGCGGGTCGAAGACCTGTACCGGGAAACTATGCACGAGCTAGACTCAACCTGGCGCGCCGAGCAGGCGGCTCGCCCCGCGCCCACGCCAGTGCGCGAGCTGGCCGGGCAAGTCCAGACGCGGGTATTCACGCAGTACCAGTATCCGCAGTATGCTAATGACAGCACCGTTCTAGCCCTGAAAAGCGGCCTCGGTGACATTGCACGACTGGTGCTAATAGGCCAACACGGCCGCGAAAAACGGGTGTTCACGCTGGGGCCGATTAACATCCCGGAGATGATTTCGGTGGGCGGCAATAAGGCCGTGTGGCCCGAGTACAGGCAGAGCCCGCGCTGGGGGCAGAAAATGTATTCGGAGCTGAAAATTCTGGATTTGAAAACTGGTCGGGTGCGCCGCCTCGCTACCGGTACGCGCTACGCGGCCGCTGCGCTCTCACCCGATGGCACGCGCTTGGTGGCCGTACGCACCAGTGCCAGCTACCACCACGCGCTGGTGGTACTAGATGCGACTACCGGCGCGGTTATCAAAACGCTGCCTAATCCGCACAATGACTTTTACCAGCAGCCGCGCTGGACGCCCGACGGCCGCCGCGTGGTAGCCGTGGCGCTGAGCGCGGCCGGTAAAACCTTGCAGCTGCTCGACCCGGCAACAGGAGTAGCTAGCAGCATTTTGCCGGTGGCGAATGTCAATCTGGCCAATCCACAGCCTTGGGGGGATTACGTACTGTATAATTCACCGCAGTCGGGGGTAGATAATATTTATGCGGTTAACGTCACTTCGGGTCAAACTTCGCAGGTAACGAACCGGCCCACTGGGGCTTACCACGCCGCTATAGCGCCCGATGGTCACCACCTTGCCTTTCAGGACTACCGCGCCACCGGGGCGCGGGTGGTAGAGATACCGCTCGACCCCGCCACCTGGACGGCGCTGCCCGCGCTCGCCCGCACCGATGCATCCGCCGACCCCTACGCCGAGCGCCTCGCTGCCGGCGAGCCCGCCGCCAAGCAAATTGCCAGCCTGCTGGCCTCGCCCGATTCGGCCGGGCCGCGCTACGGGGTGCGGCGCTACCGGCCACTGGCGCATGCTTTCCGCGTGTTCAGCTATGGGGTGGTGCAAAGCCCATCGGGCCAAGCAGTGAGCGTAGGCCTGCGCTCGCAGGATTTTTTGAGCACGACCCAGGCCTTCGCCGGCCTCAGCTACAACCAAACCGAGCGCACGCTGGCCGTGACCGGCGCACTCAGCTACCAAGGTCTCGGGCCGGTGCTCGACGTGGAGGGCAGTTACGGCGGGCGCGATGCCAGCCTCATCGACGCCAACGGCACCATCTACCGCGACCAGTGGCAGGTGGCGCGGGTGCTGGCCGGGGCGCGACTGCCGCTGGTGCTCACCCGCTCTAAGTATTTGCAAGCCCTCACGCTGAGCGCCTATTACCTTGGCGAGCGAGTATATGGCTACGACCTGCCCGTGCGCGCCCGCGATGCCACCGGGCCTAACACGCCGCTACACGCCGTGCAAACCAGCCTCGCCTACGCCAGCCAGCTCCGGCAAAGCGCCCGCGATGTAGCCCCACGCGGCGGCGCTACGCTGCTGGCCACCTATCGCACCACACCCTTCGGTACCAATCTGCAAGCCAATCAAGTAGGAGTGCAGGGTAGTGTGTACCTGCCGGGCTTGGCGCAGCACCACGCCCTGCGGCTACGCGGTGGCTACCAGTACCAGCAGCAGGCGCAGTATAATTTTAACGCAACTATTTCATATCCCCGAGCTGAAACCAGCTACATCAGCTTCGACAACCTGGCGGTGGGCAGTGCCGACTATAACCTACCGCTGGCCTTCACGCACTGGCAGGTGGGGCGGGTGCTCTATGTACAACGCCTGCGTGCTACTGCCTTCACCGACCTGGCCTGGGGCAATGTGTTGGTGAACGCGGGCACGCCGCCCGTAGCCACCCGCGTATATCGCGATTTTTACAACGCGGGGGCTGATTTTATGGCCTTGTTTAATGTCTTTCATCTGCGCACACCCATCGAGGCGGGGGTGCGAGTGGCGTACAGCAGCCGCACACAGCAGCTGCTGGTGCAGCCGCTGGCGTTTAGCGTGCGGCTGTGATTTAAGCTATTAGCCTCTAGCCGTCAGCTGTTAGCCATCTCAGGAGAGAGAGCCGGCAGATAACAGCTAGAGGCTAATAGCTTAAACTATGCCGCCGTGGTCAGATATGCCGTTTCCTCGGCTACATCTGCTACGGCCAGGCGCGATTCCTTTATTAGTAAAATACTAGCGTACAGCAGCAACGAAGCGCCCAGCACGCTCAGCGCCGCCACTATCCAAGTGGCCGAGCTATTTATCAGTTCAAATACGCCGATGCTGAAAATGCTGGCAATGAAGATACCCAGCGTAAGGTGCAGCGTCGTCATAACATCTTGCAGCAGCCGAGCCCGCCGGGCCGCGAACGACAGCTGCATCGTGAGGTAGGTATGCTCGGCCGGGTCGGGGTCGGGCTGGTTGGGGGCGGCGGTTCGCTGCTGGTTGTGGCGCAACTGCTTGGCTACTTCGCGCTGCCGGTCAATGCTACGGCTCAGGCGCTGCGAAGTGGTGAGAATAAGTGAGCCACACGCCGACACCAGCACCGCTGGCGTGAACATGGCCGAAAGAATAGTTAGCGTATCAGCTAAAGACGACATAGCAACAAAGAGGCGATAAAAAGGCCGGAAAGGAGCCCTGTCGTATACGACTAATGCTTCTTTCCGGCCTTTTTACCGCCTCCTTAGGTAATATAAGTGCTACACAAATACCGGGGCCATCTGCAAAAACTGCTCTATCTCGCGCAGCGTTTCTTGCGGGGCGGTGAGGTGGGCACTGTGGCCGGGCGTGTCGATAACCACCAGCTGGCTATCGGCCAAGTTTTCGTGCAGGTAGGTGCCCACCGCCATCGGCGCAATTACATCGTGGGCGCACTGCAGTATCAGGGCCGAGGTGGTGAGAAAGGGCAGGTCGGCGCGGTGGTCGGAGTAGAACGTGACGCGGGCAAAATGCTGTGCAATGGCCGGCTGCGTGTGGAAAAAGCTATTGGTCAGTTCCATTACGATTTCGGGACGATTGGCATCGGTCATAACCGGGGCCATCGTTTGCGACCAGCCGTAGTAGTTGGCCTCCATGGCGGCGAGCAGTTCCTGAATATCTTTTTGCTCGAAGCCGCCCACGTAGCCGGCGTCGTTGACGAAGCGGGGCGAGGGCGCCAGCAGCACCAGCCGCCCAAAGCGCTTGGGCTCCTTAATGGCGGCGAGCACCCCAATCATGGCCCCTACCGAGTGGCCTACGAACACTACATCGTGCAGATTCAACTCGTGCAGCACCGCCAGCAGGTCGTCGGCGTGGGCATTTAGCGAGGCATACTTCGTGTACTCATAAGCTGCCGTTTCCGATTTGCCAGCTCCTACCAAGTCGAGCAGCACTATCTGGTAGCGGTCGGCAAACTGGGGGGCGAGGTGGTGCCAGCTGGTTTGGTCTGAACCCAGGCCGTGCAAGAAAACCATTGCTTGGGATGGAGCGGCAGCGCCCGAAACAGTAACGTTGCTGCGGATAAGAGCGGAGGTAGCGGTAGCAGTCATAGAAAATAGAGTGTGGAACTTTTTGCAGGTGAAAAACGTACGGCGCCGCCACCATCATTGGATTTACTGACCAGCTTTATTTTGCGTTGAACAAAGAAGTAATTGGAGTGTAACGTTGAACTTATTTGATAAATAAGTTGCTGAATATCATTTTTTAGCTTGGTTTCTTGTTGGGTTTAAATCGCAGCAAAAAAAAATGCCATCAGGCCGGCTGGCCCGATGGCAAAATGAAAAAAAGATGAATCGACGCGTTGGAAGGCCTACACAATGGCCTTGGCTTCGACCTCTTTTTCCTTGAGTGGCGCTTTTATTTTCCCAATAATGTAGCGCATCCCCTTGTCCTGCGTGATGTAGTTCCAGGCCCAGGTAATGAATACCGCAAAGCGGTTGCGGAAGCTTACCAGCGCCAGCACGTGCACAAAGCTCCAGGCCAGCCAGGCCAGCCAGCCAGTGAGGTGGTATTGCTTGCCAAATACCTGAACATCAGCCAGCGCCCGGTGGCGGCCCACGGTGGCCATCGTGCCTTTATCGTAGTACTCGAAGGGCAGCATGGGTAGCCCCGACACGGCCCGCTTGATATTTTCGCCCAGGTGCCGGCCCTGCTGAATGGCCGGCTGTGCTACCTGCGGGTGGCCCTCGGGGTATTTTGCACTGTTCATCTGGGCGATATCGCCAACGGCAAACACGTTGTCGTAGCCCGTCACGCGGTTACTCTCATTCACCTTGTAGCGGTTCGATTTCAGCAGTGCCTCCGGGGCCAAGCCCTGAATAGGAGCCCCCGTGACGCCCGCCGCCCATATGAGCGTGCGCGTAATAAGCTGGCGGCCATTATTTAGCGTTACGGTGTAGCCGTCGTACGACTTCACCCGTGTGTCGAGCAGCACCTCCACGTTCAGGTCTTGCAGGTACTCCAGTGCCTTCTGCGACACCTCGGCCGACATGCCCTTGAGGAGCACCGGCCCGCTCTGCACTACGTATATGTCCATCTGCTTAAGGTCGAGCTCGCGGTAATCGCGCGGAAACACGTGTGCGCGCAGCTCGGCCAGCGCGCCGGCCATTTCTACGCCGGTGGGGCCGCCGCCTACTATCACAAAGTCGAGCATACTATTAAGCTGCTCCTGGTCGCCCATTTGCAGCGCCTGCTCGAAGTGCGAGAGCAGCGTATTGCGCAGCTCGATGGCGTCGGGCACATTTTTGAGCGCAATGGCATTTTTGGCCATTAGCTCGTCGCCGAAGAAATTGCTGGTCGTGCCGGTGGCCAGCACCAGGTAGTCGTAGCGAATGAGGCCGATGCTGGTTTCGACCACCTGCGCCGTGGCGTCGATGCGCTCGACCTCAGCCAGGCGGAAGTAAAAGTTTTCCTGATTACTTAAAATCTTGCGAAACGGCGATACGATGCTGTCGGGATTGAGCCCCGCCGTGCCCACCTGATATAGCAACGGCCAGAACCCGTGGTAGTTCTGCTTGTCGATGAGCACTACCTGCACGGGGGCATCGGCCAGGGTCTTGGCTAGCTGTAGCCCGCCAAAGCCACCACCTACTATCACCACGCGGGGCTTGCCCAGGTCTTCGATTTTTGTCAGTCCTTCCATAGAGTAAAGATGCGTAAAAGCAACCCCGGTCGCTAACCCCGCAGACGCTTACGGCCGCCCGATAAAACAGGCCGAACATGAATAATGGCTGAATGGCTCGCTCCCGGCAGTAACCCCATCCTACTTAACTGAGTAAGGATAGTACTACTTTTTCTAATCAGCATTATGAAAAACATTCTGTTAGCCTTGAGCTTGGGCATTTTGGGCAGCCTTTCGGCCTGTACACCCAAGGTAAACGTGGAGCAGCGCGCCAACGTTGACTTCAGCCGCTATCGCACCTTCGACTTTGCCCAAACCGAGGTAAAAACCAACGGCGACCGCAACCCCTTGCTGCGCAGCACCATTGCGCAAGACCGCATCAAGCAGGCCATTGCTAGCGAACTCAACAAGCGCGGCCTGCGCGAGGTAGAGCGCAACCCCGACTTCCTAATAACGACGCACACCTACGTAGAGCAGGCCGAGCGCACCGTGTATGACACGCAGCCAGCGGCTGGCTTTGCTTACCCCTATGCGGTGTCGTACCGGGGTGGTTTCCTGCCCGTTAACTACGGCTACTGGTACGGCCCGTCGTACTATAGCTCGCCGCGCACCGTGCAGTACCACGAAGGCACGCTGGTAATCGACTTTATCGACCGCCGCACCAACAACCTAGTGTGGCGCGGCTCCATTGCCGACCCCATCGACGATGCTGGCCGCCTAGGCAGCGAGTTCAGCAAGAATGCCAAGGATATTCTGGATAAGTTTCCGGTGGAGAAGCAGAAAAGCTAGCGTTGTCCGATAAGTACTAAAAAGGCCCGCAACGGAAGTTGCGGGCCTTTTTAGTGTCTGGTATACTTTAAAAAACCTTGTCATGCTGAACGCAGTGAATCATCTTGCTCGCATCGAGTACCCCAGCCAAGATGCTTCACTGCGTTCAGCATGACAAACGTGTTATAATCGACAATCAATTTCTACTTGCTATCCGTATCAAGGCTCTTCATATACGCTACCAGCTCAGCCCGTTGTGCGGGCGAAACCACGTAGAACGGGTGCGGAGCGGTTTTGCCGCGCTTGGCGTCGAATAGCTCGTCGAGGCTGTGCACCGAGTCGTCGTGCAGGAACACGGGCTTGCGGGCCAGGTCGAGCAGCAGGGGCAGGGCATTGCCCCGGATGCCGCCGCCGGGGCTGGCATCGACCACCACCATCTTATCATCGAAAGTGCCGGGCGAATTCTGGATGGGCGTGAGCGGGGGCTTGCGTTGGGCAATGACCTTAGGCGCGTAGGCTGGCCAGATTACGTTCATCGGCACTAGCTTGCTTTGCACCGCGATGCCCTGGTTGGTATTGTGGCAGTCGGTGCACTTCTGCGAAATGAACAGGGCGCGGCCTTTATCGACTAGCACGGCGTTGGCTACCACGCCTTTGGGGGCTTGCAGGCTATTGACGTAGGCTTGCAGGTCGCGCAGCTTTTGCTCGTCTACGCGCTTGCCGGTGGGGGTGGGCGGGTCGCCGGGCTTGCCCTGCATGTGGGCTGTCACGTAGGGGTAGCCCGTGACGCCGGTGGCGGCCAGCACGCGCTTGTAGCCGGCCAGCATTGAGTCGCCGGCCGTGGCGCCAAGGCCGTGGATAAACTGCATGCCGCCCGGTGAGAGCAGGTTGCTTTGGTCGAACAGCGCGGTGTAAACGGTGTTGTTAAAGTCGTTCAAATCACTGTTCTGGCCCGACGAGCCGTAGGGCGCGGCCAAGTCCTGCCGGAAGAAAGGCGTGATATGCACCGGGTTGCCGTTGCCATCGGGCGAGTCGTCGAACGCACCCAGCGGGTAGTATTTCGGGTTGCTGAAATAAGCGTCGAACTCGGCCTCCGTCGATTTAGCCGTCAGGCCCTTGGGGGCGCGGCCAATGGTGCTACCATCGGGGTTTTGCAGCTGTGCGGTGGTGAAGAAGGCGCGGCTGTTGTCGCAGGTAGCCAGCAGCTTGCCCACGTTGAGGGTGTGCGGCGTCGGCCCGTCGATGCGCTTGCCGATGGTGCCTTTGCCGGTCAGCTCATACACCGACTTGTCGGTGATGGCGTGGCACAGGGCGCAGGTCACGCCTACTTTGCCGCCCTTGGGCACCATGCCGATTACGGCGTTGGCTTTCACGAGCTGGTCCAAGATGCCGGGGTCGTTGAGCTTGGGGGCTTTGGCGGGCGAGTGGTCGGTTTTGACTTCGCTGGCCAGCGCAGTTTTCAGGGCAGCCGGAATGGCGTCGGCGTCGAAGCTCACGCCGGCTTGCAGCGCGCCGAGCACCGTGAGGCCGGCAGTTTTCATGCCCTGCGGCATGCGGGCGGCGTCGGTCCAGAAGCCTTCGTCGCCGAAGGTTTCGTAGCGGTACACGTCGCGGCCCGCCTCGATGCTGCCCGCGTGCAGGGCGGTGCTGGTAGCGCCGGTTTTGGTGGTGTCGGCCACGGCCTCGTGGGCAGTGGTCGGCGTGTCGGTGGTGGTGGAGGTTGGGCTGCTGTTGCAGGCCACGGCCGCTACTACGGCCAGGCCCGATGCAACGAGCGCAGGTATCCTAAAGTGATGAAACGTAAACATCAGGAGGTGCTAGGGTGTGTTTGGTGATGCAGCCCACGAAGCGGTGGTGACGCCAGAGCTGCTTATATCTCCCTACGGAACCGAAAAGCAGCAGGTTAGCCCAACAGTATCGCTAGGGCTTGCGCGCCGGCCTATCTCAAACCGTCTTACTTTGTAGAAAACCCGCTTTGTATGCCCGACTCCGCCCCACTCGTGCCCCGCCTCACGTACCTGCGCATCAAAAATTACCGCGCCCTGCGCGATGTGGAATTCCGCGACCTCACGCCGCTAACCGTGCTCATTGGGCCTAATGGCAGCGGCAAATCCACGGTGCTGGACGCGCTGGATTTTTTGGCGGAAGCGGTACGGGGGAATTTGGTGCAGGCGTGGGAGAAGCGGAACCGGTTTCAGGGAATGCGAACGCGGGGCATTACCGATAGTATAGAGTTTGAGGTAGAACTGTTTGTAAGTTCATCAATTCCTCGCTTGCGTTATAAACTCAATATTGATGAAGCAGCTGGACAAGTCTTCGTATCTGAAGAAAGCATAATCGAGCCAGGTGCAGAATTAGAGCGGATTATTGATTTAGTCGATGCTGAACCAACCCCGCAGTGGCTTGACAGTGTTTTTAGAATAAATATTTACGAACGAGATGGTAACTCAGGGAAGTATTATACCAATGCTTCATCTGACCCAATTATTCATTCTACTTTTGCTTTTCCAAAAGAGAGAGGACATCAAGCTCCTAAAACACTAGCGTTAGCCAACTACATAGCCTCTTACCGCCTCCTCCACCTCACCGACGACCACCTTAAAGGCTACTCCGACGCTGGCCCCCGCTCAACCCTCTCGCCCAACGGCGACAACCTGCCCAATGTGCTCTACTACCTGCACGAGAAGCACCCCGAGGTACTAGAAAAAATAACGGTGCAATTGCGGCGCTGGATACCGCAGCTGGCCGACGTAGTGCCCGAAATAACCTCCGACGAGCGGCTGCTGCTGCGCTTCAAGGATGCCGCGTTTGAGAAGCCGCTGCCGGCGCAGTATATGTCGGGCGGCACCATGCGGCTGGCGGCCCTGCTCACGCTGCTCTACGAGCCGGGTGCGGCCGGGCTGCTGGGCATCGAGGAGCCGGAGAATGAGCTGCACCCGCACTTGTTGCCCTATTTGGCCGAGGAGCTGATAGCAGCTTCCGAGCAGCGGCAGCTACTGGTAGCCACCCACGCACCAGGCCTGCTCAATGCCCTGGAGCCCGAGCAAGTCTGGATTTTGCACCGTGGCCCCGATGGCTACACCCAGGCCACGCGCACCGCCGACCTGCCCGGCATCCCCGCGATGGTAGAGGAAGGCTCGCCGCTGGGGTACTTGTGGGCGCGCAATTTTTTCGATGTGGGCAGTCCATTGACTTCGCCCCAGGCTGCCAAATAGCGCTATGCAAGTCGATTTTTTGGTAGAAGAACCCTCCGCTAAAGCAGCGCTGGAGCAGCTATTGCCGCGCCTGTTGCCGGCTAGCTGCACGTATCGAGTGCGGGCTTTCGAAGGCTGGCAAGACTTGCTGGGCGATTTGAAAGCGGTACTGCAAGGCTACCACCGTCGTATTCTGCGCGAAGGCGAAGCCGACCTGCGCGTGGTCGTGCTGCTCGATGGCGACGGCATTTGCGCTAGCCGCAAAGCCAGCCTCGAAGAAAAGGCCGCCGAAGCGGGCTTACTCACCAAAACCGCCGCTGGCCCCAGCCAACTTTTCCACGTGCTCAATCGCATAGCCGTTCAAGAGTTGGAAGCTTGGTGGCTGGGCGACCGCGATGCCATCATGGCCGCTTACCCAGGCGTGAAGCCGCACCACTTCAAAGGCCTGGACCGCAACCCTGACCAGCTGCCAAAACCAAACGATGCGCTATGGAGCGTGTTGAAGCAGGGTCGCTACTTTCTTAGCGGCAAGCGTAAAACTCAGTGGGCTACCGATATCAGTCAGCAGCTTGACCCGGCGCGTAATATGTCGGTGAGCTTTCGGTATTTCTGCCAAGGTTTGGCGGCGTTGCGCTAGTAGGCTACGTGCCACTGGCATAAGGGGATAGCCAAGACTTATACTTTTCGCGGTAGTAATCTCGGGTAGGGCTATCCTTGAGTAGAACGTCTACACCGCCATCGTAGGGGGCAACAATGCAGGCATTTTGCCAGGAAATGAAGAAGGCCCGCGTTTGGTCGTCGGCAATCTCTTTCAACAACTCATCAAAGCGATTGGGCTGCCAGGTTTGGACGTTAAACATTGGTTGATAAAAGCTGCCAGTCTCATAATTAGCCGGGTCAAACTTGTGTAAATCAACCGATTTTGCAAGTGAAAATGGCAAAGCTGTTAAAGTGTCACTTGCCAAATCGGTATTTATCATATCCTCAAATTGGTACTCACCACTGACCACTACTACGGCTGATTTATCACCCAGCAAATCGGTCAGCAAGGTATTCTGCCGTTCGAGTAGAATGGCCCATTCCGCCTCCGTATAAGCGTAGCGTTGCGAGTCGGGTAAGCTATGAATCCTAAACCACCGGTCTGGATAAACGTGCCTGAAGTAATGCGCAAGTGGAATGACCTCGGGATATGTATCGTGCCAGCACTTATCGAATTGAGCAGTAGTCATAAAGAACACATTATCACTTCGCTTGATAAAAAAACTCCCATTCCCCCGCTGCCCCGCGCCGCTGTTGCGCCTCTTGCGCCCGCAGCTCCACCCGCCGGATTTTGCCGCTGATGGTCTTGGGCAGCTCCGTTACAAACTCCAGAATGCGCGGCATTTTGTAAGGCGATAAATGCTCGCGGCTGAAAGTGAACAGCTCAGCAGCCAGCTCGGCCGAGGGCGTAGTACCCGGCACTAGGATAACAAAGGCTTTGATTTCGTGGCCTTTGATAGCGTGCGGCGAACCCACCACGGCGGCCTCTACCACGGCTGGGTGCTCGACCAGCACGCTTTCCACCTCAAACGGCCCGATGCGGTAGTCGCTGGATTTTATTACATCGTCGTCGCGGCCCACAAACCAGAGGTAGCCCTCGGCGTCGCGGTAGGCTTTGTCGCCGGTGTAGTAGAGGCCGTGGCGAAATACGCTGGCCGCCCGCTCGGGCTCGCCGAAATAGCCGGTGAACAGGCCGTTGGGCCGGCCCGTATCGGTGCGGACGGTGATGTGGCCCTCGGCCAAGTTGGGTAGTTCGCGACCCTCGTCGTCGACAATCACGATGTCGTACATAAACGACGGGCGGCCCATGCTACCCAGGCGCACCTCGTCGCCGGGCAGGTTGTAAACCATCGCCGTGCTCTCCGACTGCCCGTAGCCGTCGCGGATGAGCTGGCCCGTGCCGCGCTGCCACGCCTCAATCACTTCGGGGTTAAGTGGTTCGCCCGCACTCACGCACTCGCGGAAGCTGAATTTATAGGCCCGCAAGTCTTCCAGAATGAGCAGCCGCAGCACCGTGGGCGGCGCGCAAAACGTGCTGACCTGCTCGCGGGCCAGCGCCGCTAGCAGCGGCCCGCCTGCAAAGCGCCCGCTGCCCTGGTACACCACCAGCGTGCTGCCCACGCTGAGCGGCGCAAAAAAGCTGCTCCACGCAAACTTGGCCCAGCCCGACTGCGAGATATTGCAGTGCCGGTCGCTAGGCCGCAGCCCTATCCAGGCGGCGGTGCTGAGGTGGCCCACGGGGTAGGAAAAATGCGTGTGAGTCACCACCTTAGGCAGGCCCGTGGTGCCCGAGGTGAAGAACAAAAACAACGGGTCGTCGGCGCGGGTGGGGTGGGCCTCGGCCTGGGTCGGCTGCGCGGCCGTAGCGCTGAAATTGACCCAGCCCGGCCGCTGCACGGCGGGGCCGCCCACCAGCATTTTCAGTCGGATGGGCTCACCCAGCGCCTGCTCGGCGGCGTCTATTTTGGCGGCATTGTCGAGGTCGGCGATGACCACCGCGGGCAGCAGGCGGCCAAATCGATATTCCAAGTCATTGACCGATAAGATACTGGCGGCCGGAATCAGGATTTGCCCACCCTTGATGCCAGCCACGTAGGTATCCCACAGCTCGGCGCACATAGGCACCATCAGCAACACAGCCTCTTGAGGGCGCACGCTGGCGGCACGCCAGTAGTTGAGCAGGCGGTTGGCACTGGCGGCCAGCTCGGCGTAGGTTATTTCTTGGTGGCCAGTATCATCGGCCAAAACCAGTGCCGCTTTGTTGGGGTGAGCGGCTACGTGCAGGCCTTCCAGAATTTCGGTCGTCCAGTTGAAAAACTCGGGCTTGGGCACCGGCAGGGTATCTAGCTCGTGGTAGGTGCCAGCCTCGGCAATTTGCTGGAAGCGGCGAAAATAAGCTTGCATAAAAGGCAACTTTAGCGGGTGGGAAAGGTAAGTAAGCAGGAGTATACGGAGCCAAGCTGGCAAGTTAGACGGAACGAATTGCGGCTAGCGGGAAGTTACAACTATAGTCAACGCTGTTTATCTTGCTGTTATGAACGCCCTGCCATTCGTTTCACTGCTGCTGAGCAGCCTCGCGCTAGGAGCCTCGGCCCCCGCGCCCCGCGCCGTAGCGCCTACCACCGAAACGGTGACGATAGTGGTGGCGGCGCTGGCTTCGACCAACTCCGTTGTGAAGCTGAATTTCTACAACTCCCCCGAAACTTTCCTCAAAGCGGGACAAACGGCCTTTAAGATGGTGGTGCGCCCCGATGGCAAAAACACTATTTCGGTGCCCGTCGAGCTCACGACCGGCGAATGGGCCGTGGCGCTGTCGCAAGACCTGAACAACAACGACAAGCTCGACAAAAATTTTCTGGGTATCCCGACCGAGCCTTTTGCTTTTTCCAATAACGTGAAACCGC
This sequence comes from uncultured Hymenobacter sp., assembly GCA_964251335.1. Lineage (GTDB taxonomy): Bacteria > Bacteroidota > Bacteroidia > Cytophagales > Hymenobacteraceae > Hymenobacter. Next base: position 13,655 of record CAXUKA010000011.1, read on the forward strand.
GCTTGGCGGCTCCGGATTTTAAGGAGTGCAAATTCATGGTTTCCGGGCCAGGGCAAGTGGTGACGATTAACGACTGGAACGACTTTTAAGGCGGTCGCTAGTAGCCAGTTTCGGCTGATTTTGAGCTAAGTGCTGCTGTATACAAGCGAGTGCGATTGTATTAAAGAAATAAAATTTAAAAAAGTCAATATTTTATTTAGAAAGCCGCTGGCAGGAGTGCCGAGCGGCTTTTTGCGTTTTTATGCAAAAAAATATTCGCAAAGCGCAATGTTCTGATTATGTGAATTGGATTATGACGGTTTTTACTAGTCATTCGCTAAGTAAGCTCGTTTGTAATTTTACTTTTTCAATTGTTTATTAGATAATTGACAGTCTAATTTTGTTAGGCTAATCAGTTACAACCTCCTTCCGCTATGTCGACCTCTGCACGCTTCCGTTTTGCGCTCACCCGCCACCTATTGGCGTGCGTGTTGCTATTCGGGAGCGTGCTTAGCGGCCAGGCCAGCTGGGCTAGCGCCAAGGCCACTACCCTGGCGGCCACCGAGCACGCCACGCCCACGGCCGGCGAGCGGGTTCGCATTGCGATGGGCACCACGTACTCGGGCACCATCACGGTTACCAACGACAGCGTTACCATCGACAACTACGGCACGCTAGCCGGCACTATCGTGGTGAGTAGCGGCGTGAAAGGCACCGTGATTAATAATCTGGGCGCGGTTACGTCGCAGACGATTTACCTCAACGCCCCCACCACCATCAACAACGGCAGCGACGGCACCACCGTGGTGGCCAGCGCCAACTGGACCGGCTACATCGGCGATACTTTCGGCGCGGCCCCCACTATCAACAACTTTGCGCGCTTTGCCGGCGAAATCTACACGTTGCCGGGCGCTACCATTCACAACCAGCGCGGGGCTATCTGGGATGCCTATGTGCACGACAGCTCGGCAGCCCTGACTATCATCAACGAAGGCACCTGGCAGGCATCGCTCACTGCCTCGGGCAGCCTGCGCGTGCAGAATACTGGCCTGTGGACCAGCCGCTTGGTTACTAGTGGCTCGGCCACCGTCACCAACGTAAGCTTGTGGACCCGCCGCAAATAGTGCGTTGATTTTGGTGCCCTTCAAACAGACCCTGAAAAATTGGTCATGCTTCACTGCGTTCAGCACGATAACCTACGCTAATAGCTGCTACGCATTCCGAAATGGGTGTCCGCCTCGGGCCAACCGCTTGGCCAATTCCACAGCGTAGCGGGCGCGGGTTTCGGGGCGCTTGGCATCGGCTACCTTGCGGGCCATGGCGCGGCGCATGGCCCCGCTGTGAGCGTGGAAGGCCGTTTCGGCTTCGGGCCAGGCGGCCAGGGCTTCGGCTAGCTCATCGGGCAGGTCTACGTGGTCGGGGCTGGGGTCGGGCGCAAGGCTGATTGCAAGTTCCTGGCCGATAGTCAGGCCCAGCTGCTGGCACAAGTCCTTGCGAAGCATGAGATAGCGGCCGCCGCCTTCCAGTAGTAGCAGGCCCAGGCGCTCGGGGTGGCCATTGAGAGTCGCGATGACGCGCTTGGTCGCCTTGCCGCCCACGGCGAGCCACGCGGCCTCGGGCAACACAACGATTTGCGTGGGCATGAAGCTAGGGCCACCGGCTTCGAGTACGGCGCGGAAATGGGCAGTAGCAGTTGCGTCGTTGAGAGCCATGAGCAGCGACTGAAAATGTTGACTTACTGCATTTTGGCCAACTCAGCGGCTTCCTGCTGGAGCCATAGCGCATACTCCAGGGTAACGGGTATGTAGGGAATGCCGAGCTTGTCGGCGCTTTGGGCCAGAGAGGTCGCAAAGCCAGCCCGGATGCGGCGCTGGTCTACGCGCTTGGGGTCGACAATGGGCCAGATAAACGCGATGGTGTGCTGCTTACCGGTAGCATGGTCGAGCACCGTGTAGCCGGCCCACTGTGTGCCGTACACCTGCTCCTCGCCATCATCCATGAGCCGGCGGTCAAGCATTTGGGCGTAGAGCCGAAAAGGGAGTTCGCCGGCCTCGGCCGCGCCCTTCACCCAAATCAGGTACTGCGGAATTTTCTCGGAATGCTGAATAACGTACCACGCAGCCTCGTTGGTGGGGCTGCCTACTAGCGACCGGCCGGGGTAGCCGTAGTGCCAGATAATCTCTTCTACACGACGTAGATTGCTGCTGTCGGCCCGGTGCATGTGCGCGATGGCGTAGGGATATAGCTGGTTTGGGGGCAAATGCAGAGCCGTCGCCAGCGAGTCATCTTTACCCTTGCGCAGTCGGGCGATTATCTTCCGGTACTGCTGGTCTTGCACCCGGATGCTGTCCAGCTCGTGCCGCAGGCGCGGGTTAAGTTGGGTAGGCTGTTGCTGGGCAAGGGCGGGTAGCGCCAACAGCGCCAGGCTCAGGGATAGCAGCAATTTCATAGCTGCAAGATAGAAAAGCGGGCTTGGGCGTTGCATGAACCGCGTATGGCAGTCGAGCAGCTTACCCTTGCCGTACCTGGCCTTGGCCGCGCACCAGCCACTTGTAGCTGGTCAACTCCTCCAGGCCCATCGGCCCACGGGCGTGCAGCTTCTGGGTGCTAATGCCGATTTCGGCCCCCAGCCCAAACTGCGCCCCATCGGTAAAGGCCGTGGAGGCATTGGCATACACTGCCGCCGCATCGACCACTCGCAAGAAAAGGTCGATATTATCTTGGTTTTCAGAAATAATGGCCTCGCTATGGCGCGAGCCGTGGCGAGCAATGTGGTCGAGCGCCGTATCAAGGCCGGGCACAGTCTTAATAGCCATTTTATAATCCAGAAACTCGGTGCCAAAGTGCTCTTCTGTGGCCGTGGCCAGCAGGGCGGGCGGATAGTTGCCCAGCAGCGCCGCGTAAGCCGGGCCATCGGCAAAAAGCTGCACCTGGGCCTTGGCCAGCGGCGCTACCAGGGCGGCTAGGTCGCCAAGACGATTTTGGTTAATCAGCAAGCAGTCAAGCGAGTTGCACACGCTCACGCGGCGGGTTTTAGCGTTTAGCACGATGGCGCGGCCATTTGTGAGGTCGCCGCTTTCGTCGAAGTACGTATGCACCACGCCCGCCCCGGTTTCGATAACTGGCACTCGCGCCGTCTTGCGCACAAAGTCAATCAGCCCCTGGCTGCCTCGCGGTATCACCACATCGACATAGCCCACCGCGCCAAGCATGGCCTCGGTAGCGGCGCGCTCGGCCGGCAATAGGATTACGGCGGCGGTCGGCACGCCGTGGGCCGCCAGCACCGGCCGGGCCACGGCCAGCAGCGCCTCATTAGAGGCTGCCGCGTCGGAGCCACCTTTGAGCAGGCAGGCGTTGCCAGTTTTCAAGCACAGGGCGAGGCTGTCGAACGTCACATTGGGCCGAGCTTCGTAGATGATGCCCACTACGCCCAGCGGTACGCGCACTTTGCTCAACTGCAAGCCGTTAGGTAACGTTTTCTTGCTCAGTACTACGCCGAGCGGTGAGGGCAGCCCGGCTACATTGCGCAAATCCTGGGCGATGCTTTGCAGGCGTTCGGGCGTGAGGCGTAGGCGGTCGTAGCGCGGGTCGGTGGCGGGCATACGGGCGAGGTCCTTGGCATTTTCGGCCAGCAGTAACTCAGTTTGGGCCACGGTGGCATCAGCGAGGTCGCGCAGCAGGGTATCGATGGTGGCGGGCGCTACGGCGGCCAGGGCGCGGCTGGCCTGCTGAGTGGCGGCGAAGTAGGCGGTGTAGTCGGTCATAGAGGTTTTGAGCTGTTAGCGACTAGCTTTTTCGTTTCTAAAGAAAAGCTAGCAGCTAACAGCCAGTAGCTAACAGCTTAGAATAAAAACAGGTAGTCATAATGCACCAGCGGCCGCTGCCCGTGCTGCCCCAGCCGCTCGCGGGCCTTGTCCGAGCCATATTCAGCCAGCCCCAGCCCAATGGCGTGACCTGCCTCATCAGTCAGCCGCACCAGGTCGCCCTTCGCAAACTCACCCTCGATGCCAACCACGCCCACCGGCAGCAGGCTAGTGGCATGGCCGTGGGCCAGCAGCGCCTTCCGTGCCCCAGCATTGACTTGCACCGTAGCCTGGGCCATTTGGGCGTGGGCTAGCCATTTTTTGGTACCCGAGGCGCGCTTGCCGGGCTGAAACCAGGTACTGATAGCCGTTTCATTCAAGAGATTAGGCAAAATGTCCGGTGTCTTGCCATTGGCAATGTGCACGTTGATGCCCAGCCCCGCCACTTTGTGCGCGATGGAGCACTTAGTAAGCATGCCGCCGCGCCCAAACTGTGAGCGCGTAGCCGTCACAAACTCTGCAAATCCCGTATCGGCCGGCGCGATGTAGCGAATGACTTTGGCCTCCGGTCGCGCCGGGTCGCCGTCGAAAATACCGTCTACATTGCTCAGAATGATGAGCGCATCGGCATCGAGCATACTTGCCACCAAGCCAGCCAGCTCGTCGTTGTCGGTAAACATCAGCTCTGTGACTGATACCACATCGTTCTCATTAACAATGGGAATAACATTCTGCTGCAATAGTTCCTGGAAGCAGTTGCGCATGTTCAGGTAGTGCTGGCGGTCGCGAAAATCCTCTTTGGTTACCAGCACCTGGGCGCCCAGTAGGCCGTGGCCGGCCAATAGCTCGGCGTAGCGGCTCAGCAGCTTCACCTGGCCCACGGCGGCCAGCACCTGTCGGCTGCGCACGGCATCGGACTTGGGCGGCAGCGTGAGCAGGCTGCGCCCCGCCGCCACTGCGCCAGATGATACGACAATGACCTCGCAGCCCTGGCTTTTGAGGCCCACAATTTGGGTTACCAACTGGGCCAGCCGGTCGTCATCGGGCAGGCCGTTGGACTGGGTCAGGACGTTGGAACCGATTTTAACGACGAGGCGGCGGTAGGGCAGGGGCATGGGGCAAAAGTAAAACCGGCAGTTTTGCCACGCTAGCGAGGCGTGGTAGCCAGCATGCATGCTCCATACCAAATAGTTGCAAGTCGCTATATTTAGGCATGGCTACTCTGAGAAAGCTGCTTGCTGTAAGCTGTGTACTAGCGGTTGGGGCGTGCGATTCGAGTAGTGATGCCCTCGACAGCTCTGAAAACCTGATAACCTCTCCCCCCAATGTGGTACAGGCGCTGACCCTGGATGTGCCCTGGCCATGCTGGCAAGTCAGCTCGAAAAAGCAAAAGCAAAAGCGACCTATCTCATTGTTGCAAGGGCTACGCATACTTAAAGCCGTTGAATGCGAAAACCGCGAGCTAAACGAAGAATATCCGCAGCAAACGCGTGTTACGGTAGTAGTTTATATGCCTAGCTTCGACAACGATACTACATTGTATGTGAGATGGGTACCACTTTATTTTTCGGATAGCACCATTAACAAAGCTGCCGGTAAGCTGCTGCGCATGGGCGGCTTTCCGGCCACCGTCGATACCTCAACGGCAATAATCGAAAGCGCCACGGGCAGGTTTAAGGCCGGTAGCTACCTCCGCGCTATCCGAACGACCACGCCCCTCATTCTCTTTTTGCCTATGAAAATTCAGGGCAAAAAAGTGACCCCTGCCATTTATGAAGCTGCTTGCAGGCGCATCAAGACGCACATGCTTTATTAAGCTGATTAATAACGAAGTGCGCCGGTAAGTAAAGCCGGAATGCACGGTGACCTTACCCACTGGCGCACTTCGTTAAAAGCACCTACGCCGGCGCTAGCTGCAGGCCAGCCAGCTGCTTATTAATAAAATCGACCTCCTCAAACGACAGCTTTACGTCTATCGCCTTGGCATTTTGCGCGGCCTGGTCGGGGTTGCGGGCACCCACCAGCGCCACCGTGATGCCGGGCTGCGCCAGTGTCCAGCGCAGCACGAGCTGGCCAAGAGTGGCGTTTTTGGTTTCGGCCAGGGGGCGGATTTTATTTAGAAAGTCGTTAACGGCCGTCACGTTTTCGGGCTTGAATAGGCGGTTGGTACTGCGCAGGTCGCTGGCATCGAAGTGCTGGCCGGGCTTCATTTTGCCCGTGAGCAAACCCAGCTGCAAAGGGCTGTACACCAGAATACCTTGGTTGTGTTGCTGCGCATAAGGCACTACGTCTTTTTCGATATCGCGACGCAACATGCTGTACGGCACCTGGTTGGAAGCCAATTGGATGGTTTTTTCAGCTTCTTCCAGCTGCGCCACCGAGTAGTTACTCACGCCCGCCGCCCGCACTTTGCCCTGCTCGATGAGGCGCTGCACGGCCTCCATAGTTTCATCAATCGGCGTGGTCACATCGGGCCAGTGCTGCTGGTAGAGGTTGATGTAGTCGGTGCCCAGACGCTGGAGGCTATCCTCGCACTCCTTGATGATGCTGTCGCGGCTAGCGTACTTGTACACGTCTACGTCTTGGCCGTCGTTGTTTTTGGTTTTCATGGCGAAGTCGCCCTTGGCCAAATCCCAGCGCATGCCAAACTTGGTGAGCACCTGCACTTTGTCGCGCGGCAGGCTCTTGATGGCCTCGCCCACAATCTGCTCGCTCAACCCCATGCCGTAGATGGGCGCGGTGTCGATGCTGGTTACGCCCAGGTCGTAGGCGGCATGGATGGCGCCTACGGCGTCGTTTTGCTCGGTGCCGCCCCACATCCAGCCGCCGGCCGCCCAGCTGCCGAAGGTGATGCGCGAAACGCTGACATCGGACGAGCCTAATTTCTGATATTCCATGAGTTACGTAAAATCTTGAAAGCGAATTGCTAGGTTGGTTTAACTACTGGCCGGGCCGAAGGTTGCGCCCTGGCCCAGCGCCGCCTGCCCGAACGCTCCGCCGCTGGCTGGTGTTAAGAGAGGTGAAAAGCAAACATTTCGCCGCCTCAGCGGCTTCGTCTTTTTTCGAGTTTTTCCCAGCGAATATTCTTATGAAAGTTGAAATCTGGTCCGATGTGGTGTGCCCATTCTGCTACGTCGGCAAGCGCAAGTTTGAGAAGGCTCTGGGCGAGTTTGCCCACCGCGACGATGTGCAAATCGAGTGGAAAAGCTTCCAGCTCACGCCCGATTTTGTGCCCACGCCCGGCGAGAGCATCCACGCCATGCTGGCCAAAAAGAAAGGCGTATCGGAAGCCGAAGGCCGCCGCATGAACGACCAAATGACGATGATTGCCAAAGAAGTAGGCCTCAACTACAACTTCGACAACACCATTCCAGCCAATACTTTTCTGGCGCACCAGCTCATTCACTTCGCGGCCCACCAGGGCCAGCAGGCTACCATGAAGGAGCGCCTGTTCGCCGCCTATTACCTCGAAGGGCGCAACCTCAACGAGTTGGACACTCTACTGAACCTGGCGGCCGAAATCGGCCTCGACACCGACGCCGCCCGCCAGGCGCTCGAAGCCGGCACCTACGCCAACGAGGTGCGCCGCGACGAGTACGAAGCCCAGCAAATAGGCGTGCGCGGTGTACCCTTCTTCGTCTTCGAAGACAAATACGCTGTGTCGGGCGCGCAGCCCAGCGAGGTATTTGCCGAAGTATTAGACAAAGTGTGGGACGAAAACCACCCCAAAACGCAGCCCGTAATGCTGGCCAATGGCCCCGCCTGCGGCCCTGAAGGGTGTGACTAAAGCTTAGGGTGCGAAGCTCCGTTTCGCGTAGCGGCTAGGTGGCAGCTCACCCTGCCAATATGCGAAACGAGGCTTTGCGCTACTGCTTTTTGAGGCTAACTGGTGCGTGCTTCATAGCTTCGCCATTGGTTGAAGCATAAGCTTGCGCATAGTAGCGCAGCAGTTCCCACCGTGCTTCGCCCTTCTGTGCTGAGTTTATGAAATTTTTTGGTAAAGACAACCAACTGCGCTGGGCTTTGCCGGCCGTGGCCGGGCTACTGGGGCTGGCGGCTTTCCGGCTGCCCACCGACGACAATCCCGTGCGGGTATTGGCCCAGAAGGCGGCGGCTTTCTACACCGCTGCTCGGCCCGAGAAGGTGTACCTGCACCTCGACCGCCCGGTGTACGGCACCGGCGAAACCATCTGGTTCAACGCCTATCTGGTTGATGGTCTGCAGCATCGGCCCGACTCCCTAAGTCGCATTTTGTACGTGGAGCTGCTGTCGCCACAGCGCCAGCTGGTGGCGCGCCGTACTCTGCGTATCCAGGATATTGGCCTAGCTCACGGCGATATCGAGCTGGACGATACCCTGCGCGCCGGCACCTATGTGCTGCGCGCCTACACCAACTGGATGCGCAACGCCGGCCCGGCCTTCTTCTACCAGCGCCAGCTGCAAGTGTGGCCCGCCGCCCCCAGCCAGCCCAATGACGCTAGCATGGGCGCGACTACTAAGACTAATTCCCCTACCTCGGCCCAAAAAACGGCACCGGCCAAGGTCGATGTGCAGTTCTTTCCCGAAGGCGGCACGCTGGTGGCAGGTCTATCTAGTGTGGTGGCCTTTAAGGCGCAGGCAACTACTGGGCGGGGTGCAACCGTTAGCGGGCAACTGCTCGATGCGCAGAATAAGCCCGTGGCGACGTTCAAAAGCCAGCACCTGGGCATGGGGCACTTCAGTTTTACACCCGCTGCTGGCCAGCAGTACCACGCCCGCGTGACCCTGCCTGGCGGCAACACTGCCGACTATCCGCTGCCCGCCGTGCAGCCGAGTGGCTATACGCTACATATTGCTGATAATGGCGACTATTTTGATGTAGAGGCTCGCTATATGGGGGCCACGCCGCCCGGCCCGGCCCTATTGCTGAGCGAAGTGCGGGGCTACATCGTGGGCCTGCCGCCGCGCCCGCTTTCCTCCGATGGCAAGTCGGCGACTTGGCACGTAGCCAAAAGCAAATACCCGAATGGCATTGCGCACTTCACGTTGTTTGATGCCCAAAGCCGGCCGCAAGCCGAGCGCTTGGCCTTTGTGCAAAATGGAGTGCCCACTCTGCGCATTGCCCTCACCGCCGACAAGGCAGCCTACGCCCCGCACGAGCGCGTGCTGATGAAGGCCAAAGTGACTGACGCCAGCGGCCAGCCCATGAACACGCGCTTTTCGGTGGCCGTGGCCGAGCAGGGAGCTGCCACCCTCGATGCTAACGCCGAAACCATTGCCTCGAACCTGCTGCTGACCTCCGACCTGGCAGGCTACGTGGAGGAGCCCGGCTATTATTTCAAAAACCAAACCCCTGAAGTAACCCAAGCCCTCGATGACCTACTGCTAACCCAGGGCTGGCGGCGCTTTGTGTGGAAAGACGTGCTGGCGGGCACGGCCCCTTCGCGCTATTACGGCGCCGAGCAAGTGATGGCCCTAACGGGGGTAGTAACGGGCATGGGCCACAATCCTATCCCCAATAGCCAACTGACATTTATCGAAACTAAGCCCGTGCGGCAGTTCGTGAACGCCACTACCGATGCGCTGGGCCGCTTTAGCTTTGAGGGCTTTGAGGGCAAGGATACGGCTGTGGTAACGCTGCAAGGCCGGCGCACCAACGGCGGCAGCAATGTGACCGTGCGCCCCGACCTAGGGGCGCCTACGCAGGGCGGGCTACCCTTGCCAGGCCTGCCGAGTGTGGGCTTGGCCCCACCCGCCGTGGCCGACTACGTGCGCCGCAGCCGCCAGCAGCGCGTGACCGAGCGCCAGAACATGCCAGCCGATGACATTCGCAACGTACAGTTGGCCGACGTGGCCGTGACTGGTCAGCGCGCCAACGCTAGTGTTATTCCAAGCGATGACCCGCGCCGGATGATTCCGGGGGTGGTGGCTAATACGGTTTTGGACTTTACCAAAATGCCAGAAGCGCAGTCAGGTATTCCCATTTTCTCGTTGCTACAAGGCCGAGTGGCAGGCCTTGCCATCAGCGGCAATCCACCTAATCAGAGCATTCAGATTCGCAATCAAGGTACACCCCAGATTATTTTGGATGGACAGCGTGTTGATGCTGATGTGATTAACTCGCTTAACTCGTCTGATGTCGAGGCAGTGGAAGTATACAAAGGCAACGAGGGTGCTATTCTGGGGGCTGGCAATGGGGCCATTGCCATTTATACCAAACGGGGCAACCGCAACTATAAAGGCCCAACCTCTGACCCTCGCAACAATACCAACCCCGGCCTCATCACGGTGAAGCTGCCGGGCTACTACCAGGCTCGCGAGTTTTACCGCCCGCGCTACGGTGCGCCCGTGCTCAATGCCCCCGAGTCCGACCCGCGCCGCCTCACCATCTACTGGAACCCCAGCTTGCAAACTGACTCGAAAGGCGAAGCTGAATTCACTTTCTACACTGCCGATGGCAGCGGCAACTTCCAGGCCACCGCCGAGGGCCTCACCCTCACCGGCGAGCCAGGGCGCGGCACGGGCACTATCTACGTAGCCCCCAAACGATAACACAGTACACTAGTACAGCCAAAAAGGCCCGCATCGATTACAATAGATGCGGGCCTTTTTGGCTGTACTGGTGTACTGTGTTAACTGGCAGCGCGAAATACGTGGTCTTCCAAACGTTGAATACGGGGCGTTTGGCCCTCTACTACTCCCAGTCGTTGGTCGAGGCCATCAGCTTTGGCGTTGGTAGCGCGCATAAGTGCCAGCATCTGCATCTGCACTTGTAAAGCTTCGTCGGTGCGGCGGCCTTGCTCTTTGATTTCAAGCGCTAACTGCTCCACCCGTTGTTCGGTCTGCGTGTGGCGCGCCTCCGATAGCTTGAAGATGCCGATAATATCGCCAATCTGCTCACCAATATTTTCTAACTGTTGCTCTATTCGACCAATGGCTTCGCCTTGCCGCCCGATAGTTTCACCTTGCCGGGCGATGGCTTCGCCTTGCCAGGCGATAGCTTCGCCTTGCCGGGCGATGGCTTCACCTTGTTGGTCCACCTTGCGAGCAAGGTCTACCAGTAAGCTTTCTAGTTGGTCGAAACGTTTATTAGTGTCCATAAGGCATGCTTTTTATTTGCTAAGGTAGAGCCTAAGGTGCTACGCTGCCACCGCTTCCCCAGCCCCTAGCTCCACTAGCAACTGCTGGGCCATGCCTACGCTCCGGATGCCGTCGATGGTCACTTGCAGCTTGTCTTTTTGGTCTTTCATGCGGGCCGTGCGCGGGTGCGTTTGCACAAAGTTGAGGATGCGCCCGAAGCCTTCGCCCTGAAAATAGGCTTCGTGCCCAGCTCCGGCGGGCAGGTAGGCGCGCAGCGTATCGCGCTTCAGGGTTATTTTCTCAAAGCCTAGCTTGCTGGCCAGCCAGCGCAGCTTCACCACATCTACCAGTACCTGCACCTGCTCGGGCAGCGGGCCAAAGCGGTCGATAATGCTGTCGACCAGCTTCTGCAATTCCTCCGGCTTCTGCGCCCGGTCGAGCTTGGCATATAGCTGTAAGCGCTCCGACACATTGCCGACGTAGGTGTTCGGGATGAGCACCGGTAGGTCGGTTTCAATCTGCGTTTCCTTCGGCCCGCTGTTGAGCGCGCCGGCCGCCTGCTGCAAGCGCTGCTGGCTGGTGCCGCCCGCGCCCTCACCCAAAAACAGGTCGCGAAACTCTGTTTCCTTCAGTTCCTGCACGGCTTCATCCAGCACCTGGTGGTAGGCCTCGTAGCCTAGGTCGTTGATAAAGCCCGACTGCTCGCCGCCTAGCAAATTGCCCGCCCCCCGAATGTCGAGGTCGCGCATGGCCACGTTGAAGCCCGCGCCCAGGTCCGAAAACTCCTCAAGCGTGTTCAGGCGCTTGCGGGCATCGGAGGGCAGGTTGGCCACGGGCGGCGTCAGCAGGTAGCAATAGGCCTTGCGGTTCGAGCGGCCCACGCGGCCGCGCATCTGGTGCAAGTCGCTGAGGCCGGTGAGGTGCGCCCGGTTGATAATGATGGTGTTCGCATTTGGAATGTCGAGGCCGCTTTCGATGATGTTGGTCGAAACGAGAACGTCGTACTCGCCCTCCACGAACTTCATCATGCGCTTTTCCAACTCATCGCCTTCCATCTGGCCGTGCGCCACGGTCACGCGAGCGTTGGGCACCAGCCGCACGATGGTAGCCGCCATTTCTATGATATCGCTGATGCGATTGTGCACAAAGAATGCCTGCCCGCCGCGCTTCAATTCCCGCGCCACGGCGTCGCGCACAATAGTCTCGTCAAATACATGCAGCTCAGTTTGTACCGGCTGGCGGTTGGGCGGCGGCGTAGCAATCACGCTCAGGTCACGCGCGCCCATCAGCGAAAAGTGCAGCGTGCGCGGTATCGGCGTAGCCGATAGCGTGAGCGTATCCACGTTCACCTTGATTTCTTTGAGTTTGTCCTTGGTTTTTACGCCAAATTTCTGCTCTTCGTCAATAATCAACAAACCCAAATCCTTGAATTGTAGCTTCTTATTGGTCAGAGCGTGCGTGCCGATAAGGATGTCCGTTTTGCCGGCCGCCACGCGCTCCATCGTTTCCTTTATCTGCTTGGCCGTTTTGAAGCGGTTGATGTACTCCACCGTCACCGGCAGGTTGGCCAGCCGGTCGCGGAAGGTTTTGTAGTGCTGCATCGCCAGAATGGTCGTGGGCACCAGCACCGCCACTTGCTTGCCGTTGGCCGCCGCCTTGAAGGCTGCCCGAATGGCGATTTCCGTCTTGCCAAAGCCCACGTCGCCGCACACTAGTCGGTCCATAGGGTGCGGCTGCTGCATGTCGTTTTTCACGTCCTCGGTGGCCTTGGCCTGGTCGGGCGTGTCTTCCCAAATGAAGCTTGATTCCAGCTCAGCCTGCAAAAAATCGTCCTTCGCAAACGCAAAGCCTGGTGCCGTTTTGCGCTTGGCATACAGCCGAATAAGGTCGGCCGCGATATCCTTGACTTTCTTCTTGACCGACTTTTTCTTGTTTTCCCACTCCGCCGAGCCCAGCTTGCTCATGGTGGGTGGCGAGCCTTCCGCGCCACTGTATTTAGCAATTTTGTGCAGCGCGTGAATGCTCACCGTCAGCACGTCGTCGTCGCGGTACACCAGTCGGATGGCCTCCTGGATGTGCCCGCCAATCTCAATCTGCGTCAGCCCCGCAAAGCGGGCAATGCCGTAGTCCTGGTGCGTCACGTAGTCGCCGGGCTGCAAGGTCTTTAGCTCGCGCAGCGTCAGCGCCTTTTTCTTCGAAAACTTGCGCGTTTCCTGCGCTCGGTAGTAGCGCTCAAATAGCTGGTGGTCAGTATAAACAGCCAGGCCAATCTGCTCATCTACATAGCCTTCGCGCAAGGCAATCAGCAAATGCTGAAACTGCACATTGGGGTCCAGTTCATCGAAAATCGTGCGCAGCCGGTCAGCCTGCCGCACCGAATCGGCGGCGATTATGGTGGTAAAATCGCGCACTTTATTTTCCCGAATATTCTTCAGCAGCCGCTCAAAATCCTTGTTAAAGCTCGGCTGCGGTTTGGCCGTAAACTGAAATTCCTGCGCGTTTTTAAAGTAAAACGGCTTGCCAAATTCCACGATGGCGAACTCATCCAGGCA
>CAXUKA010000011.1:27057-46163 GCA_964251335.1 uncultured Hymenobacter sp.
AAGCTCTTGCCGGCCTCGAATAAATCGGCCGGCTTCGATACAATCTGCATGCCGTGCGCTTCTTCCAGCAGTCGCTTAAAGTTGCTCTCAGCTTTGTCAAATAGCTCCGTCACCACGTCCAAAGTCTGGCGCACATCCTTAATCCACAGGCAAGTAGTGCGCGGCACAAACTCCAGAAACGACTCACGCCTCTCTTGCAGCAGCTTGGTTTGCACGTTCGGGATAATGCTCACGCTGGTGCGCGGCTCCACCGACAGCTGCGTCTCCGGGTTAAACGTCCGAATACTCTCAATCTCATCGCCAAACAGCTCCAGCCGGTACGGCAATTCATTGGCGTAGCTGAACACATCCACGATGCCGCCGCGCACCGCGTACTGCCCCGCCTCGTACACAAAATCCGATTTCTCAAAGTCATACTGACTGAGCAACTCGCCCAGAAAGTTCACGTCGAGCTTGTCGCCGACTTTGGCCGTAAATGTGTTCTGCACCAGACTCTGGCGGTTAATGACCTTCTCGCTCAGCGCCTCGGGATACGTAACGATGAGAGGTGCTGAGCCCAGTGCCGCGCTAATTTGGCGGCTGGCATTGAGTTGATTAAGTACTTCAGCGCGCATGAGCACGTTGGCATTTTCAGTTTCATCAAACTCATACGGCCGCTTGTAGGAACTCGGAAACAGCAGCGCCTCCGGCCCCTCGGGCAGCAGGTGGCGTAGGTCGGCCATAAAGAGCGTTGCCTCGTCCTTGTCGTGCAACACAAATACATTGGGGTGGGCGTGGTGCGAGGCTGCCGCGGCCACCACAGCGTCTTGCGAGCCAACTAGGCCACGCAGCTGCACACGCAGCTCGCCGCCGCGAGCCGCGTCGTCGGCCGGTTGCCGGGCATCGGCGGGTTTGGCCGCGCCGTGCAGACGGGCGGCCAGGGTTTGTACTTCGGCGTCGAGACGGTATAAACGAAGAAAATCAGCTACTTGCACAGGATAAAGCTAGCAAACGGGTGAAAAGCCCACAGCCCGGCCAAGGCTTACGCTGGTCGGGCAACTGCGGAAATACTACTACGGCGGCCCGAAGGTTTTGCCGTATCTTGGGCTAAAATTGGTAGTAATGGCTACACCTCCTAACCGTGATTTGCCCGAAGTAGTGTCCGAACTCATCATCGAAATGCACGAAGTGCGCTCGGAATTGAATGCATTAAATGGTCGGGTCGACCGGCTGGAGCGCACGGTTGAAGAAGGGCTACGCTTAGTGCGCGAAGAAAGCCGCCAGAATACCGACCGGCTTATCGAGGCCTTTGGCCGCAGTATGGAGCCTCTCATTAACCGAATATTAGACCACGAGCAGCGCTTAACAAAGCTCGAAAATCCTCAATAGTTGCGCGGTTCTGCTCACCTGGCCATTGGCCTCATCACGGGCGTGGCCATTGCAGGTCTCGTGCCCGGTGTCAAATTTTCGCTGGCGGGTATTGCGCTGGCGGGCTTTTCGTCTCTCGCCCCCGACCTCGACCACCCCGAAAGCCGCCTGAGCAAGCGCCTGAGCTTTGCACAAGGCTACGTGCGCTGGGCTTTTGCGGGCGTGGCGCTGCTGCTGGCCGGCTATGCGTATTTTCAGTTGGCTCCCGGCCCCGACCAGCGCTTGAGCTACACCGCCGCGCTGGCTTTTGGGCTGATAGGGGTGGCACTACAAGGTGGCTCGGCTCGGCGGCTGGCGCTGCTGTTTACTGGCCTGGGCACGGTATTAATTGGACTTTACGCACAATTTTTATGGCTTAGCCTGCTCGGTACTTTTGTCGCGCTGGCGCCATTTACCTCGCATCGCTCCTGGACGCACACCATTTGGGCCACAGCGCTCTGGACGTATATCGGCTATTTAGCCAATAAGAGTTTGGGCTGGCACGGCGTGGCTCATTTTGCGGGTGCTGGGTATGCGTCTCATTTAGTGGCCGATACGCTCACCAAATCGGGTGTGCGCTGGCTGCTTCCCCTCCTCAACTATAGCTTTAAAATACCATTACTGAGCACGGGCACCAAATCGGGCAACGTGATGGAAGCGGCTATATGCTTGGGCTACGGGCTATTAGTGCTGGGCTTAGTGATTGGGCACCTCAGGTTTTAGGGCTTGGGGGGTTGCGGTTCTGAGGCTAAACTATTAGTTTCGCGTTGGCAACTAGTGGCCACCTGGGGCAGAAGTATCCTAACGTGAAATATTTAGTATAAGCAAGTCTGTGCTTTAGGCCGGGCTTTATATGTTGATTTATAGTTAGTTACTTGCCTTGGCTGGGAGCCACCATTACCTCTATCCTGCTTTACCATACCCAATTTCTACCCCCCACCTAATACCCCATTCTATTATGAACCAGATGAACAGCCCCCTCATCCGGGTCGGCGTATTTTACGACGGCAATTATTTTCTTAAGATTAGCGATTATTATTACTTTCAGCACGAGCGCAAGGCCCGCATCAGCCTCGAAGGCCTGCACGAATTTATCCGCCACCAAGTTGCTGAAGAAGAAGATGTTGATGTGCGCTTGGCGCAAATAACAACTTCGCACTTTTTTAGGGGCCGCCTCTCGGCCACCGAAGCCCGCGATAAGGACCGCCTGTTCCACGACCGCCTGCTCGACGACATTCTGATGAACCTGGGCGTGTGCACGCACTACATGCCCCTCAAAACCCGCGATGGCCGCCTGCAAGAAAAAGGTATCGACGTGTGGCTGAGCCTCGAAGCCCTTGAAATGGCGCTGCACAAAACCCTCGACGTAGTGGTGCTCATCGCCGGTGACTCTGATTACGTGCCGCTCATTCGCAAGCTCAATACCGTGGGCACTCGGGTGATGTTGCTCAACTGGGACTTCAAATACGAAGATTTCAAGGGCGAAACCCGCGTGACGCGCGCCTCGCAGCATCTGCTGGAGCAGGCTACTTACCCCGTGGCCATGCACGCCGTTATCGACCGGGGCTTGCAGGAGCAGGACGAAGTAGTAGAGAATATGTTCGTGACGCAGAGCGAGCCCGCTGCTTTTGCACCCTCTACGGCTGGCTTTAGCTACGGCGCTACGCCTGCTGCGGCCCCTAGTGCCGCGACTGCTGCTAGCGCTGCGGCTGCCGCAGCGGCCAAAGTAATACGCACCAGTGGCCCCACGGCGGCCGGCCCAGTGGGTACTATTGGTATCAGTACTATCAAGAATCTCAAGAACGGTTTTGGCTTTGTGGTAATGCCGCCCAATAACCTGTTCTTCTCGTATGCTGACTTGTCGGAGGGTGATTTCAACGACCTGCGCGAAGGCGACTGGGTGGAATTCACCGTAGGCCGCAACCACCGCGACGAAGATTGCGCCCGCAACGTGCGCAAAGTAGCCGCCCCCAACCTAGACGGCGATGATGACTACGAACCCACCAACGTAACGCACCAAGCCCTCAGCGCTACGCTGTAGCCTTCGGGAATCCTTGGTAAAGTAAAAAAAGTCCGCTGCGAGAGTAGCGGACTTTTTTTACGGCTGCTCAGTGTCGGAATGACCAGTAATTTCGCTTAGCCGCCGCCCAGCAGGGTAGCGGTTGAAGGTACCGACTCCTTGGGCCACGGCCGTATCATGGGCATCGCCGGCCGCTTGGCAGTAGATAACACCACTGCTCACCACCAACGACTTGCCCGTATGGTCTACTTGCGCCACGGCGCGCAGCTCGTCGCCGAGGCGCACGGGGTGTAGGTAGTTGATTTTGAACTCGACCGTTGATACCAGCTCGCCCGCTGTGAAGGCCAGCGTGAGGGCTGCCGCGCCAAGCACGGCATCCATAAGGCCGGCCACTACGCCGCCGTGGGCCACGCCTGGCGATGATAGGTGCTCGGGCCGGATAACCATGCGGTACTCAGCCTTGCCCGGCTCGGGCACGCTCAGGGTCATGCCATTTACCTGGCCGTAAGTGTTGATGCGATTGTAGCCGGCCACGAGGGCGGGCCAGTCAGGGAGGGGGGAAGTTGACACGATGCCAAAAAAAGACGTAAAAGGCCAGCCACAGCGGCCGCACGAAGATGCGCCCGCCGTGTTAAAACCCGCTTACCTTTACCTAAAATTCAGAAAGCTGCCCGTAGCGGCTGTCTGTTGCTTACCTGTTTACCCGCCATGCCATCCTTCGACATCGTCAGCAAAGTTGACCCGCAAACCCTGGAAAACGCCATTAATACCGCCAAAAAGGAGCTAGCCACCCGCTACGACCTGCGCGATACTAAAGGCGGAATGGAGCTGGATAAAAAAGCCAATACCATCCTGCTCAGCTCCGAAAACTCTATGCGCATTAAGGCACTGGAAGACATCTTATTGACGCGTATCGTGAAGCAAGGTATCGACGGTACGGCGCTCGATTTCACGGCCGAGGAGCAGGCCGCTGGCGCACTCGTGAAAAAAACGATAAAAGTGCGCGCGGGTGTCGACAAAGAAGTTGGCCGCAAAATCATTAAAACCATTAAAGACAGCAAAATCAAGGTCGAGGCTCAGATGCAGGACGACCAGATTCGGGTGAGTGCTAAGAAGATAGACGACCTGCAAGCTGTTATCGCCCTGCTGCGCCGCACCGACAACGGCCAGCCGCTGCAATTTGTAAATATGAAATAGACCGCAGATTAAACGGATTTCGCAGATACGCCGCTGGCGCGGCTGGCTGTGGTGGCAGATGCTGCAAGCGTATGGCTAATAGTATTTTATCTGTTGGCTAGTTAAGTATTTCCGTTTGTTCGATTTTGCTGTCGTTTTATAAATTAAGTTACCCTTATCAACCACGGAGCTAGCCTGACCAGACAAGGCTAGCCAATCGCCGGCCGCGCTTACTCCTATTAGTTAGGTGCTACTCAGCGGCTAGCCTGCGCAGCGGGCGTATTCGCGAAATCCGTTAAATCTGTTAAATCTGCGGTCATGTACGATTTTTCTGCTTTTGCTCATGCCGCTGCGTGGGTTAGCTTGCTGACTCTCACCATTATGGAGGTAGTGTTGGGCATCGATAATATTATTTTTATCTCCATCACTGTCAACCGCCTGCCCGAAAACCAGCAGACGCGGGGCCGCACCATTGGGCTGCTGCTAGCGCTGGTATTTCGCATTGGGCTGCTGCTGAGCATCTCCTGGATTGTGGGGCTGCGCTCGGCGCTGTTTACGCTGCCGCTACCTTGGCTCGCCGAGCCGTTTCCGGTGAGTGGGCGCGACCTGATTTTGTTGTGCGGGGGGCTCTTCTTGATGTACAAAAGCACCACTGAGATTCATACCAAGCTGCAAGGCGAGGACGAGGAAGAAGCGGCTGCCGGCCGGAGCAGGGCTACACTACCGCAGATTATTCTGCAAATCATTCTCATCGACATCATCTTCAGCTTCGACTCCATCCTCACGGCTGTAGGATTGGTCGACAATGTACTGGTGATGATAGCGGCCGTTATCTGTGCGATGGGAATTATGCTGGCGTTCAGCGGAGTAGTGGCCGACTTTGTAAATAAAAACCCCACTATCAAAATGCTGGCGCTGTCGTTCCTCATCATGATTGGCTTTATGCTGGTGATGGAAGCCGCGCACAAGGAAATCGAAAAAGGCTACCTCTACTTCGCCATGGCCTTCTCGCTCACGGTAGAGCTGCTCAATATGCGCTTGCGCAAAAAGGCGAAAGCCGGCCCGGTGCAGCTGCGCGACTCGGAATACGACTAAGCCCACGCTTGGCCAATATCTTAGCTGAAAGCGCCGCCCTGAGAAGGGTGGCGCTTTCTTTTTTTTAGGACTGGCCAGCGGCTAATTCTTGTAGCTCGGGCAGGCTGCTAAGTACGCGCTGCTGGGCTAGGTCGAGCAGGCGGCGATTGAGCTCGCTGCGGTGCTGGCGATAAAAAACCAGCTCGGGCCAGGTGAGCAAGCCTATGACCAAGCCCGCGAGGGTGGCGCGCAAGCGGGCATTGCGGGCCAGCAGCTCGGTGAGGGCTGCGCTGAGTTCGGCCTCGGGGCGCGTTAGCGGCAGGCGATAGTCCTGGGCAAAATCGACCACAGTGGCGAGAAGCACCAAGTGCTGCAGCTTGAGCAAGGGCCGAAGCACCTGGTGCTGAAAATCGGCTACGGTAGTCGGCGTCGGTAGGGCTGGCGGCTGGCCAGCTATGGCAGGGCGCAGGGCAAGCAGCGCCGCATCGGGGCGCGAGAAGGGGATAGAAGCAGACATAGACCCCCGTGTACGGGCACAAAAAAAGCCCGGCCGAAGCCGGGCTTTCTAAGACACATTGCCAGTCAGCCGATTAGTGCTGGATGGTTACTTTGGTGGTGTAGATGCCATCGGTGGTTTTCACCCGCACGATGTAGATACCCGAGGCCAGGCCGCTGGTATTCAGCTCTACGCCGCTCTGCTGCATTTTGGCAACGGCTACCGAGGTGGGAGCCACTACCGTTTTGCCCAGTAGGTCGAGCACAGTTACTTGCATAGGCGCGGCGCTGCTCAGCTGCGTGCGCACGGTCAAGAGGTCCTGAGCCGGGTTGGGGTAAGCTTCGAGGAAGCTGCCGTTGAGGTTGGCGTTGGTCGTAGCTAGCGGAGCGGCAGTTACGCCGGGCGGCAGGTCGAAGGCTTCGACAATGCCAGTTAGGCGGGGCGTACCGGCAGTGCGGTCGCCAGCGTTGGCGCTGTAGCCCATGCCCCGACGGGCAAACACACGCCAGATGAGCGCCGAGTTGGCCGCACCATTATTCATGGAGTCAGCCCGTAGGATGGCGTTGCGGCCATCGAGGAAGCTTGGGTTGCACGTCTGGATTTTGCAAGCGTCCAGTATCAGCTTTAGCGCTTGGTTATTGCCACCCGTTGTAGCGTAGAAGTTGCTATTGTAGCCATATTTGTAGATGAACTGCCAGTTCAAATCCCATAGCGTAACAGCCCAAATCTCGCCTAAGTTGTGTGACTCCTGATAATTAACACCACCATTGCCATTTGGGATAGCCCCGTAGGTCAGGTTATTGCCAGCTACACTGAAATTGGTGGTGTAGGGGCGGGTGCGCAGGCCGGTCGTGTTGTTTTCTACATAAGCGCCCATGTAGCGGTTGGCACTGCCAATGTCACCGGGTTTAGTAGTCATCCAAAGGGCAAAAAAATCACTCCAGCCCTCACCCATGCACTGGGTATAGATAGGAGCAGCGGCAGTGCCTACAGCTTGAATAACGCAGCTTGAGTTAGCCGGGCCACCGGTGAGGCGGTTAGTGATACCGTGACCGTATTCGTGCGATACAACACCATTATCAAGCGAGCCGTCGAGGTCGGCGAGGGTTTGGTCGTAGGCGCAGCCTACAGCAACGTTAGTGCCAGTTAGAGCAGCCTTAATTCTGGCCCCGTTTACTCCCGTAATGAAAACGGCAGGTATAGTGATGTCGGGGTCAGTGCCGCCCATGCTTGTGTACGTAGTGGCCAGAGGGTCCGAGTCGTAAACGATGGCCATAGTCGCGCCATTGAGCTGTGCGTTTTTGACTTTTACTACAAAGGCATTGAGCGCCGTGGTCGAGCAGCCACCACGCTGAATCAGCGCGATATTGCCGTTCACGGCAGCCGCATTCGTGTAAGGCGTTGCGCAAGAGTGAATACCGCCATCAACCCCGGTGCCATCGTTCACGGGCACGATATTGCCGCACACACTACCCAGCGACGACAGGTCGCCTCCAAACGTTCCGGCGGGCAGGTAAGGATACGTGCCTGCAATGGAGCTCGGCGCCGTGATAGTCAGACTCTGGTTGACATTGTCAAACAGATACATCTGCATCGTGGGCGTTTGGCCATCAACCGGAGTCGAGAAGTTAGCGTTGTTGCGAGCGTAGCCATCCTGCGATTCGGCCCGCACGGGGTCGAGGCCTATCCCGGTGTTAGTGGCATTCTTGTACTGGAAGTTGCCCGCTGGCTCGTCAAACCCGTGAGCCAGCATGACGTCGTGCATCATGTTGTTCACGTAGAACAAGTTAGTCGTCGCGGCGTTCAGGTTGGTGCGTGCCCCCAACGGCTGGTTGAACGGAAACTCGAAGTTCATCGTCGCTCCTCCATCGGGCGACGTAGTCGAGGAATTATAATTGGCAGCGGTTGGCCCGTTGGACGTAGCCGAGTTATCGTCGTAGGCGGCCACGTTGTTGCCGCGCGTCAAGTACTTACCGGTCGTAAGAAACGAATAAGAATCGAGAAAAGTAGTGGGCGACTGGCCTGCAACCCAGCCGTAGGGCGAGTAGGTATAGCCCAACGCTGGCAGTGCCACATTGGTGCGCGCCCCTTGCGCCGGCGACTCCAGCGGGAAGGCTACTGCGGTCAGAGCGTTGGCGGCCGTAGTACTGGTTGGGCTCAGCGGCGAAGCTAGCGCCTGCGCAGTGCTGAATGCCAGTGAGCGCTGCTGCTTGTGTTGCAGGCGTTGCGTAAACTGGTTGAACGTGCTTTGCTCGCTCACCGTGTAGTCGTTCTGGTCTACCAGCTGCCCGGTCTGGGCATCTATGCGGGCGTTCCACTGGTGCTCTTGGTCGAGCTGCGCAATGGTCACATTCCACACCAGCACCAGCTTATTATTGACACGGGCGTACATAAGCCGCACCGGAATGTCGCGCTCCGAAATGCCGCCATTATTATACATAATGCCATCGGCCGGGCGAGCATCGACTACTACGCGCAGGCCCACAGGGCGCGGAAGGCCCAAGCGCACTGCGGCAGCCACAATGGCCTGCTCGGCCGTGAGGGTAGGCGTGGCCGAAGCAGCCACAGCGGCGGCATTAACCACAAAGTCTTGCGAAGCAAATACCACTTTACCCGCTTTGTCGGTATGCACGGCACCAGTAGCATTAAATACCGCTACCCCATTTACTCGCTGCTGCAAGTATGTGTGGGTGAGGTTGGTACTAGCATCGAAATACGAGTTAGTCACCAGCAGATTGGCCACGTCAGCGGCAGTCAATCCTTGGGCTTTGGCTCGGGTAGCAAATGCCGACAGCGCGGCTTCCGGCACTGATTCTTGCGCCTGCGCCAAGCCTGGTAAGGCTAGTGCTGCTGCTAAAGCCAGCGTCCGGTAGCCCCGAGGAGTAAAGGACAATGTCATAGAAAGAGAAGGGGTTAGGAGAAATTCAAATGAAAAAAGACGTGCTACGCCAAAGTTACGTTCTTACACTGTGTCATCTCAATGAAGAGATATAAAAAAAATCATAAATTAACGTGGGCGTAATACTCATGCTATTATAATTAGGCAAACTTCCCTTATTGGGTGAGGCATGCTTTTAACTAGGTGAATAGTCGCACTTTTTATATAGTGATTAGTTGATTTTTGAAAAAATCAATATCCCCTCCAAGCGCAGTAAAGGCCTTCTTGCCGCTTGTAACGTGGACAATGAATAATGATATATATATCAGCTGAACACCAGTAGTTTGCCTAGGATGTCCCATAGCACCACGCCGGCTGCCACACTCACATTGAGCGAGTGTTTGGTGCCAAGCTGCGGAATCTCTATCGCCGCATCGCACAAGGCCAATACCTCGTCATCAACCCCAAATACCTCATTGCCGAGCACCAGTGCCAGCGGCTGGGCTGGTGCGGGCTCAAACTGAGGCAATAGTATCGAGCCAGTAGTTTGCTCTACGGCTATTAGCTGATAGCCAGCGGCTTTTAGCTGCTGAACAGCTTCGAGTGTGGTAGCGGTGTGCTCCCAGGCTACCGATTCGGTGCTGCCCAGGGCAGTTTTGGTAATTTCGCGATGCGGCGGCCGGCCGGTGACACCGCAGAGGTATATTTTTTCGAGGGCAAAGGCATCGGCGGTGCGAAAAACGGCCCCTACATTGTGCAAAGAGCGCACATTATCGAGCACCAGCACAACCGGGCTTTTGGGTGTAGCTTTGAAATCGGCCACTGGCAGGCGGTTCAGCTCCTGCATGGTGAGTTTGCGCATGGGCAAGGGGCGCGAACTTTGTCGTCCGCAACAAGGGTTTTTAGGTGGGCAGGCCAGGCGCTTGCGCTCAGTGCCCGCCGCTTCGTCTAGCTTTTACCAACAACGCGAGCCCCAAAGG
Source organism: uncultured Hymenobacter sp. (assembly GCA_964251335.1). Classification (GTDB taxonomy): domain Bacteria; phylum Bacteroidota; class Bacteroidia; order Cytophagales; family Hymenobacteraceae; genus Hymenobacter. Next base: position 37,068 of record CAXUKA010000011.1, read on the forward strand.
TCGCGCACTGCTCTGTGTCTACCACTTCTGCTCCGGCCGAAAAATCGGCAAAATTCGTTATTAAGTCGCTCGGTCCCGAGCATACAACGCCCAGTCCGGCGTTTGATACGCCGCTCATGCGGCAATATTACCAGCTTAAACAGCAGTATCCGGGGGCGGTGCTGTTGTTTCGGGTGGGCGATTTCTACGAAACCTTTGGTGAAGATGCCGTTACGGCGTCGCGCATTCTCGACATCACGCTCACCAAGCGTGGGGCCGGCACGGCCAGCGAAGTGGCGCTGGCCGGCTTCCCGCACCACGCCCTCGACAACTACCTGCCCAAGCTGGTGCGCGCTGGCCAGCGCGTGGCCATCTGCGACCAGCTCGAAGACCCCAAGCTAGCCAAAGGTTTGGTTAAAAGGGGGATAACTGAGCTGGTAACGCCCGGCGTGAGCCTGCACGACAACACGCTAGAGCGCCGCCAGAACAATTACCTCGCCGCCGTGCATTTTGGCAAAACTGAAGGTGGTATTTCGTTTCTGGATATCAGCACCGGCGAGTTTTTAGTGGCGCAGGGCACGGTCGATTATTTGGGGAAATTATTGCAGAATTTCCGGCCCGCCGAGGTGCTGTACTGCAAGCGTAACCGTAGCGATTTTGAAGGGAATTTCGGCCCCGATTTCTGCACCTACGCCCTCGATGAGTGGGTTTTTGGCAACGACTACGCCCACGACACGCTGACGCGGCACTTCCGCACCACATCGCTCAAAGGCTTTGGCGTCGATACCATTAAGGAGGGCGTGATTGCGGCGGGCTGCATTCTGCACTATCTGGCCGAAACCAAACACACCGATATTCAGCACATTGCCAGCCTGGGCCGGCTTGAAGAGGACAAGTACGTGTGGCTTGACCGCTTCACGGTGCGCAACCTGGAGCTGGTGCAGGCTCAGCACCCCGGCGGCGTGCCGCTCATCGACATTCTCGACCAGACCATCACGCCGATGGGGGCGCGCCTGCTGCGCAAGTGGGTGGTGCTACCGCTCAAGGAAGTCAGCCAGATTCAGCGGCGGCTCGACACTGTGGCCGCCCTCGTGGCCAACCCCGAATTGCTCGAAGAAGTGCAGAGCCACCTGCGCCCCATCAATGATTTAGAGCGGCTTATCTCCAAAGTGGCCGTGCGCCGCGTGAATCCTCGCGAGCTGCTACAGCTGGCGCGGGCGCTGGAAAGCATTGCGCCACTGCGCGAAAAATTGGCCGCCTCGGGCATCAAAGCCCTCGAAAAGCTGGCCGACCAGCTCAATCCCTGCACCTCGCTCCGCACCGAGATTCAAGCCAAAATCCGCCCCGACGCGCCGCTGCTCACCAATCAGGGACACGTCATTATGGATGGCGTCGATGCCGAGCTGGACGAACTGCGGGCGCTGGCATTTTCGGGAAAGGACTTTTTGCTCAAAATGCAGCAGCGTGAGCAGCAGGCTACGGGTATTACGTCATTGAAAGTGGCTTATAACAAGGTGTTTGGCTACTACCTCGAAGTCAGCAACGCCCACAAAACCAAGGTGCCTAATGAGTGGATTCGCAAGCAGACGCTGGTGAATGCCGAGCGCTACGTGACCGAGGAGCTAAAAACCTACGAGGAGAAAATCCTCAATGCCGAGGAGCAATTGTTCGTCATTGAAGCTCGCATTTACCAGGAGGTTACGCTGGCGGCACTCGATTTCGTGAGCCAGATTCAGCAGAATGCCCGCGCCGTGGGTGTGCTCGACTGCCTTAGTTCGTTTGCCGCTACGGCGCGGCAATACAATTATGTGCAACCCATTGTGAATGACGGGCCGACGCTCGACATTAAGGCGGGCCGCCACCCGGTGATTGAGCGCGGGCTGCCACCCGGCGAAAGCTACATCCCCAACGACATCTGCCTCAGTCAGGACGACCAGCAAATAGTGGTGATAACCGGGCCGAATATGGCCGGTAAGTCGGCGCTGCTGCGCCAAACGGCGCTCATTGTACTGCTGGCCCAAATTGGCTCGTTTGTGCCGGCCGAGTCGGCCGAAATAGGCATCATCGACAAGATTTTTACCCGCGTGGGAGCTTCCGACAACCTGAGCAAGGGCGAAAGCACCTTCATGGTGGAGATGACCGAAACGGCCTCCATTCTTAACAATCTATCGAACCGCAGCCTGGTCTTGATGGACGAAATCGGGCGCGGCACGAGTACTTACGATGGCATCAGCATCGCGTGGGCTATTGTAGAGCACTTGCACAACAACCCCAAGGCGCGAGCCAAAACGCTGTTTGCCACCCACTACCACGAGCTAAACCAACTGGCCGACGACTGCCCCCGCGTGCGCAACTACAACGTGGCGGTGCAGGAGGCCGACGGCCGCGTGCTCTTTCTGCGCAAGCTGCGGCCGGGCGGCTCCGAGCACTCGTTTGGCATTCATGTGGCGCGCATGGCTGGCATGCCGCCCGCTGTGGTGCTGCGCGCCAACGAAATAATGCACCACCTAGAGCAGGAGCGCACCCAAACCGGCCTGCCCGACGCCGTGGACCCGACCACGCCCACCGAGTTCGACGACGTATTGGCCGGCCTCGACGACCAGCCCAAAACGGCCCAGCCCCGGCCCCGCGCCACCACCGCCATGGCTACGCGCCCCACCTTGCAGCTCAGCATGTTCGAGCCCGGCGACCCCAAGCTGGAACAATTGCGCGAGCTGCTGCAAACCCTGGATATTAATACGCTAACGCCCATCGAGGCATTGCTGAAATTGCAGGAGCTGAAGGGGCTGGTTTAGCGCGAGCTACTATCAATCGGGCTGCTCCAGCACGGTGGCTCGAATGCCCACGCCTACGTTGGGATACTTTATCCAGGGGCCACCGGGCTGCGGCACTTTTAGGTCGTGGCTGTCGACCCAGCCGGTGGGCACTACGTTGGGGGCGGTGCCGGGGCCGGGCGTTTGCTCGAGGCGATAGTAGGGGCCGCCGCCTGCCACCGGCTGCCGAAACCACAGCTTGCCGGGCCCTAGCGAGTTGACCAGTTCCAGCGCAACTACCACATTCTCGGTCAGGTAGAGATGGTAGGGCCGGAGGTCGAGTGACACGCGACTATGCGCCTGCTCGTAGGTTATTACCCAATAAATAGCCTTGGGCAGGATATTCTCCGCTGGGTAATCATTGTGCAGCTTATATATATTCAGCCGAAAGCAAACTGTATCGTAGTCGAAGTGCGACGCTCGGATAGCTATACTTTCCAGAAAAGCCGGCTTCTTGATTGGAATAAGCTGACCAATCTGATTACCAGCCATGTTGGCGTCGAAGCCGTCCATGCGAAGCGTGACGCCGGGCGTAGAGTTGCCCAGTACTCGGCGCTTCAGGTTTTTGGCCTTTACGCGGGCTTCGGTCAGGGGCACGGCCCGCGCCCGTAGTAGCACTGGTCCGGCCGCCACAGCCCGCCGCAAGTCAGCCACGCGCAGCGTGCGGCTGGCATGGCCAATGAGCGAAAAGCGCACCGAATCAGCATCGTAGCTGGCAGGCAGCTGTAGGGTAAAGTTCCCTTGCGCATCGGCTACCGTGCCGAAGGGCTGGCGCAGCACGCCTACGCTCACAAAACCCAGCGGCTTGCGAGTAGCTTGGTCGAGTACCTGGCCCGTGATAGCGACGCGGGTAGTGACAGTAGCTTGCCCGCTAGCGGACAGCGCGGCCCACCCTAGCAGCCAGAAAAACAAAGTAGTAATACGCAGCATAAGCAAGGCTAATACAGAGCGGTTGGGTAAGAAAATCGTTGCCCCGGCCGGTTTGGCGTCGGTATTATAAACAAAGCCCGTCGGATAGCGACCGGAACAACGCTTTTCTAAACTGCTTCATTGCCTGATAAATGTAAGAACACCGCATGTTGCCTCACCGCAGGTAGCATCGCCGCAGCAGCCGCATCGCCGCTTGCTCATCCTCAACACACACGCTGCAAAACGTACCAATGCCATTCACTGGGCCTTCGTATTCCCAGATAAAGATTTTGGCCGTGGCTCCGGCAGCCGTTACCAGCAGGCGGCTGCCGCTAGGCACCAGGTATAGCGTGTGGCCGTTCGAAAACTGCACTTTAAAACCTGCCTGGCCCTTGACCTGGGCCGGCCCCAGGTAGCGCAGCTGGGTGTCCTTGCGGTCGCGGCCGTAGGCGTAGGCAATGTCGGTGCGACGGCCGTCTTTCACCCAAAAGCTAAAATGTTCGTAGGTGGCCGTGCCAGGCTTGCCAAAGCCATAGTTGGCAACTTGATTCTGGGCCTGAGCAGCAAGCGAAATCAGCCCGAGGGTCACGATAAAAAGAAAGCGAGTCATGCAAACGGCGGAGCTTAAGTAAAAGAGGGTTTAGCTACGCAAAGTGGTGGCCCCAGGCTGCGTCACTTGGGTCAGAAATATTCACTAACCGAAAGTGAGCCAAGGTGAACGCTCGGTGTGTAGCAGGTGTTAAAAAGAATCCGGCCACTACCGTGGCGACGTATAGCAGGCACCAACTTTCTTTTGATTTCCATGACCAAGCTCCTATCGGCCGCGTTCGGCTTCGCTGCCTTAGCCCTCACGGCCTGTGGCTCGCAGCAGTCGGCCCAGGCCCAAACCCAGCCATCGTCTGCGTCCCGCACCACCACCGGCTTCGCTCCAGCTAACCTCACCGGCTTGGCCCAGGCCACCTTCGCGGGCGGCTGCTTCTGGGCGCAGGAAGAGGCGTTTGAAGAAATAAAAGGTGTGAAGCAGGTAGTGAGTGGCTACGCGGGCGGCACCGTGCCCCACCCCAGCTACGAGCAAGTAGCTGCCCAAAACACTGGCCACGCCGAAACAGTGAATATCTACTACGACCCTAAAGTAGTGAGCTACCAAGAGCTGGCCAATATCTTCTTCACCGCTAGCCACGACCCCACGCAGCTCAACCGCCAGGGCAACGACACTGGCCCTGAGTACCGCTCGGTCGTGTTTTACCGCACGCCGGAGGAGAAAAAGATTATCGACCAGACCATTGCTAGGGTCAACGCCTCGAAGCAGTACGATAGTAAGATTGTGACTCAGGTAGTGCCCTTCAAGCAGTTCTGGGATGCCGAAGACTACCACCAGGGTTACTTCCGCCTGCACCCCGACAACCCATATATCGCTACCGTGTCGGCCCGTAAGGTCGAACACGTGCGCCAGAAGTTTCCGCAGGATTTGAAGCAGCCCCTGTAGAATGCTAAAAGTGAAAAGCCCCGCCGGATTCGTCCGGCGGGGCTTTTTTTGGTCATGCTTCACTGCGTTTAGCATGCCTCAATTTTTTTGATAACACTACTGGTGCACAAGCTAATGCTATACTGCCTGGTGTGAGCTGGGGCTGCTGGTGGCCCAGTGCCGGGCCGCATCGGCATCGTCGAAGTATTGCGTGTCGAAGGGTAGGTGCGGGGTGGCACGCTGCATAATATTGCCCACACCCATGCGATTCAGGCCATCCTGCGACACCACAATGGCCATGCGCTGTACGCCGAGCTTGGCAAAATCGGGAAACCAGACCTCGTTTATCCAATCTTGGTCGGCTGGCCGAATGGTGCGCAGCAGCACATTATTGGCGATGTAGCCCTTGATGCGATACTGCCGGGCAAAGCGCAGCACCTCAGTAAGGGAGGTGCGCAGCTGCTCCGAATTGACAAAGCCCTGCCACTCCGTTTCGAGCGTGTGGCCTGCCGGGTCGTGGTGCAGCAGCAGGTAGGAAGTGCGGTAAACAATCGGCATACAGCAACGTGCGCAGCTAATTCGCGGAATTAGAAATAAAATAACAAGAAGCAAACCGACAGCAGCCCGCCCCGGCAAGCGGACTATCCTTGGCGATGCCTTACGCATACGTACTGGCGCGCCGAGCGTTTCTTTGCGGCATATGCTAGCTTCCAAACTGCCCGATGTGGGCGTGAGTATTTTCGCCCAAATGACCGCCCTAGCTCAAGAAACCGGGGCGCTTAACCTCGCTCAGGGATTTCCCGACTACGACCCGCCGCTGGCCCTGCGCGAGGCGCTGGCCCGCCACGCCCTGGCTCCTGGCAGTCACCAATATGCCCCCATGCCGGGCCTGCCGCGCTTGCGCCAAGCCATTGCAGCCCAGGTAGCGCGCTTGCAGCCCGACGCCCCCGCGCCTGACCCTGCCACTGAAGTTACCCTCACGGCCGGGGCCACCGAGGCGCTGTATGCGGTGCTGGCCGCCGTGGTTCGGACTGGCGATGAAGTTATTATCCTGGAGCCGGCCTACGACCTCTACGGGCCGGCCGTGCGCCTGCAAGGCGGCGTACCGCGCTATGTACGCCTGCCTGCCCCACACTTCCGGCCCGACTGGGAGGCTGTGCGGGCGGCTCTCACGCCACGTACCCGGCTTATTATTGTCAACACGCCCCACAACCCTAGTGGAGCCGTATTTGGGGCTGAAGACTGGGATGCGCTGGCCAACCTGCTCGATGGCACCGAGGTGCTGGTGCTGTCCGATGAGGTGTACGAGCACCTGGTATTCGATAGCGTGGCTCCGCGTAGTGCCCGCCAGCACCCGGCCCTGCGCGAGCGCAGCTTTGTGCTGTCATCGTTTGGCAAAACTTACCACGCCACTGGCTGGAAGGTGGGCTACTGCCTGGCGCCGCCTGTCCTCACCACTGAGCTGCGGCGGGTGCATCAGTTTGTGACTTTCGCTGTGAGCACGCCTACCCAGCACGCCCTGGCCGATGTGCTCGAGGCCGACCCCACCGACGCCCACGCCCGTGGGTTAGCCGCCTTTTACCAAGCTAAGCGCGACCATTTCCGAGCGCTACTGGCTGGCACCGGTTGGGAACTGCTGCCCGTGCCAGGCGGGTATTTTCAGCTGGCGGGCTACCGGCAGTATTCTGAAAAGGGTGATGTAGAATTCGCCACGCAACTGGCGCGCGAGTGGGGCGTGGCGGTGGTGCCGGTGTCGGCGTTCTACCACGATGGCTATGACCCTGGACTGATTCGTTTCTGCTTTGCGAAAGAACTTATTACGCTGGAGGCGGCTGCTCACCGACTGCGCTACCAGGGTATCAAAAGCTGATTTTAGTCAGTGATAGGTGGGTTTTTGCGGAACGCGGTGCTACTTGCATCTGCTATTCGTATACTTTTTCCAAGATTAGTTTTTTTACCTGTATGCCCGACTTTACTGTATCGCTGGTGCAGACCGATTTGTACTGGCACGACCCAGCGGCCAACCGGGCAAGCTTGGCCGAGCAGCTAGCCGACTCATTGACCGGCCCAGGCCTTACCGACCTCATCGTGCTGCCCGAAATGTTTACCACTGGCTTCAGCATGGATATTATGCAGGCCGAGCCCCTAAATGGTCCTACTCTGGCCTGGCTGCGCGAGCAAGCTGCCCGCTACGATGCCGTGGTGACTGGCAGCGTAATGCTGGCCGATGGGGACCGCTACTACAACCGCCTGCTGTGGGTGCGTCCCGATGGCAGCTTTAGCAGCTACGACAAGCGCCACCTGTTTCGGATGAGCGGCGAGCATGAGGTATTCACGCCCGGCGGCCCCAAGCGCCTGCTAGAGGAGTGGCGCGGCTGGCGCATCCGTCCGCTGATATGCTACGACCTGCGCTTCCCGGTATGGAGCAGCAACTTGGAGGCCGAGCCCTATGACCTGCTTCTATACATGGCTAGCTGGCCTCACGTCCGCATCAGCGCTTGGAAGACTTTGCTCCAAGCCCGTGCCATTGAAAACCTGGCTTACGCGGCCGGCGTCAATCGCATCGGTCCCGATGGCCTAGGCCAGGAATACAGCGGCTTCACGATGCTGCTCGACCCACGCGGCGAATACCTGGCCCAGGCTGGCAGCCTGCCCACTGTGCTCACCCGTCGCCTCATGCGTAGCCCTTTGCGCGAGTTGCGCGAAAGCCTCTCGGCCCTATCAGATGCCGATAAATTTGAGTTGATAGGGTAGTGCTAGCTATTTGTGCGCACCAATTCTCGGAACCCCATCACTTCGTAATAAGGCAAAAAACAGAACGCCCACCTTACTATGTGAGGTGGGCGTTCTGTTTTTTGCCTTGAATGACTGCAATTAGGCAGTCTTGCGGCGGCGCTGCTGTACTTTCCGAATAGTGTAAGCTACCCCACCTGCCAGCAGGATAGAGGCACCACCATCGATAGGAGCAGTAGTTGGGTCACCGGGGACAGGACCACCGCCTCCAGGTTGTGCTTGGCTGGCCGTGACAGCGAAGAATAAGAGCGCGGCTGTGGTTAAATAACGAAGCATGGTATTTTCAAGTAAGGGGGGAAAATGGTGTTTGGAACTTGGTAACTAAGTAAGCGACCGGTCTGCTGGTCACTTACCTAGTCATACCAGCAGTTAAACTATTCGATAACAAGACGCTTAACGACAACACCTGCATCAGTGCGCAGTTGCAGAGCATACACACCGGCAGCCAAGCCACTCAGGCCCAGTTTGTGAGCGGCGGTACCTTGAGCAGGCAGAGCAGTCGTGCGTACGCTACGACCCATAGCATCTACCAGGTTAGCCGTCAGAGCTTGGTTGCCCAGGCTAGCAGGCAGTTCGAGGTAGGCCACATCTTTCGTGGGGCTTGGGTACAGCGACACTTGCTGCGTGAGGGCGGCGGGAGCCGTAGCCAGCAAAGGCTGGGGCGAGATTACAATTTCAAAGCGGAGAGCTGTGTTGAAGGCATTCAGCGAGAACGTGTAGTTCGCTTGTGGGGCCAGCGTGGTGAGCGTTCCAGTCTGGATATCACGCAGGTAAGCGTAGTAGCCAGTCATGTTGTTCAGTTGGTCGGCAGTCAGGGTGTAGGTGCCGCTGGCGGGGGCAAATACTTGCAGCGGGATGGTGAGCTGGCTCGTGGGTGCTAAGCGGCCATCGATAGACAAAGCCTCGCCATCGGTGCCTAGGGTGCTCAGGTTCAAACCAGTCGAGTTTGGCAGTTTCACAGCATCATACTTCGAGTCGAAGCCGCCAGTGCTGCCATTTTCGAAGTAAACGATAGCTACGTCGTTGTTTGCGGCGGGCAAGCCACCACCCGAGAGGCTCAACTGCAGTTTCGGGCGGATATCAGCAGTAGCAGTACGCTGGAATTGCGTATTGTCGCTGGTGGTCACGCGGGCACTG
>CAXUKA010000012.1:0-45620 GCA_964251335.1 uncultured Hymenobacter sp.
CAGCACGTCAGCTATTTATGGGATGAAGCCAAAGCCGCCGAGCTGGCTGGCGACGAAGTGGCCTTGTTTCTGTACCGCTCCAACCTGCTGGGGGCCGACCTGCGCCTGACCAACTACGCGGGCGGCAACACCTCGTGCAAAATTCAGGAAACGGACCCGGTGAGCGGCCAGCCCGCCGAAGTGATGTGGGTAAAAGGCTCGGGCGGTGACATCGGCACCTTGACCAAAGCCGGCTGCGCTAACCTCTACGTGGAGAAGCTGCACCAGCTCAAAAACCGCTACCGCGGCCTGGCCCACGAAGACGAAATGGTGGGTCTATTTGAGTACTGCCTCTTCGACCCCAAGTGCGCCACGCCCAGCATCGACACCCCACTGCACGGCCTGCTGCCCTTCAAGCACATCGACCACCTGCACCCCGATGCCCTGATTGCCATTGCCGCCAGCAAAGACGGCGAGCAAATCATGTACGCTATCTGGGGCGACACCATGGGCTGGCTGCCTTGGCAGAAGCCGGGCTTCGACCTGGGCTTGCAGCTCGAGAAAATCGTGGCTGAAAACCCCAACCTGCGCGGCGTGATTCTGGGCGGACACGGTCTGTTCACCTGGGGCAACACCAGCTACGAGTCCTACATCAACACGCTGGAAGTGATTGAGATGGCGGCCACGTATCTGGAAGCCAACTACGGTAAAAACAAGCCCGTTTTCGGGGGTGTGAAGCTGACCGACGGCCCCGAGGCGGCCGAGCGCCGCTGCTTGGCCGCCTCGGTAATGCCCGTGCTGCGCGGCCTTGCCAGCAGCAAGCGCCGCATGCTCGGCCACTACACGGATGATGCCCGCGTGCTCGAATTCGTGAACTCGAATGACCTGCCGCGTCTCGCGCAAAAAGGCACCAGCTGCCCCGACCACTTCCTGCGCACCAAAATCCGCCCCCTCGTGCTCGACCCCGACACGATGAAAGGCGACGCGGCCAGCGTAAAAACCTATTTGGAAGGCCAGTTCGAAGCCTACCGCGCCGACTACGTGGCCTACTACGAGCGCAGCAAGCACGCCAACTCGCCCGCCGTGCGCGACTCGAACCCCGTTATCATCCTGTGGCCCGGCGTGGGCATGTTCTCCTTCTCGAAAGACAAGCAGACCGCCCGCGTAGCCGCCGAGTTCTACACCAACGCCATCAATGTAATGAAGGGCGCGGAGGCCGTGTCTGAGTACCAAGGCCTGGCCGAGCAAGAAGCCTTCAACATCGAGTACTGGCTGCTGGAAGAAGCCAAGCTGCAACGCATGCCCAAGCCCAAGTCGCTGTCGGGCAAAATCGCCTACGTGACGGGCGGCACCGGCGGCATCGGCCTGGCTATCTGCGAATTGCTGGCCCAAAACGGGGCCTGCGTAGTGGCAGCCGACCGCGACCGCCTCGACGAAACGCAAACCAACCTGCGCAAGCAGTTCGGCAAAGACAGCGCCCTGACCGCGCCCATCAACGTGCTCGACGCCGAAACCATTGCCGAGTCGCTGCGCCAGACGGTGCTCCAGTTTGGTGGCGTAGATATTATCGTCAATTGCGCTGGCTTGTCCATCTCGAAGCCGCTGGCCGACACCACGCAGGCCGATTGGGACATCCTCAACGACGTGCTCGTGAAGGGTCAGTTCCTGGTGAGCCAGCAAGCCGTGGCCATTCAGCGCCAGCAGGGCCTGGGCGGCGATATCGTCAACATTGCCAGCAAAAACGGCCTCGTGGCTGGCCCGAATAACGTGGCCTACGGCACGGCCAAAGCCGCCCAGCTGCACATGAGCCGCCTGCTGGCCGCCGAGCTGGGCGCCGACAAAATCCGTGTCAACACCGTGAACCCCGATGCCGTGCTGCGCGGCTCCAAAATCTGGGAAGGCGACTGGGCTGCCGGCCGCGCCAAGGCCTACGGCATCACGGTAGAGGAGCTGCCCGCCCACTACGCCAAGCGCACGCTGCTCGGCGAGGAGCTGCTTTCGGAAGACATTGCCAAAGCGGTACTCGTGTTTGTGGATGGCTCGCTGAGCAAATCCACGGGCAACGTGCTCAACGTGGATGGTGGCGTGGCGATGGCTTTTGTACGCTAGCAATTTTTCGTGGTGTTGGCGGGCTGATTTCAATAGCAATCGGTGGCCAACTACCTATTCTCTATATACTTCTCTCTTTTAAAGCCCACCCATCATGAACCAAGTTTTTATTTCTCCGCGCTGGCCGCTGGCGCTCGGGCGCTTATTGCTGCTGTGGCTGCTGGCCTGCGCTGTGCCGGCTTTGGCCCAAACTGGCACTATTAAAGGCACTGTAACCGACCAGAGCGGCGGCGGGCTGCCCGGTGCCACTGTGTTGCTGAAAGGCACCACCAATGGCGCAAGCACCGACGCCAACGGGGGCTTCACGCTCAGCAACGTGCCCGACGGGGCTAACATGATTGTTATCTCGTCGGTGGGGCTAATTACGCAGACGCTCAGCGTGACCGTGCCGCAGGGTAAACCGCTGACGGTGAAGCTAGCCGACGACCTCAAGCAGCTCGACGACGTGATTGTGACCGGCGTGGCCGATGCCCGCACCAAGCTCGAATCGTCGGTGGCTATCTCGACAATCTCATCCAAGCAGATTGAGCTGCAAGCGCCGGTGAGCGCGGCCGACGTGCTCAAGAACGTGCCCGGCGTGTTTGTAAACTCGGCGCTCGGCGAAATCCGCAACGTGGTGTACTCGCGGGGCGTATCGGCCAACTCGACCGATGCCGACAAGGGCTACTACTACGTGTCGCTACAAGAAGATGGCCTGCCGGTAACTAACGTCACCTTCAGCAACTTCGGACCCGATTACTTCTACCGCACCGATGCTACCCTGAAACGCCTGGAGGCGGTGCGCGGCGGCACGGCCTCCATTTTTGGGGCCAATGCGCCGGGCGGCATTTTCAACTACGTGTCTAAAACCGGCCAGGATAAATTTGGCGGCGAGGTGCGCCTGAAATATGGCCGCGAAGGCAATGGCAACTACTACCGCAGCGACCTCAACTTTGGAGGGGCGCTGAGCGCTGATAATAAGTGGACGTACAACCTCGGCGGCTTTTACCGCTACAGTGAGGGCGCACGCAACCCCGGCTACCCCATGAACGTGGGCGGCCAAGTGAAGGGCAACGTCACGCGCAACTTCGACAAGGGCTTTATTCGCTTCTACGGCAAGTTTTTGAACGACCGCAACGGCTGGTTTGAGTTTATTCCGGTTAAGGATTTTGAGCACCCTACGCCTGCGCCGGGTGCTAGCAATACCACCTCGTATTTGCCGCCAGCGGGCAGCTTCGACGTGCCGTTTGGTTCGACTACCAATCTTCAAAACTTCGACCCGTCGCGGTTAGCGCGCTCCCGCGACTACTCGGCCGGCTTGGAGTTTCAGTACGACCTGGGGCACGAGTTTTCGATTCGCAATAATTTCAAGTACTCGAACAAGGACATCAACTGGAACTCGTCGGCGCAGGTGTATCCGCTGGGGCTGGACAATGCCAACCTGCACAACCTCTTCGGCACGCGGGGCATTTATGGCACCTACAGCTTCACGCGGCACGGCTCAAATGAGTCGCTGGCAACACTTGATTATCAGCCTACTGGCACCAATTCGGCGGGCCAGCCCACAGGCGACAAGTTTACGGTGACGCAAAACAACCTGCCCGGCCAGGGCGTGCTGCAAAATGGCGTGGTGACCCAGCTCGGGTTGATTCAGCTCTTCAAAACGCAGGAGGTGATGGACCAACTGCTGGTATCTAAGAAGGTGAATACCATGACCTTCACGGCGGGCGGCTACTACGGGCGCACGCACCTCGACTTTGAGAGCGGCCGCGCCGGCGTGGGCCTCACGACCATTGAAAACCAACCCGGCATGATTGACGTGACACTACGTGACCTCAACGGCAATATTCGGCAGGTGACCAACGGCGCTGGCTGGGGCAACCTTGGCGGCCAGGGTGCCCACCAAGAGCACCACATGACCCAGGACCAAAAGGCGTTTTTCTTCGGCTACGACTGGGCCATTACCGAGAAGCTGAACTTCGACGCCGGCGCTCGCTACGAGCACATTCGGGTAAATGGCACCGTTTCGGCCGGGGGCCTGAATGCCGCCGCCGCCGCCGACAACCAGAACCGCCCCACCTACGGCGGCGTCGATGGCAACCCACTCACGCTGTACGACAACAAGTTTTACAGCTACGGGCCGGTATTTTCGTTTGATAAAGTACTGAATACCTTATCATATTCGGCAGGCTTGAACTTCAAGCTCAACGACCAGACCGCCATCTACGGCCGCTACTCGGTGGGCAAAAAAGCACCCGATTTGTCGTTCTACATCGGCACCTACCAGGCCAGTCAGTACAACGCCGACAACATCGACCCACAGGCCCAAACGGTGCAGCAGGCGGAGATTGGCTTCAAGACCCAGCGCAAAAACCTGAACCTGTTCATCACGCCCTTCTACAGCCAGCTGAGCAACATTTACACCTTCACGTCGCTGGTTGATGAGAACCTGAAGCCCTACGTTTCGGACCCGGTGTATAACAAAATCACCACCTATGGCGTGGAAGTGGAAGGCGACTACAACATCCTGGCAGCCCTCAATCTGCGGGCCGTGGCTACGGTACAATCGTCGAAAGCTACCGACTGGGGCATCATCCGCTCGACAGTGAATGGACGCGCCGATGACTACGTGGACTACTCGTACTCAGGCAATAAGGCCGACAACACGCCCAACCTAATGCTGAACGTGACGGGCACCTACACCCGCGAAAAGTACTATGGCTACTTGGGCTGGAAATACATGGGTGCCCGCCCCGCCAACGTGGCCAATGCGTTCATTCTGCCTTCGTTCAGCCAGTTCGACCTGGGCTTGGGCTACAACGTGACGCCCAAGTTCTTGCTCAGCGGCAACATCAACAACCTGCTGCAATCGGAAGGCATCATGAGCTGGGCCGCGCCGGGCGGATTCCCACTCGCCGGCGACCGCCAGGGCTTCGTGAAAGTGACCGACCCGAATGCGACGTATTTCGCTATTTTGGTGCAGCCCCGGTCGTATTATCTGACGGCTACTTATCGGTTTTAGGCGCGTTTACCCCACCCCCAGCCCCTACTCTCGGGGAGATAGCAGGGACCGAGGGTGGGGTAACATACCCGGCAAGCCTGCCACAGGCTACGCCCGCATACAGTTTCTAAAAAATAAGCCTGAGCTTGTGCCAGAAATTTTTCCAGGAATTGTATCAGCAACCCACCTGCGGGTTTAATATGTCATGAAAATCAATTTATTAGCTCTGTTTGCGCTGCAAGTAGCCACGGCGATGGCCCAGCCTAGTGCGCCCCCCAGAGGCACTACTTCATCGCCCTGGCCCGCCGTCACGGCCCAAACGCGGCCTTGGGCACGCTGGTGGTGGATGGGCAGCGCCGTGGATGCGCCCAACCTGCGCCGCGAACTAACGCAGTTCAAGCAAGCCGGCATGGGCGGGGTCGAAATCACGCCGATATATGGGGCAGTGGGCTACGAGCCGCAATACATTGATTTTCTGACGCCGCGCTGGCTCCAAATGCTGGGCACGACCACTCACACCGCCGATAGCCTCGGGCTGGGCGTGGATATGAACCTAGGCACCGGCTGGCCCTACGGCGGCCCGCAAATCACGCCCGAATACGCGGCGGGCAAGCTAGTGATTCAGAAATACACGTTGAGCGCCAACCAGCGCCTGAGTGAGAAAATAGCGCCCCAAGACCCTAAACAGCAGCGCTACCCCGCACCATTGGTGGCTTTGACAGCCTACGGCCCCAAGGGTGAGCGGCTCGACCTACGCACCAAGCTGAGCGCCGATGGCACGCTAGACTGGCAGGCCAAAGGCGGTAGTTGGGAACTGTACGCCGCCTTTGCCGGCCACACCGGGCAGATGGTGAAGCGTGCTGCCCCTGGTGGCGCGGGCCTAGTAATGGACCACCTTTCGGGCGATGCGCTCAAAACGTATTTGGGCCGCTTCGACCAGGCATTTGGCGGCCGGCCTACGGGCGTGCGCATGTTTTTCAACGACAGTTACGAGGTGTACGATGCCGATTTCACGCCGCGCTTACTCGATGAGTTTCAGCGGCGGCGCGGCTACGATGTGCGGCCCTACCTGCGCGAGCTATTGAGCCAGGCCACCACGGAGGAAGCTGCCCGCCTACGCGACGACTACCGCGAAACGATGGCCGAGCTGGTGCAGGAAAACTTTGTGACGCCCTGGACCAGCTGGATACACGGCCAAAAAGCCCGCTCGCGCAACCAGTCGCACGGCTTTCCGGGCAACCTCATCGACCTCTATGGCACCGTGGATGTGCCGGAGTGCGAGACGTTTGGCATCACGCGCTTTCCGATACCGGGCGAGAAATATTACTCGGACAGCCCCGAATACAAAAACCCGCCGCCCGACCCGGTGATGTTGAAATTTGCCTCGTCGGCGGGCAATATGCTGGGCAAGCCGCTGGTGTCGTCGGAGACCTTTACTTGGCTGGGCGAGCATTTCAAGGTACCGCTTTCCAATTGCAAGCCCGAGGTGGAGCAGGTGTTTCTGGCGGGCGTCAACCACGTGTTTTACCACGGCAGCACCTACTCGCCAGCGGCGGCTGGGTGGCCGGGCTGGCTGTTTTACGCCTCCACCGAGTTTGTGCCGGCCAATAGCTGGTGGCCCCACCTGCCGGGGCTGAATGAGTACATCACCCGTTGCCAGTCGGTGCTGCAAGCTGGCCGCGCCGAGAGCGACGTGCTGCTCTATTGGCCCGCCTACGATGTGCGCCACTACGCCCCGGCCAACAAACTGGAAATGCTGATAAGCATTCATACCATCGACCAGTGGCTACAACCCACCGCCTTTTACAAGGACGCGCAGCAGCTGATGAAGCGCGGCTACGCAGTCGATTTTGTATCAGACAACTTGCTGAAGCAAATCCAATTGACCGGCGGCCAGCTGCACGTATCGCCGCAGGGCGCGAGCTACCGGGCGCTGGTGGTGCCGCGCACCGACTTCATGCCCCTCGAAACGCTGGCCAGCATCGTGCAGCTGGCGCGACAGGGTGCTACGGTTATTCTCCAGGAATTGCCTAAAGACGTGCCCGGCCAATACGAGCTCGAAAAGCGGCGGCAACAGCTCCGCACTATGCTGGCCGAGCTGAAATTTGCTCCGGCTGGTACGGGCGTACAGCGTGCCACCGTGGGCGCAGGCCGCGTGCTACTGGCAGCCGATGTACAGCAAGCGCTTGAAACCTCGAATATTACCCGCGAAACCCTTACCGACTCAGGCTTGCAGTTTATTCGGCGGGCGGTGGCCGATGGGCGCTATTACTACCTCGTCAACCACACGGCCAAAGCCGTTGATTCGTGGGTGCCGCTGAATACCGCTGCCAAGTCGGTAGTGCTGCTCGACCCGCAAACTGGCCAAAGTGGCGTAGCGGCCAGTCAACCCGCGCTGGCCGGCACTACGCAGGTGCGGGTGCAAGTGCAGCCCGGCGAATCTATTATCTTGAAAACCAGTAATGCACCGGCTAGCGGCGCGGCTTGGGCTTACCTCACGCCGAGCGGCGCGGCCCAGACGCTGGCCGGGCCATGGCAACTAACCTTCACCGCTGGCGGGCCTGAGCTGCCCAAACCCCAGCAGCTCAAGCAGCTGACTTCGTGGCCCGAGCTGCCCGAGGCCAATGCCGCCCGCTTCTCGGGCCGGGCCGAGTACACCACCTCTTTCACGCTGCCCGCCAAGCCGGCGGCCGACTACCTGCTGAAGCTGGGCGACGTACGCGAAAGCGCCCGCGTGTGGGTAAACGGCCGCGAAGTGGCCCTGCTCTGGAGCGTGCCCTACGAGTGCCGCCTCGGCGCTTACCTCAAAAAAGGCCGCAACGAGCTTAAAATCGAAGTAGCCAACCTGATGGCTAACCGCATTATCGACCTCGACAAACGCAAGGTAACGTGGCGCAACTACCACGAAATCAATTTTGTAAATCTGGCTTACCAGCCCTTCGACGCGGCCGCTTGGCGCTGGCAGCCCTCGGGCCTACTGGGGCCGGTGACGCTCACGCCCTGCACGAAAGCCCAGTAGGCCCGAGGGCATGCCCCCGACCGGCGTTGTTCAGTCCGATTAACTGTATAACGGCGGGCGGAGGCAAGCCCCGCACCCTGCGCTGGCCAATATTCTTCCTTCCTATGCCTCCTTTCCCACCCACCTTTAAATACTTGGCGCTGAGCCTACCCGCTGCGTTGCTGGTGGCTGGCTGCTCATCGCAGCGGCCGGCTACTACGGCGGCTACCTCGCCGGGGGCTACTGCCACAGCAGTTGCTGCGCCGGCCAGTAGCGCGCCCAGTGCCGCCGTGTCGGCAGCCGCCGATGCACGCTGGCTGAAGCCCTATAGCTTTGATGCGGCGGCGTTTAAGAGCCCGCCAACCGAGTATGCACCCTTCACGCGCTGGTGGTGGCCGGGTAATGATGTGACGCCGACCGAGCTGGCGCGGGAAGTGAATGTATTGGCGGATAATGGGTTTGGCGGGGTGGAAATCCAGCCCTTCGTGCGGGGCATGAACCAGAGCCCTAAGGCCGATGAGCTGGCGCGCATCCAAAGCTGGGATTCGCCGACGTTTTATGAAAATGTGCGCACCGTGCTGGCGCAGGCCCGGCAGCGGGGCCTCACGGTGGACATGAGCGACGGCAGCGGCTGGTCGACGGGCGGGCCGTACCTCACGGCTGAGGACAACTTCCTGACTTTGAATCACGCCCGCGTGGCCGTGCAGGGCGGCAAGCTGGTGGAGCTAGAGGTGCCCCGCCCCTCAATGGCGCACAAAGGGCCGCCAGCGGGCACTACTTCGCTGGCCAATCTGACCTTGAAATACGGCCCGGTGCCCGCCAACCTAGCGCGCCTGCAGCGCGTGGTGGCCGCCCGGCAAGTGGCAGGCGGCCCCCTCGACAACGCCCAAACTATGCAGCTCGACCCGGGCACGGTGGTGGACCTGACCAGCCAGGTGCGCGATGGCCGCCTGCGCTGGCAGGCCCCGGCCGGCGAGTGGCAAGTCATTGCGTTTTGGGCGTTCCCATCGGGCGAGATGCCCAAATGGATTGCCTCGGCCGATAAGGGATTCGTGCCCAATCATTTCGATTCGACCAAGGTCAATAAAAATTACAACCACCTGTTTGGGTCGCGCACGGGGTTGCAGGCGTTTTATGGGCAGCCGCTGCGGGCGGTGTTCAACGACAGCTACGAGTTTCAGGTAGACCGGCACTACTCGAATGACTTGTTTGAGGTGTTCAAAAAGAACCGGGGCTATGATGTAACGACTTTGCTGCCAGCCAACTTGCAGCCCGGCTACAACAACCACGCTGAGCAGGGCATTTACCCCAACGAGAAGCCCTACTTCGCGTTTTCGCCCGAAGACTGGCGCATTCGCTACGACTACGACCTGACGCTGAGCGACCTGCTGCAAACGCACTTTTTCGATACCAGCCGGGGCTGGCTCGAAAGCCGGGGTATGCTGCACCGCACCCAGCCCTACGGCCTGCCGATGGACGTGATAGCGGCGGCCGGCAACTCGTCCATCCCCGAAACCGAGCAGCTGTACGCCGAGGGCGCGGAAGGCTTTTTGAAGGTCGTAACCTCGGGCGCGCACCTCTACAATAGGCCGGTGACCTCAGCCGAGGCTATTGTGTACCGGCACCGTGCCGAGATGACGACACCGCAAAAAATCAAGCTGTCGGTGGATAAGGCGTTTGCAGCGGGCGTAAACCAGATTATCTACCACGGCACTGCCTATCAATACAATAACCCCGACTACGGCCCCGATGGCTGGAACCCGTTTGATTCGCCGTTTACGCCCTTTCTGACCTACTCATCGAGCATTAAGGAGAAAGATAATTTCTGGCGGTACATGAAGGACGTGAACCGCTACGTGCAGCGCACGCAGTACGCACTGCGAGCCGGCAGGCCCAAGACCGACGTGCTCATCTACTACCCGCTGCTGGGCGTAGACAACGGCGTGGTGCTCACCAACCCCGAGGAAATCCTGACCCAGGGCTACCTCAAAGGCGTGGAGCCCGAAGACGCCACCGGCGTGAATAAGATGCCCGCCCGCAAGTACAGCGAAACGTCGGCGTGGTTTAAGAACCTGGCTGCCACGGTGAATGCGCTGGAAGCCGCTGGCGTGACCTGGGAATTGGTGAACGATGCTTCGCTGCAACAAGCGCAGTACCAAGGCGGGCAAATTGACATCAGGGGCAATAAATACCAGGCCGTGCTGCTGGTGCGCGAGCCATACATTCAGCTGGCCAGCGCGCAGCGACTCAATGGGCTAACCAAGCAAGGCGGCCGCTTGCTGGTGCTGGGCGATATTCCGGCCAAGCAGCCCAGCCACCTCAATTACGCGCAGAACGACGCCCACACCAAACAGCTGCTCACCGAGGCCACGCAGCAGGCCAACGGCCGGGTACTAGCCAGCGAAAGCGGCCTTGCCGCCTGGGCCAGCCAGCTGCCGCAAAAGCTGAAGTTTGCCGGCTCGTACTCATTCACGCGGCAGCTGGAACGTGAAATGACGGATGGCAGCCGCCTGAAATTTCTCTGGAATAAATCAGACCAGTGGCAGACTATCAGCCTGATGGCCAATGCTGAACTGCCCAATGCCTATTGGCTCGATGCCGACCACGGCACCCTTACGGCAAACGCGGGCCCGACGCTCAGCTACCGCCTGCCACCCTACGGCGCGGTGATGCTCTACGCCACGGCTACGCCGCTGCCGGCCGCAGTGCTGGCCGCGCCAGCCCCGGCGCTGGAGGCCGGCCAAACGGTAGCCAGCCTCACCAATTGGACGGTGAAAGCCGGCGCAGCTACGGCGGCTAACAGCCCGCTATTCGATTGGCGCAGCAAGCCACAGTTCACTTACCAAGCTGCCGATGGCGTGTACACCACTACGCTGAAGCTCGACAAGCTGCCCGCTGGCAGCCGCTACGTGCTGGATTTGGGCACGGTGTACTTCACGGCTGACGTGTATGTGAATGGTAAATCGGCGGGCAAGCGGCTATACGCGCCTTATGCACTGGATATCACTCCGCACTTAAAAGCTGGGGCCAACCAGCTGGAAGTGCGCGTGACGCCTACGCAGCGGAATGAGTCTATCGGGCTGGCTGCCAAGGGCGACGTGCACTACGCGCAATACACCGGCCGGGAGAGCACGCTGATGCCGGCCGGGCTGCTGGGGCCGGTGGTGGTGCGGCGGATGGTACGTTAACCTCCCCCCCCGGCCCTCTCTCTAAAAAAGAGGGTGAGCCGGGGTGAGGTTCACTCGAACGAAAGGCTCTCAATATTCTTCCTTAAATCCCACCCATGACGCTGCTCGTTATTGCCCTGGCCGTGCTGGCGCTTATCCTGCTCATTAGCTGGGGCAAGGTCAATGCCTTCCTGGCTTTTCTGCTCGTGGCCTTGCCAGCCGGCTTTGCGTTGGGGCTGAGTTCGACGCAGGTGCTGGGGGCCGTGCAAAAGGGCTTGGGCGATACGTTGGGCTCGGTGGCGCTGGTAGTAATACTAGGCGCAATGCTGGGCAAACTGGTGGCCGAAAGCGGGGCCGCCCAGCAGATTGCCGCTACGATGCTGGGCCGTACGGGCCTCAAAAACGTGCAGTGGACCATGATGGCCACGGGCTTTGTCATCGGCATTCCGCTGTTCTACAACGTGGGGTTTCTGCTGGCAATCCCGCTGATATTTTCGGTGGTGTACCAGTACCGGCTGCCGGCCGTGTACGTGGGCTTGCCCATGCTGGCCTCGCTGTCGGTGCTGCACGGCTTTTTGCCGCCGCACCCGTCGCCAACGGCGCTGGTGGTGCAGTTTCACGCCAATATCGGCCTCACTTTTATTTACGGGCTGCTGGTGGCGGTGCCGGCTATTATTATAGCCGGGCCGCTTTATACGCGCACGCTCAAGGACTTAGTATCGCAGCCGCTGGCTGGCTTTGCGGCTGAGACACGGCCCGTAGACGAGTTGCCGGGGCGGGCTACGAGCTTCTGGTCGTCGCTGCTGCCGGTGCTGGTGCTGGCGGTGGTGCTCACGCTGCAAGCCAGGCTGCCGGCGGGCGGGCCACTGCGCCCGGCCCTGGCTTTTCTGGCCGACCCGGGCGTGGTGATGCTGTTATCGGTAGTGGTGACGACAATTAGCCTGGGCACCGCGCAGGGCAAAACCCTGCCCGCCGTGATGGAAACCTACGCCGCCGCCGTGCGCGACGTGGCCCCGCTGCTGCTCATCATTGGTGGGGCGGGGGCGCTGAAAGAAGTGCTGGTAGCCAGCGGAGCCAGCCAGCACCTGGCGGCCGGGCTGCAAGGCACGGGGCTGCCGCCGCTGCTGCTAGGCTGGCTGATTGCAGGGTTTATCCGGGTGTGCCTGGGTTCGTCGACGGTGGCGGGCCTCACGGCGGCGGGCATGATGCTGCCCACGCTGGCACAGTCGCACGCCAACCCCAACCTGATGGTGCTGGCCATCGGGGCGGGCAGCCTGCTGTTTTCGCACATCAATGACTCGGGCTTCTGGATGTTCAAAGAGTATTTCAACCTCTCGGTGAAGGACACGCTGCGCTCGTGGTCGGTGATGGAAACGCTGGTGTCGGTGGTAGGGCTGCTGGGCGTGCTGCTGCTTGATTGGATGCTGCCGCTGGTGGGGAAGTAAGCTTCGTTTTCTGCGCCGGCTATGCTGACGAAGCAAGCATCTCTTTACAGCTGATGGCTCGGCTTACCCGATAACTCACGCCCGTTGCAAACCTGACAAAATGCTTCGCAGACTTAGCCGGACGGACGCTATTAGTCAGATAATCACTTATTAACCAAACCATATACTCCCACCCATGAATCGCCGCGACTTTCTTCAGCGTACCAGTGCCGCTGGCCTGCTCACGCTCATCACGCCCACCGAGATTATCCACGCAATGGGCCGGCCGCAAGTTGCCACGCCACTGCAAACGGGCTTTCTGAACCCGCCCGCCTCGGCCCGGCCGCATACCTGGTGGCACTGGATGAACGGGCACGTTACGCAGGACGGCATCACCCGCGACCTGGAGGCCATGCAGCGCGTGGGCATTGGCGGGTTTCAGAATTTTAGCGTGGGCTCAGGCATCCCCATCGGGCCGGTGGAATATGGCAGCGCCGAGTGGCTGCGGCTGATGCAGCACACCATCCGGGAGGCCGACCGGCTGGGGCTGGAATTTCAGATGCACAATTGCCCCGGCTGGTCGTCGAGCGGCGGGCCGTGGATAACGCCCGAGCGCACCATGCAGCAGGTGACGTGGAGCGAAACCGTGGTGCGCGGTGGCAAGAAGCAGAAAATCAACCTACCCGAGCCGTTCAAGCGCCTCAACTACTACCGCGATGTAGCCGTGCTGGCCTTCCCGGCACCGGCCGGCGAGCGGCAAACCTGGAGCGATACGCTCACCAGCATCAGCACCCCGGCCGGCCCGGTTGATAAGGCGCAATTGGTAGCCGGCACCGGGCCGGGCCTTGAGATAGCGCCCACGAGCGCCACGCAGCCGGGCACCTTGCTGCTGGCATTTTCAGCGCCGTTTGAGGCGCGCTCGGTGCTCATTTATACCGCCGCGCCGGCCAGCCTGGGCGGCGGGCGCGTGCTGCCGGTGGGGCCGATTGGGGTGGAAGTATCGGACGATGGCACTAGCTTCCGCAAGGTGGCCGAGTTGCCGCTGGTAATTACCGAAACGCCGGGCGCGGCCAGCTTTGCGCCGGTGCGGGCGAAGTTTTTTCGGCTGACGCTGCCCCTAGCGGCCCGCGTGATGCAGGTGCGGCTTTCGGGCGCGACGCGCCTCAATGACTGGACGACCAAGGCCAACTTCGCTGGCGGGCAGCCGGGCGTGGCCGGCATGGCGGCCTCAGCCGCGCCCGGCCCCGCCGTGCCGGCCGATGAAATCATCGACCCGACCAAGCTTATCGACCTTACCAAGCTGATGCAGCCCGACGGGCAGCTCGACTGGAAAGCGCCGGCCGGCGACTGGGTGGTGCTGCGCCTGGGCCACACCGCCACCGACCGTATCAACAAAGCCGCGCCCACGACGGGGCAGGGTTTGGAGTGCGATAAGTTTAGCCGCGAGGCGTTCGACTTTCACTTCCACCAGATGTTCGACCAACTCTTGCCCGCGCTTAAGGCGATGCATAACAAGAGCAAAGTGGGTTTGCTGATTGACTCCTACGAGGTTGGCATGCAGAACTGGACAGTCAATTTTCCGCAGGATTTCCAGGCCAGCCGGGGCTACGAGCTGCTGCACTACTTGCCGGCCATGACGGGCCGCGTGATAGGCAACGAGGAGCTGACCGAGAAATTCCTTTGGGATATGCGCCGCACCCAGGCCGACCTGATGGCCAATAACTACTACGGCCGCTGCGCCGAGCTATGCCACGAAAATGGCTTTTTGGCTTACACTGAGCCATACAACGGTGGGCCGTTTGAGCAGCTGCAAGCGGGCTCGCGCATGGATGTAAACATGGGCGAGTTTTGGGTGCGCACACTACGCTTCCGGCACTCGCTGAAGGTGGCCTCGTCGGTGCAGCACATCAATGGTCGGGCCGTGGTGGGTGCCGAGGCCTTCACCGGCGATGCGGTGCACTCGAAGTGGCAGGAGCATCCTTATTCGCTGAAGGCCGACGGTGACTACATGTTTACGCTGGGGCTTAACCGGATGATATTTCACCGCTATGCCCACCAGCCGCACCCCACCGCCCGCCCCGGCATGACGATGGGGCCGTGGGGCATTCACATGGACCGCACCAACACCTGGTTTGAGACCGGTGCCGAGTGGTTTAAGTACTTGGCGCGCTGCCAGTATCTGCTACAACAAGGCCAGTTTGTAGCCGACCTGCTTTACCTCACTGCCGACGATGCCCCTGGCGAAGACGTGTCGCTGCGCCCCGCCCCCAACCCAGCCCCGCCCGTGGGCTACGACTACGATAACATCAACGTAGAGACGTTATTAAAGCGCGCTACCGTAGCCGATGGCCAGTTGGCTTTACCCGAAGGCCAGCGCTACCGCCTGCTGGTACTGCCGCTACGGCCCACCATGTCGCTGCTGCTGCTGCGCAAGCTGCGCGAACTGGTGGGCCAAGGCCTGAGCATCCTGGGGCCGAAGCCGCAGCGCAGCGCCAGCCTCGTAGGCGGCCCGGCCGCCACCGCCGAGTGGCAGCGCCTGGCCGATGAGCTGTGGAGCGGCGCTGGCCCGGAATTGCGCGTAGGACAGGGCCGCGTATTCGTGGGCCAGCCAGTGCAGCAGGTGCTCAATATGCTGCAAACGCCGCCCGATTTTGAGTTCAGCGCCCGCTCCTCCGACCCTGCCATCAATTACCTGCACCGCCGCCTGCCCGAGGGTGAGGTGTACTTCGTGGCCAACCGCAAGCGCCGGCCCGAAACGCTGGTGGCGACCTTCCGCGTGGCGGGCCGGCGCCCCGAATTTTGGAACGCTGCCACCGGCGAGGCCGTGCCCGCCGCCGTGTACGAGTCGGCCAATGGCCGCACGCGGGTGGCACTGGAGCTAGAGCCGGCGGGCTCGGTTTTCGTGGTATTTCGGGAGGCGGCCCCGGCCCGGCAGCTGCGCTCGGTGGCTAAGGATGGGCGCGTGGTACTGGGACTGGCAGCTTTTCCGGCTGCACCGATGGGCCAGCACCGCGACACAGTCAACACCTTTACTATCAGCGCTTGGGTAAAGCCGGAGTGCGACATTACCATTCCCGACCAGCCCACGGCGCGCTTTGGGGTGGCTAGCTTCGCTTTCTTCCCGGCCGAGGGCGAGACGCTCTACGGCCCTGGCCACGCGGTGGCGGGCGTGCGGATAGGGCGCAACGCCGTCATCGTTCACGAGCGGGTGCGCGACATTACTAATGCCGTGCTGGTGCTGCAAAAACCCACCTCCGGCTGGACGCACTTAGCCTTAGTGTATCAAAGCGGCGTGCCGCTGGTGTACCTCAACGGCGAGCTCATCGGCCAGGGCAAGGCCTCGGGCCGGCAGGTGCACCCCGGCCTCGGCGACGAGCGGCCCGATGGCGCATCGGCTTACTTTGAAGGCGACATGGGCACGCCGCAGCTGGACACGCAGGCTTTGAGCGCCACCCAGGTGCGTGCCCTGGCCGCCACCCCGCCCCCCGCGCCGCTGGAGCCACCCGTGCTGCAACCTACCGGCGCTGCCACCGCCGGAATACTATTCTGGCAAAATGGTGCGTACACCTTGCAGGACCAAGCCGGCCGTAGTACTACATTAAAAATCACCACCCTACCTCGTCCAGTCGAGCTGGCCGGCTCCTGGCAAGTGAGCTTCTCCGAAAACCTAGGCGCACCGGCCACTGCCACGCTGCCGCGCTTGCAGTCGCTGCATCTGCATTCCGAGCCGGGCATCAAATACTTCTCCGGCACGGCCACGTACCGCAAAACCCTCCGCGCTGCCAAGCCCGCCAGCGGCCAGCGCCTATACCTCGACTTGGGCGCGGTGGCCGTGCTGGCTGAGGTGGTGCTGAACGGCAAGCCCCTGGCTACGCTCTGGAAGCCGCCCTTCCGCCTCGACATCACCGACACGGTTCAACCCGGCGACAACCAGCTCGAAGTTCGCGTCACCAACCTCTGGCCCAACCGCCTCATCGGCGACAAGCAGCAGCCCGCCGAGTACGACTATTCCGGCGAGGCTTTCGGCCAGAAGGGCGGCATCACCGCCATGCCAGCCTGGTACGTGCAGGGCCAGCCTAAGCCCGCCAGCGCCCGCGTGGCCTTCACCACGTGGCAGCACTACTGCCAGGATTCCCCCCTGCTGGAGTCGGGGCTCATTGGGCCGGTGCGGCTGCTGGTGGCAGCGCAGCCAGCAGCGGTTTAGGTAGTGTATACCGTCCTGCTCATCTGGCGTCCGCTTATCGAAGCATCTACTCCGTGTGGCGCAGTAACCAGCTACTGCCCTACAATGCGAGCAAGATGCTTCGACAAACGAACGCCAGATGAGCAGGACTAACGCCCTTGTACCACGCAGGCACCTTATAGCTGGCGCTTTTTCATTTTCTCTAACTCCTGCTCATAGGTGCGAGGCGAGGCTTTTTCCTGTCGCGCATACACAATTGCTTGCTTTTGCTTGGCTTCGGCTTCGTCATAGAACTCGAGGCGGTAGAGCAGGTGGGCCAGCGTATCGTAGTCGTAGGCGGCGGGGTCTAGCTCGATGGTGCGCTTGCTCCAGAGCGTGGCGCGCAGTAGGTATTCGCGGTTGTGAGTACCGGTTTGGTAGATGGCCCAGGCGGCATTGTTCAGCTCCGTTATGAAGGATGGGGGCGGGCCGCTGGTGGTCGTGGTCATTACCACACGCGTCACCCGAGGGTCCTGGAGCCTGGCTTGGTCGGCGACAGTGGCGGGGCGAGGCGCGCTACTAATAGGCTGACCAGCGGCTTGGCGCTGCCGAAATGCCTTAGCGGCGGCGCTCGCTTTTGCAGCCGAGTCGGCAGAAACCTTCGTGCAGTAGCGCTCATAAAAGCTCACCGCCTGGCGCAGGTAATTGGCCGTATCCTTCGTGCTTTGGTAGAAGGTAAGCATGTTGCTCTCGTAGGCGCGGGCTCCACGCTGATAATTATCACTCCAGCTGGTGCGGGCAAAATTAGCTCCCTGCATTGCCAGGTTTATGTTTTTGGTGGCAATGGCTTTCACCATTGTATTCCCAATAATCAGGTTGTTAATAGCAATACGCTGCGCCAGCGGTAATACTTGGTAGAGACTGTCTTTCTGCTTGTTGTCTGTGTGCGTAAGCTGATACGCCTGGCTACCCACTACCGGGCCATTTTCGAGCACAAACTGCACTTCGGCACCTTGGCCAAAGGCTTTAACGGGCAGCTGCTTCACATAGGTATCTAGTAGCTCCGGCTCTACCAGCTGGCCCATCTCGCGGCGCTTGCGGAGGAATTGCTTCAGAAAATCAATGTCGCGGTTCCCTTTTTGAAACTCGGCTTGGTAATAGCTCAGGTTACGTGGGTCAGCCTGCGCCTGGTGAAAAGCTTGTAGGTCTTTGGTGTAGTGCGCCGCCGACGTGTAGTTGCCCACACTGCGATAGAGCAGGCTGCCATCGGGGTTGAAATAGAGGTACGTAGGGTAGCGCGCCACCGTGTATTTGCGGCTGATGTCGCCGCCCTCAGCCGCCCCCAAAGCCACTTCCTTGATTAGGAAATTCCGATTTAGCTCGGCTGCTACGGCCGGCGTACTCAGCCCCGACTTATTGGGCGCACCATTGGGCAAGGGGGGCAAACTTATCCCGGCCGGTGGGCCTACTATCACCAAAAGCGGCTTATTCTGCTGCCGCGCTTTGACAAATACCTGCTTTACAGAGTCTTTCTCAAAGCGAACGCTCTGAGCATACAGATTAGCCTGCAAACTGAGTAAAACTCCAACAAGCAAAGAAATGTGCTTCATACTTAGTGAGCTTTCAGCCAGTTATCGCCCGTGCCTACTTCTACTTCCAGCGGCACACCGTGGGGCAGGAGCAGCGCGGTGGTCATTAGCTCGCGGATTTTGGGGGTTACGTACTCCACTTCTTCCCGCACGGCGTCGAACACCAGTTCGTCGTGCACTTGCAGTATCATCTTGGTGCCCAGGCGCTCCTCGATTAGCCAGTCGTGGATGTTTATCATGGCCATCTTGATGATGTCGGCGGCCGTGCCCTGGATGGGGGCGTTGATAGCGTTGCGCTCGGTGTAGCCGCGCAGGGTGGCGTTGCGCGAGTTGATGTCGCGCAGGTAGCGGCGGCGCTTGAGCAGGGTTTCGGCGTATTCGAGCTCGCGGGCGCGGTTGATGCTGTCGTCCATGAACTGCTTTACCGACGGAAACTCCTGGAAATACGTCTCGATAATATCCGTCGCTTCCTTGCGGCTGATGCCGATGCGCTGGGCCAGGCCGAACGCCGAAATGCCGTAGATAATGCCGAAGTTCACAGTTTTGGCCTTGCGGCGCATCTCGCTATCGACTTGGTCGAGCGGCACTTTGAATACCTTACTGGCAGTGCTGGCGTGGACATCCTGACCAAGGCGGAAAGCCTCAATCATAGTAGCATCGCCCGAAAAGTCGGCCATGATGCGCAGCTCCACCTGCGAGTAGTCGGCCGCCAGCAGAATATGATTCGCATCGCGCGGCACGAAGGCTTTGCGGATTTCGCGGCCCTTCTCGGTGCGGATGGGAATATTCTGGAGGTTGGGATTGGTCGAAGACAAACGGCCGGTGGCCGTAACTGCCTGATTGAACGTGGTATGCACGCGGTTGTCAAGCGGGCTCACCAATTGCGGCAGCGCTTCTACATACGTCGAGCGCAGCTTGCTGAGCTGGCGGTATTCCAGAATGAGGCCCGCGATGGGGTAGTCGCCGGCCAGCTGGCTCAGGATTTCCTCACCGGTAGCGTACTGGCCGGTTTTGGTTTTCTTGATTTTGCCAGCCCCGACCTGCATTTTATCAAACAACACCTCGCCAAGCTGCTTGGGCGAGCCGATGTTGAACTCCTGCCCGGCTTCGCGGAAAATCTGCG
The DNA here is from genome assembly GCA_964251335.1 of uncultured Hymenobacter sp. Classification (GTDB taxonomy): domain Bacteria; phylum Bacteroidota; class Bacteroidia; order Cytophagales; family Hymenobacteraceae; genus Hymenobacter. The sequence continues at coordinate 19,532 of CAXUKA010000012.1, forward strand.
TTTCCAGCTCCTGCACGTAGCCTTGCAACTCGGCCGAATACTCGCCCATCGCGCCCGAGTCGATACGCACGCCTTCGTACTCGATGTCGGCCAGCACCGGCACCAGCGGGTTTTCTACATCGTTGAGCAAACCCAGTAGGCCCAGCTCTTTCAGCATCGGCTCGAAGGTGTGGCGCAGCTGCAAGGTCACGTCGGCATCTTCGCAGGCGTAGTCGCTCACGGCGGCCGGGGGGAGGTCGGCCATCGTCTTTTGGTTTTTGCCCTTGGGGCCGATGAGGTCCGTGATGGGCACCGGCGTGTAGTGCAGGTAGGTTTCGGCCAGCACGTCCATGTTGTGGCGCATGTCGGGCTCGATGAGGTAGTGCGCCAGCATGGTATCGAAGAACGGCCCGGCTACCCGCACGTTGTAGTTCTTCAGTATCAGCAAATCGTACTTGATGTTCTGGCCGATTTTCAGAATGTTTTCGTTCTCAAAAAATGGGCAAAACTCGTCGACCAGCGCCTGTGCCGCCTCGGCATCATCGGTCGGCACGGGCACGTAGTACGCCTCGCCCACCACGTAGCTGAACGACAAGCCTACCAGCCGCGCCGTCATGGTATTCAGGCCGGTAGTTTCGGTGTCGAAGCTTACTTCGGTTTGCTGTAGCAAGAATTCAATCAATGTCTTACGCAATTCCGGCGTATCGACTAAATGGTAGTGGTGCGGTATGTCTTCCAGCGTTTTGGTGGGGCCGTGGTAGTACTCGCCGGCCTCGTCGGGGGCAAATTCACCGTTCTCAGCGGCGTTGACTACCGCCGCGCTGCCCTCGCCGAATAGCGAACCCTGGGCGCTCGGCGCGGCCACTTTGGGCCGGCGCGCCCCGCGCCCCACGGGCGCGGCCGGGGTACGGCTGGTGCTGCCTGCTCCAGCCTCACCCAGTATCCGCACGGCTAGCTGCCGAAACTCCAACTCCTCAAACAGCGCCCGTAAGCGCGGCGCGTCGGGGGCGTCCATGATAAGCTTATCGGCCTCGAAATCAATGGGCACATTGACATGAATCGTTGCTAACTCTTTGCTCAACAGGCCTTGCTCGGCGAAGTTGCGCACGTTTTCCTGCTGCTTGCCCTTGAGCTTATCGGAGTTTGCAATCAGGTTTTCGACCGAGCCAAACTGCTTGATGAGTGCCTTGGCCGTCTTTTCGCCAATGCCGGGGATACCGGGAATGTTATCGCTGGCATCACCCTGCAAACCCAGAATATCAACTACTTGCATTACGTTCTCTACCTCAAAGCGGTCGAGCACGTGCTGCACGTCGAGCACCTCGGCCGCGTTGCCCATGAAGGCGGGGCGGTAGATTTTGATGTGCTCGGTCACGAGCTGGCAGTAGTCTTTGTCGGGTGTCATCATAAACACTTCAAAGCCCTCAGCCTCGGCCTTTTGGGCCAAGGTACCAATTACGTCGTCGGCCTCGTAGCCGGCTTGTAGCAGCACCGGGATGTGGAAGGCATCGATAATCTGCTTGATGTACGGAATGGCAATGCCAATGTCCTCGGGCATGGCCTGGCGGTTGGCCTTGTAGTTCTCGTCCTTCTCGTGCCGGAAGGTTTTGCCCGAGTCGAAGCACACGCCCAGATGCGTGGGTTTTTCTTTCAGCAACACCTCTACCAGCGTGTTAGTGAAGCCCAGTATCGCCCCGGTATTCATACCCTTCGAGTTTACCCGAGGGTTTTTGGCGAAGGCAAAGTGCGAGCGGTAAATGAGAGCAAAAGCGTCGAGCAGGAAAAGCTTTTTGGCGGGGGCGGCAGCAGTATCAGACATGGTAGGACAAAGTACGGACTGCCGCCGAAAAGTACTGGACTGACTGACATAGCGCAGCGGTCAGGGTGTTATCAGCTTATGTTTGCAACACACATTCAGCCAGCCTATTCAATAGCTTTATGCTCCGTGATAATCAGCAGCGGGCCCGCATGGCGCGCCTTGTTTTTCTGCTTCTCAGCCTCAACACTGGTAGCTTAGTCCTCATCAGTGTACTGGCGCAGCTTCAGCCCAATTGGTCCAGCGACGTAGCCAACATTAGCTATAAGCTTGTCGCGGGACTGTACTATTTGTATGCCTTTCTGAGCTTTAGCTATATTGTATTAGTAATTGCTAGTTACGTAACGCTCATCATGTGGCTGCGGCGGGCTTATTACAATTTGCACCAACTACCAGATATCCGCCCAGAATATTCCGATGGCTGGGCGGCCGGCGCTTGGTTTGTGCCATTCATCAATTTTTGGCGGCCCTACACCATTATGCGCGAGGTGTGGCAAGACACACAACGGGCGGCCCTGGGCCGCCTTGTAGAGCCTACCACGCTGCTGGGTTGGTGGTGGGCGGCCTTCATTATCAAGCTAATTATCGCCCGCATTACCTGGCACATGGGCAGCTCTTTTGACAGCGACACGTTCACGCAAGAGGATATGCTTGCTACGTCTCTCGATGCAGGAGCGCAGTTTATCGCTGCAATATTCACGTGGTACATTATCGGCCGAAGCGCAATCTTTGAAGAAGAGCTAACGATACGCCTACAAGTGGAGAAGATAGGTCAACCGGCTCCACCGATGCAGCAAGCTGACCAATCTGACTACGCGCTGGAAGAAAGCTATTAAGCGTCAAACCAACCTGCTTTACCAAGCAAAAGGCCGGCCCGGTGCTCATCGCACCAAGCCGGCCTTTTGTATACCATAACGCTATCAACTCTAGAAGTTTGGCGACAGCGAGTACTTCTTATAAAAGTCGTCAATAATCTGTACCGCCGAGCTAGCATCGTCCACTATCTGCACGAGGTCCAGGTCCTCGACCGAGATGTTGTGCTCTTCGGCCAGCATCACGTTCTTAATCCACTCGAAGAGGCCACCCCAGTAGGCGGTGCCCACGAGCACGATGGGGAAGCGACCGATTTTCTTGGTTTGCACCAGGGTCAGGGCCTCAAACAACTCGTCGATGGTGCCGAAGCCGCCGGGCATGCCCACGAAGGCCTGCGCGTACTTCACAAACATAACCTTGCGCACGAAAAAGTAATCGAAGTTGATGCACTTATCGTTGTCGATGTAGATGTTATGCGTCTGCTCGAAGGGCAGCTCGATGTTGAGGCCCACCGACTTGCCGCCCTCGGCGCGCGCGCCTTTATTGCCAGCTTCCATGATACCGGGGCCGCCGCCCGTGATAACGCCGTAGCCGTGGCGCACCAGCTTGGAGGCGATTTCCTCGGCCATTTTGTAGTATGGGTTGTCGGGCTTGGTGCGGGCCGAGCCGAACACGCTCACGCAGGGGCCGATTTTGGACAGCTTCTCGAAGCCCTCCACAAACTCGGCCATTACCTTGAAAATCTGCCAGCTATCGGCGATTTTAATCTCGTTCCAGTCTTTATCGACAAACGCTTGGCGGATGCGCTGCTCGTCGGGGTCGGGCGCGTTTTTGGCGACCGTACCGGTCTTCTCGCGGATTTCAGTGATGCTCGTCAGCTTATTGTCGTTGACGTTGGGCTGCACGATGGTCTTGCCCGAGCCTGCATTCAGGTTGTCGTCGGCAAGTTTGGTTTTGCTGGTTTTCTTAAGTTTTGACATACTAGTCAGGGTGGGAAAAAACGAACCCGCCCCAGCACGGCAGGCGGGGCGGGCACAAGGGACGAAGATACGGCGGCTGCGTGAAAGGGCAGATGAAGGCATTGTCATTGTGAGGAGGCACGACGAAGCAGTGACAATGCCTTCACCACTACTTGGCCCTGATGGCAATAACCGGGTCGAGGCGAGCGGCCAGGACAGCTGGGATAATGCCCGCTACCACCCCAATACCTACCGACATTCCCAAGCCTTTCGTGATGTTGGCGGGGCTGAGAAACAACGGTAATGCATCCTGCGGAACCAGGGTGATGAGCCAGACCAGCACAATACCCGCACCGCCGCCTAACAAACACAGGAAAACGGCCTCGAACAAAAACTGCGACAGAATGAAGTAGTTCTTGGCCCCGAGCGACTTCTGGATGCCGATGATATTGGTACGCTCGCTCACCGACACAAACATGATATTGGCAATACCAAAGCCCCCGATGAGCGTGGAGAAGCCCCCAATAAAGAAGCCCGCAATGTGAATGACACTGAACAGATTGGTAATGAGCTCGGCTATCATTTCGGGGCGATTCAGGGCAAAGTTGTCGTCTTCGCGGGGCTTGAGGCCTCGGATGGTGCGCATGGCACCCTGCATCTCGGCTTCGAGGTTGAGCAGGCCAGGGTCGGTGTCGGTACCCTTCACCCCGATGTTGGGCGAGGGGCCGCTCATGCCGGTGCTGCTGAGGGCAAAAACGCCCGCGAAGGTGTTATACGGAATCAGGCAGTTGGCATCGTTGCTGGGCGCGCCGAGCAGGTTTTTGCCTTCCTTTTTCATTACGCCAATCACGGTGAAGTGCCGGCCTCGGGTTTTAAAATCCTGCCCCACGGGGTCGATGCCGGGGTACAGATTTTCGGCAATGGTAGCCCCGATGATGGCCACGGGCCGTGCCCCGTCTACTTCCTGCAAGGTGAAGTAGCGGCCCTGCTCGATGGGCACACTCGACACATTGCGGTAGTCGTAGCTCACGCCTTGGAGAGCGCAGTCGCTCACCGAGTTAGAGCCCGCTTTAAAGGTATTGCCGGCCTTGCTCACAAAGATGGCCACGCCCTTGTTGGAGCCCGGCACGAGCATTTTTTCCAGCTGCCGAAACTCGCGGGCCGTGGGCACGGGGCGATTAAAAAATTTCCACCAGGGCTGGTTGGGGTCGGGCACCCAGGGCCACTTGCCCACATAAACGACCTTATCGCCCATGAAGCTCATGCTCTGGCGCACGCTGGCCTCGAGCGAATCGACCACCATGAGCACGGCGATGATGGCGAAAATACCCACCGTGACGCCCAGCAGCGACAAAATGGTGCGCAGCAAATTGGCCCGCAGGGCTTGCCAGGCAAAGGCAAAGCTTTCGAGCAGGAGGCGGAGCGTGAGGAGCATGTAGGGTAAGCTTTAGCTTGCCGTGGGTTGGCAGACTATGAAACTAGCCGGAAAAATACTGCCCAGCGCGGCGGAACGAGTAATTTATAGTTGGCAAGCTCAAGCTTACCACACAAAGTCAATGTGTTCCAAAAAAAGTCGTACCTTTGCCCGCCCAAATTTTTGGTAACTTCCCCTTAGTACGTCCCAACTGCATGGCGATGAAACTGCACGAGTTCAAGTTTGAACTCCCCGAAGAGCTGATTGCAACGCACCCGGCCCGCCACCGCGACGAATCGCGCCTGATGGTGGTGAACCGGGCCACTGGCCAGTTCGAGCACCGGATGTTCAAAGATATTCTCGACTACTTCGCCGAAGGCGACGTGTTCGTGTTTAACGATACCAAGGTATTTCCGGCCCGTATGTACGGGCAGAAAGAGCGCACTGGCGCACAGATTGAAGTATTCCTGCTCCGCGAGCTCAACAAAGAAGGCCGCTTGTGGGATGTGCTCGTAGACCCGGCTCGCAAAATCCGCGTCGGCAACAAGCTTTATTTCGGCGAATCGGACATCGTGGCCGAGGTGATTGATAACACCACGTCGCGCGGCCGCACCATCAAGTTTCTGTTTGATGGCACCGACGAGGAGTTCCGCAAAGCCCTCTACGAGCTCGGCGAAACGCCCGTGCCCAAGGACGTGCTGAAGCGCGAAACCGAGGAAGGCGACAAAGAGCGCTACCAAACCATATTTGCCGAAACCATTGGCGCGGTGGCTGCCCCGGCCGCTGGCCTGCACTTCTCGCGCGAGGTGATGAAGCGCATGGAAATCAAGGGTATCGAGAAGGCTTTCATCACGCTGCACGTAGGCCTAGGCACCTACCGCCACGTAGATGTGGAAGACCTGACCAAGCACAAGATGGACTCGGAGCAGTTCTTCGTAGATGCCCAGGCTGCTCAGATTATCAACAAGTCGATTGACGCCAAGCACCAGGTGTGCGCCATCGGCACCACCACCATGCGGGCGCTCGATGCCTCGGTATCGGCCAGCAGCCGCGTGAAGGTGACCCAAGGCTGGAACGATAAGTTTATCTACCCGCCCTACGATTTCAAAATCGCCAACTCGATGCTGACCAACTTCCACCTGCCCGAAAGCACGCTGGTGATGATGGCTTCGGCTTTCGCGGGCTACAAGCTGCTGATGGCTGCCTACCAGGAAGCCATCAAGGAGAAGTACCGCTTCTTCGCCTACGGCGACGCGATGCTGATTCTGTAGGTGAGTTGGTGAAATAGTGAACTGGTGAGTTTTCACTGGCATGGTGGCTCGGTTGCTTTTAAGCGGCCGGGCCATTTTTGTGAGTAAAATTTCTAGCAATGCTTCTCTAATCCTTCCAATGATATGCCGTCTACTTTCCCACCGCCGCCCGCCAATTCACCATCTCACCATCTCACCATTTTGCCGCTGCCGCGCTACGCCATCATCGTAGCCGGGGGCAGTGGGCAGCGCATGGGGGCCGACCGGCCCAAGCAGTTTTTGCTGCTGGCGGGCGAGCCGGTGCTGCTGCACACACTGCGGCGCTTTGCCGAGCAGGCGCTTGGCGTAGCACAAATCGTGGTGGTGCTGCCCTTCGCGCAGCTCGATTACTGGCGCGAGCTGTTGGTTGATTATCAGGTCGATATTCCGCATATACTGGTAGAAGGTGGAGCCACGCGCTGGGCCTCAGTGAAGGCTGGGCTAGCGGCTCTGCCCGCCGCACCGCCCACTGGCGCACTGGTAGCAGTGCACGACGGTGTGCGCCCACTGGTGCCCGCCAAGGTAATAGAAGCCACCTACCAAGCCGCCGCCACCCACAAAGCCGTGGTAGCCGCCGTGCCCCCCAAAGACTCGGTGCGCCTGCTGGCCGCCACCGGCTCGTCGCCCCTTGACCGCCGCCGCCTGCGCCTCATGCAGACGCCCCAGACGTTTGACCTCGACCTGTTGCGCCGCGCCTACCGCTTGCCCGAGCTGCCCACCTTCACCGACGATGCCAGCGTGGTGGATGACCTGCACGCAGTGCAATTGGTAGAGGGCGATTATTGCAACATCAAGATTACCACGCCTGAAGACTTATTATTAGCCGAAGCGCTGCTAGCACAAAGCGCCACCTCCAGACCGCAGATTTAACGGATTAAACGGATTTCATAGATACGCCGCTGGCGCGACTGGCTATACTTGTGTACTCCATTGGTTATTGCGTGCTCGGGCTTAGAAATACCAGAAAGCAAAAACGGCCACCCGCTTGGATGGCCGTTTTTGCTTTGGTTCAATGATGATAAGCAGTCAGCCCCGCAGGGGCGTATCTGCGCAATCCGTTAAATCTGCGGTCTAGCGGAGGGTAATGGTGTACGTATTTCCATTTATCGTTACCGAGGCGACATTGTCGCAGGCGGCCGTGCCGGTGGGGTCGTAGTTGAGCAGCAGGGTACGGCCATTGGTGTTGCTGAGCTGGATGGTGCCCGAGATGAAGTGGCGGGCGCAGCCTATTGCAAACTTCTTCACCAGCGGCTGCTGAATGGCGGCCGTGTAGGTAACGCCCCGGCGATTGGTGCCCGTGAGCGAGCCCGTGATACTGTAGGCATCATCGAGAATGGTAGCCGTGCCAAAGCCTGCCGTGCGGGTGTAGCGACGCGTCGAAGACCACGAGGTAGTGCCGCCGTTGTTGGCGTAGATGATGCTGGCGTTCTGCATACTCATGTCGAACGAGCCGCTGCCAAGGTTATTGATGGTGCGCGTGCCTAGGTGCTGGTTGTCATTCACAAAATAGTTGGTGTGCGTGATGGTAACCACGGCCCCGGCCTGGCGGTAGGGGCCGCTAAACACGGCCTGGATGATGCCTCGGCGGTAGCGGCCATCGGGACACAGGCAGTTGGTGGTGCCAAAGTTGAGCGTGAGCGTGCGGGTGGCCGCATCGTAGGTGCGGGTGTAGCAGGCCGACATCAGGCGGGCCAAGTCGGCGGCGTCGGCCACGGTGGCGCTGCTCGATACAGTGGCATCCTGCGGGGAAGCAGCGTCAACCATGTCGGCCACGGCAGCGTTTTCCTCATCGCCCTGGCCCGAATCCGAGGCCGATACCAAGTCGTCGGACGCCGAGTTGGCGACCTCGGTGTTCTTTTTGCAGCTAGCAGTGAAGAGCATACCACCGGCTAAGGCGGCGTAAGTGAAGGCGCGAAGCGAAGTACCGAGACGCATAACAGTAATTGAGTAAAAGGGTGATGCCGGTAAGATGGAGCAGGCTAGCAGCGGTTTAATCGCTATGTCAGAATTTTATAAAAAGCCTCCTCTATTGCCGAATATTATGCCTGACAATCAAGCCAGATTACTTAATTAACATGCTTATATTCAAACCCTTTTACTCACTATCCGTACCCTCGTCACGCCTCCATCTTTTAGTATTTTTTCTGATATGAAACGCCTGACCCTTTCCCTAGTCGCCGCTAGCCTGCTGGCCCTGAATGCTTGTAGCAGCGAAACCAAAAACTCTGACACCAGCACCACTGGCAGCGCCACGCCCGAAAGCACCGCTACCGACTCGGCCAGCATGGCCGCCCCGAAAGACACGGCCAAAATGGGCTCATCAGCCACAGGCGGCGCGGCTATGCAAGGCGCCCCCGACCCCAGCGGCCCCACCGCGCCCCACGCCAACGATGCCGAGTTTATGCAATCGGCCGCGCACAGCGACCAAAACGAGATTCAGCTCAGCAAAATGGCCTTAGCTAAAGGCGTAACCGGCGATGCCAAAGCCCTCGCCGATAAAATGATAGCCGACCACACCAAGAGCACGGCAGCCTTGAAGCCCATCGCGGCCAAAGCCGGCGTAACGCTGCCCACCGACATGGATGCCGACCACAAGGCAATGGCCCCGATGCTTGAAAAATTGTCGGGCAAAGAATTTGAGGCCAAGTACCTATCGCAGATGGTGACCGACCACCAAAAAACAGCGAACACCTTGGCTGCCCACAAAACCATGACTAAGGATGCCGCCCTCAGCGGCTGGATTACGACTACGCTGCCGGTCGTTGTTGAGCACCTGAATATGTCCTCCAAAGACTCGAACATGAAGATGTAAGCGTGTGCCGAAGCCCAGAGCCTGGGCCAAACAGCGTATATACAGTCTTTGAAAGACGCCTCAGGAATAGCTGGGGCGTCTTTTTTAGTTCAGGCAATTAATTTTTCAGATTTTTTTTCATTACGCACTACAAATCAATAAATTAATCTTAAAATCAGCTTTCATAATATTGATTCGACACTAATTTTTGCCTCTGTTTTGGAACTTTTTACGCTTGGCTTAGCACCCAGCAAGGCGTGTAAATTCAAGTCGGCCCCGTTTTTGTAAATGCCAAAGTCCATGTGGTTATAGCCGCAGCTTCATTGCCGCGCTCAACCATCGCCCGCAGCTCATAATCAACTAGCTACCTAGTCATAGGTGGCCCTTATTGCTCGGCACATGGATGTATCTGTATTAGCGCTAGCGCTCGCCCTAGTCCTCGCCTTTCGGGTTTGGAATTTACCCGGTAGGCTGGCGGCCCTTCAGGAAGAATTAGCCGGCCGCAAGGCCGAGCAAAACAGGTTGCAAGCAGAGCTTCATGGCCTGCGCGACCAGCTAGCCGAATTGCTCGAAGCAAGCCGACTAGCCACCCCGGTGGCCATAGTCGCCACCCCGGTAACGCCACCAAGGGCCGCGCCCGTTTGGCGACCGGCTGCCGCCACCGTGGTAGCGCCTCCTCAGGTAGTGCCCGCGCCGCCCGCCCCGGAGACAACCCCAGCCCCCGAGCCAGTGTTGCCACTAGAGCCGGTATTTGTAGCGCCCGCCGTCGTGGCGGTGGAGCCAGTGGCCGAGGCCGAGCCAATCAGCGAGCCAGTGCTTGCCGCTGAAATTGCCCCCGTAGCAGAGCCAGCATCGACCGTTGAGTTGACCAGCGAACCCGAACTAGTGCCTGAGCTGGCTTTTGCCCCGGTGCCTATGCTGGCCATCGAGCCGGAGCCCATCGCCGAGGCTGAATCAACCACTGCGGTAGAATTACTAGCTGAAGTAACGCCAGCCAACGAGCCAGTCACGGAAGCAATACCTAACACTGAGCCAGTAGCTGAAGTAACGCTGGCTACAGAACCAGCTCTTGAGCCTGCCTCAACCGCCACGCCCGCCCCCCCCCAAGCCGAGCCTACGCACAGCCCAGCACCGGTAGCCGAGCCTGAGCTTGTTGCCGAGCCCGAGCCTGTATGGGTGCCCGCACCACGACAAGCCGTGCCCCCTACCCCGCCGCCACCGCGCAAGCCCACGCTACCCCGGCGGCCGGCACCCAAGCCAGTACCCACCGGCCCCACCTGGTGGGAACGTGCCTCGACGATGCTACTCGAAAACTGGACCGGCATCCTGGGGGCCATCGTGCTGGTGACGGGAGTAGGCTTTTTGGGTATTTACACGGCGCTGCGCGTGGCTCCGCCGCTCCGTTTCCTGATGATTTGCGCCTTTGCGGGTGGTTTGCTCGGGGCGCGGTACGCGCTGCGAGCGAAACCATTTGCCAAAAAGCTGAATGCCTGGTTAGTGAGCAGCGCGGCAGCTATCTTCTTGTTTGCCTGCGTGGGAGCGGTGAGTATTGTGGGGTTGCGCTGGGCTACGCCGCCATTCGATTACTTGCTGCTGCTAGCCGGCGTGAGTGCCAACCTCTACCTGGCCTGGAGTACTAGCCGCGAAGAAGTGGCGACCCTGCACGGCGTATTGAGCTTGGTGGCGCTGGCAGTGCTACCGCCCACGGCCCTCACGCTAGGCGCGGCAGCCGGGGTCACGGCCTTCAGCATTGCCATTACCTACCGGCAGCTTTGGAAATACCAATTGCTGCTGAGCATCGCCAGCTTCTTCGCGTTTCACCTCTACTGGCACCAGGAGTTAGCAGTTATTTCCAACCCCTTGCGGCTGAAGGCGATGGCGCTGGTGCTGCTGGTGGGCGGCGCGGCAGCCGTGGTGCAATACCGCAGCGTGTACGCCCGGCGGCGCTTCGAGCCGCTACTTTTTACGGCCCACCTCCTCAACTGGACTTGCCTGGGCGTCAACCTCTATCTATACAGCACGGGCTCAGTTTGGAAGACTATTCCGCTGGCGCTGGGCGCAGTGCTCACGTTCTGGGCTGGGCGGCGGGCCAAGCAATTGGGTATCGGCTGGCTATTCCAGACCGACACGATTATCTCGCTCATTCTGGCCCTGGCCACGGCGCTTTCGCTGCAAGGGTGGCATGCCACGCCCACGATTATCGGGCTATTCATGCTGCTCGAAGCTCTGCTGATAACCTTGATTATGGCCCGGCAGCGCGAGGCGCTGGTGTACCGCGTGGCCCTGGCTGCCGCCCTGCTGGCTGGTGCTGGCGTGCTGGTGCTGGCGGGCACGCATTGGGTCGGCAGCTCACCGGCCCAGCTTTACCGCGAGGTACTGGTGCTGGCCCTGGCCGGCTGGGCCGGGCTGGCATTCGTGCAGTTCATCTTGAAACAGCCTTTACTGCAACTACCTAACTCACGGCATATAACCAACGAATCTGATAGTCTACGGATTGATAATTATCATTCGCACCGCAGCCTCTTGAATGTATTCGCCGGGCTGACAGGCCTGCTGCAACTAGGCGCAGGTTTGGGATTAGCCCGCATCCTATTTGGTTGGTCTAATGCGCCCGTAGGCTTGCTATTACTGGGCTTGGCAGGCGCAGCGCTAGCGCTGGCCGTGTGGACGCGCCGGGCAGGGCGAGCACCGAGTTGGGTGCGGTGGCAGCAACTGGTACTGGCGCAGTTCTTTGTGCTACTGGCCTTGTTAGGCTTGCACGAAGCGGGCCTCAACTGGTCAGCTGTCTTGCTCTTGCTTTATGCAGAAAACCTACTAGTAGTGCTACTGCTAGCCGGGCGAGCCGAGCACGACTGGCTACACCAGCACCTCTACCGGGCGGCGCTGGCCGCGGCTGCTTTGGCCGGGCTGAGCGTGCTGCTACGGGCCAGCAGCTGCTTGCCCAGCAACTCAATAACCACGCTTTACCGCGAAGCGCTGGTGCTGGCCTTGGCTGGCTGGGCCACGCTGGCCTTTGTGCAGGCCGCCTTCAAATGGCCTTTGCTGGCCGCAGTAACGCCCTATCTGCCCCGCCTAAACGGCGAAGCAGATGGCTCTTTCTCTCGGCGCCTGGTTTCCAACCATGAAGCACATTTTAGCTTATTGAATGGGTTTGCGGGCTTGGGCGGCGTGCTGCAAGCGGCCGGGGCCGTAGTGCTGGGGCGCCTGCTTTTTGGTGTGGCAGGGATACCCGTGGCAGCCCTGTTGGGCGCGCTGGCAATGCAAGCCATTATCTCGCTTGGGTTGGCCTTTTGGGTCCGTAAAGTGGGTAATGCGCCCGGCTGGGTACGGTGGCAGCAGCTAGTATTGGCGCAGGTTTTTGCGTTGCTAACGCTGCTGGGCTTACACAAGCTGGGCTTGAACTGGTCGATTGTCCTGTTCCTGCTTTATGCCGAAAACCTGCTAGTAGTGCTGCTGCTGGCCGGACGTGCTGAGCGCGACTGGCTGCACCAGCACCTCTACCGGGCGGCGCTGGCGGTGGCTGCGTTGGCCGGACTGAGCGTGCTGCTACGGGCGAGCCAATACCTACCGGGCCACTCAGTTACCACACTTTACCGCGAGGCGCTGGTGTTGGCTTTGGCTGGCTGGGCTACGCTGGCCTTTGTGCAAGCCGCCTTCAAGTGGCCTTTGCTGGCCGCGATAAAGCCTTATTTGCCCCGCCTAAACGGTGAAGCAGACGGCGCTTATCATCTGGTCTCCAACCACGAAGCATATTTCAGTGCACTCAACAGCTTTGCGGGGCTGGGCGGCATACTGCAAGCAGTTGGGGCGGCAGTGCTGGCGCGCTTGCTTTTTGGGGTGCCGGGGGTGCCAGTGGCGACGTTGTTGGGCGCGCTGGCAATGCAGGCCATCATCTCAATTGGGCTGGCTTGGTGGGTACGCAGAGCGGGCAACGTTCCGGGCTGGGTGCGGTGGCAGCAGCTGGTATTGGCGCAGGTTTTTGCGCTGCTGGCACTGCTGGGCTTGCATCGGCTAGGCCTGAACTGGTCGGCTACGCTGCTGCTGGTGTACCTCGAAACGCTGCTCATAGCACTGCTCTTGGCCGGGCGCGCTACCCACGATTTGCTGCACCACCAGCTCTATCGTGGGGCACTGGCCGAGGCCGCGCTGGCGGGGCTGCTGGTGCTGCTACGAGCCAGCAGCTACTTGGCTCATAGCACGCCCATCGCGCTCTATCGCGAAGCCTTAGTACTGGCCCTGGCTGGCTGGGCAAGCCTTGGCTTCGTGCAAGCGGCGTTCAAATGGCGGCTCCTGGCGGGCATAAAGCCCTACCTGCCGCGCTTTGCCAATGCCAGTTCAGCACTTGGTGGGTTCGTTTCTAATGCGGAGGAACAACGCAGCTTAGTGAGCGCTTTTGCGGGCCTGGGCGGGGTATTACAAGCCTTGGCTGGGGTAGCGTTGGCCCGCGTGGTTTTTGGCTGGTCGGCCCAGCCGGTGGCGGGGCTGCTTGGGCTGCTGCTAGGGTTGGCAGGTATTTCGCTGGGGTTAGCGGCCTGGGTACGCGTGGCGGGCCGGGCACCGGGCTGGGTGCGATGGCAGCAGCTGGTACTCGCGCAATTTTTCGTGCTACTGGCTTTGTTCGGGCTGCACGAGCTTGGCTTGCAGTGGTCGACGGTGCTATTCGTTGTCTTTGCTGAAAACCTACTGGTAGCCTTGCTGCTAGCCGGACGCGCTGAGTACGACCTGCTGCACCAGCACATTTACCGGGCGGCGTTGGCCGAAGCCTTGCTCATGGGCATCAGCTTGTTGCTGCTGGTGGCCACGCACATAGCAGGCAGCGGCCTAGCCGTTCTCTATCGCGAAATTCTGCTATTGGCGCTGGCTGGCTGGGCCACGCTGGCCTTTGCCCAAGCTACGTTGAAGTGGCCTTTGCTCACTAGTATTAAGCCTTACCTACTACGCTTTGGCCCCAACGAGCCGAGCGATTTCTCTTCAAAGCAAGTAGCCGTTTCAAACCCCGAAGCGCACCGCGACTTACTGGGTGGATTTGCGGGCCTGGCGGGCATCTTCCAAGCCGAAGCCGGACTAGTGCTGGGCCGGATAGTATTTGGTTGGGCCAATGTGCCAGTAGTTGGGCTGCTGCTGGCGCTACTGGCGCTGGCGGGCGCGGCACTAGGACTTGCCATTTGGGTGCGAACCAGCGGCCAGCTGCCGAACTGGGTACGGCGGCAGCAGCTCATACTGGCCCAAGGCTTGGCAGTGCTGGCTGTATTTGGCCTGCACGAGCTGGGGCTGAGCTGGCCGGGCATTTTGTGCGTGCTGTATGCTGAAAACCTGCTGGTTGCCTTGCTGCTAAGTGGCCGCGACGAAGACGGCCTGCTACACACCCAAACCTACTTGCTGGTGCTGCAAGCGGCAGTGCTGCCGTTGCTGGTGCGCTACACCTCGCTCGGGGCGCTGAGTCCGCAAGTGCGGGCGCTGCTACTGGTGGGTGCTGCCCTGCTCACGCTGGGCTACCAGGCGCGGCGGCGCTACTGGCGGCGGGCGCAGGATGATTTTGCCAGCTTATCGCTGGGTATGAATTCTTCGCTGCCCGTGCTGGGGCTGGCCGTAGGCTGGCTGCTGCTGGGCGCGGGCTCGCTGGTGTATGCGCAGCCGTGGGCGGCCTGGCCCGCGATGGCGCTGCTGGGGGCACTGCTCTACCTGCGGCAGCGCTTGGCGCTACCGGGCCTTTGGGCCGGGCTTATGGTAGCGGCCACCGGCTACGTGGCGCTGCAATGGGGCCATGCGCTGCACCCGCTGGTTTCGACGCAGCCCGCTTTTGGGGCCGGTTACGTGCTGCTGTATTTGTTGCCCACGTTGGCAGTGCCGGTCGCCGGGCTGCTCACTTCGTGGTGGCCCGATGGCGAGCGCTACGTACGCTGGCCCTGGCTGTACATGCTGGCCGCGCACCTCGTGGTAGCGCTGGTGGCCGCCGTGCCAGCAGGGCACGTAGCCTACCTGCTGCTGGGCTTGCTGGCGCTAGGCACAATGGCTTTTGGAGCAGCCCTAATCTGGCGGCGCACCTTGCCCGAAGAGGCCGCCGTCCTCCGGGCCGGCCAACCCGACCGCTACCTTCTGCACCTCAGCTACGCTGGTCTGGCAGCCAGCCTATTGCTACATATCTATTTGATAGTGAAGCCAGAGCTACTGCTAGGCATTTCTGCCGACTACCTCACGGCCGGGCTGCTGGTGGCGGTGCTAGCTGCGCTGGCCCTGGCACGCCCACCAGCTACGGAGCCCATATATGCCTCGTGGCGGCGGCTGCACCCAATATTGGCCGAAGTGGCCTTGCTGGTGGGCTCGGGCACGCTGGCGCACAATGTGCGGGCGCAGTGGCTACCGCTGGCGTGGGTCGGTATTGCCTTGGCTTTAGGGGCGGCCACGCCTTGGCTGGCACTGCGCTTCCGGCGGCTGGGTATTTACGGGCGGCTGTATTATTGGCTGGCGGCCTTCACGGCTAGCATCGATTGCGTGCTGTATATCACGCCCAGCCACTTGCTGAGTGCTGAGTGGTGGGGGTTATCAGCGGCGATAGTCTTGCTGTTTGGCTACGTGGGGCTGGCGTTGCGCCAGGGTAATGCGCCCTTCGCGGTGCTTTCGCCTGCCTGGCAGGCACTGGCGCTGCCTGGCCGCCGTCAGCTGGAGGCCTGGCTGCTGTACCCGGCTTTTCTGGCGCTGGCACTGCTGCTCATTCAGTCGTTCGACCGCTCGGTACTCACCGTGCTGCTGATGCTGCAAGTCGTGGCCGTGTTCAGTACCAGTTTGTTGCTGCGCCGGCAGGATTTGCGCTACGTTTCGCTGGCCGGGATGCTCGGTTGCATGGGGCGGCTGTTGTTCTTCGACCTTCGGCAGAGCGGCACTGTTACGCGAGCGGTCGTCTTCATTCTTATGGGCTTGCTCCTATTGGGTATGAATGCGCTGTACGCTCGTTTCAAAGCCCGCTTTGCCGACCCCAACGCCCCGGTGGAACCTGACGACGAAACTGAATCCGAAGCGGATGATGAAGCTGAGGAGCCCCAAGTAGTGCTGCCATAAAGCGGATTTCAGGATAGGGTGCAGGGCAAGCTCCGCACCCTATTTTCTTTATCTTGTAGCTCTTAACCTTATCCTATTCGCCCAAAAATCAGTTTAACACCTGACTAACTCCTTCCCCAACTACTATGGGACTCTTCACCAATCGCGGCTTTCAGCCCAAACGCGCCAGCAACCACAAGCTACCGCCCGGCCAGTACGAAACCACCGACTTCCCGGTACTCACGGCTGGCCCTACACCCCGCATTGCCCTCACCAACTGGGAGTTTCGGCTCGAAGGCTTAGTTGAAGAACCAGTAAAATGGAGCTGGGAAGAATTCAACAAGCTGCCGATGCAGGACTTCAACCCCGACATTCACTGCGTCACGAAGTGGTCGAAGTTCGACACCCACTGGCGCGGTGTGAGCGTAGACACGCTGCTGGAGCACGTCAAGCTTAAGCCCGAGGCCAAGTATGTCACCGAGTTCAGCTACG
The DNA here is from genome assembly GCA_964251335.1 of uncultured Hymenobacter sp. GTDB lineage: Bacteria > Bacteroidota > Bacteroidia > Cytophagales > Hymenobacteraceae > Hymenobacter. Next base: position 36,120 of record CAXUKA010000012.1, read on the forward strand.
GCGGCTACACCACCAACGTGCCCCTGGCCGATTTGCTAGGCGGCAAGGCCTTTGTGGGCCTCATCTATGATGGTAAGCCGCTCGCTCCCGAGCACGGCGGCCCGGCCCGCTTGGTGGTGCCCCACCTCTACTTCTGGAAAAGCGCCAAGTGGGTGCAGGGCCTGCGCTTCACCGCCGATGATGAGCCCGGCTTCTGGGAGCGCGCCGGCTACAGCATGTACGGCGACCCGTGGAAAGAACAGCGCTACAGCGACGACGACGAGCCCGAAGCCAGCACCACCGCCATTCGCCTATGAGCCGCGTTACTTGGCAGTTAGCCACCGTCAAAAGCATCAAACAGGAGACGCCGCACGTCAAGTCCTTCACCCTCAGCCTCCCCAACTGGACGCCCCACCTCGCCGGCCAGCACTACGACCTGCGCCTCACCGCCGAGGGCGGCTACCAGGCCGAGCGTAGCTATTCCATCGCCTCCCCGCCCGAGCAAACCGGCGAGATTGAGCTAACCGTCGAAATCATCGCCGACGGCGAAGTCTCCGGCTACCTCAACGAAGGCGTGGCCGTGGGCGACCCGCTCGAAGTACGCGGCCCCATCGGCGGCTACTTCGTGTGGCCTGGCGACGCTGCTGCCCCGCCCCTATTGCTAGTCGGGGGTGGCTCGGGCGTGGTGCCACTCATGGCCATGCTACGCCACCGGCAGCGCATCGGCTGGCGCACGCCAACCGTGCTGCTATTCAGCGTCCGTACGCCCGAAGAGGTTATTTATCAAGCAGAATTAGAGGCGCTTGCAAAAGCTGACCCTAGCTTTACGCTGTTACTCGATTACACCCGCCAAGCCCCACCCGGCTGGGTTGGCTACCAGCGCCGCATCGACGCGGCTATGCTGGCCAAGGTAGTAGCACGGTTTGGCGAAGCCAAGCCGCAGGCGTTTGTGTGCGGTCCAACAGGCTTGGTAGAGGCCGTGGCCAATGGCTTGCAAGCCGCCGGGCTGCCGCCCGAAATGATTCTGACCGAACGATTTGGACCAACGGGCAGATAAGACTTTTATTATTACCGTTAAACAACGAGCAAAACGCCTGTCATGCTGAGCTTGCGAAGCATCTTATCACGCTAGGGAGAATAATTCTAGCGTGATAAGATGCTTCGCAAGCTCAGCAGGACAGGCGCTTCTGACAAGCCTATTGCACTGAAAATTTGCTATTTACACGTACAGGCTGGTTTTCAGCTCTTCGGCTAGGAAGCGGCTGGTGTGCCCTTTACCGCTCTTGGCCACCTGCTCGGGCGTGCCCTGGGCCACGATGGTGCCGCCGCCCGCGCCGCCCTCGGGGCCAATGTCAATGACGTGGTCGGCTACTTTAATGAGGTCCAGGTTGTGCTCGATGATGAGGACGGTGTTACCCTTATCGGCGAGCTTGTGGAGCACGTCGGCCAAATGGCGAATGTCCTCAAAGTGCAGGCCGGTGGTCGGCTCGTCGAGGATATAGAAGGTCTTGCCGGTGTCCTTTTTGCCGAGTTCAGTGGAGAGTTTCACGCGCTGGGCTTCGCCGCCCGAGAGCGTGGTAGCCTGCTGGCCGAGCGTGAGGTATCCTAGCCCAACATCGGACAACGTCTTGATTTTACGCAGGATGCGGGGCTGAAATTCAAAGAAATCTACGGCCTTTTCCACCGTCATGTCCAGCACGTCGGTGATGGATTTGCCTTTGAAGCGCACTTCCAGCGTTTCGCGGTTGTAGCGGCGGCCTTTGCAGGTTTCGCAAGGCACGTGCACGTCGGGCAGGAAGTTCATTTCGATGGTGCGGATGCCCGCGCCTTCGCAGGTTTCGCAGCGCCCGCCCTTCACATTGAAGGAGAAGCGGCCAGGGCCGTAACCCCGGATTTTAGCCTCCGCCATCTCAGCAAACAACTGCCGGATTTCCGTAAACACGCCCGTATAAGTCGCCGGGTTCGAGCGCGGGGTGCGGCCGATGGGCGACTGGTCCACCTCAATCACTTTATCAATCAGCTCCAAGCCTTCGATGCTGCCGTAGGCCAGCGGCTCGCGGTGAGCGTTGAAAAAGTGCTGATTGAGAATCGGATACAGCGTATCATGAATGAGCGACGACTTGCCCGAGCCCGACACGCCCGTGACGGCAATGAGTTTGCCAAGCGGAAATTTGGCCGTAACGTTCTTGAGGTTGTGCCCCTTCGCACCTTTCAAAACCAGCTCTTTGCCTTCGCCAACGCGCTTTTTCTTGCGCACCTCCACGTGGCGCTGGCCGCTGAGGTACTGCGAGGTGAGCGAGCCCGAATTGAAAATCGCTTCGGGCGTGCCCTCGGCCACGATGTGGCCGCCGTGGATGCCCGCGCCGGGACCAATGTCGAGCACGTGGTCGGCGTGCAGAATCATGTCCTTGTCGTGCTCCACCACAATCACCGAGTTGCCGATGTCGCGCAGGTGCTGCAAGGCTTTGATTAGCCGCTCGTTGTCGCGCTGGTGCAGGCCGATGCTCGGCTCATCCATGATGTATAGCACGCCCACAAGCTGGGTGCCAATCTGGGTGGCGAGGCGGATGCGCTGGCTTTCGCCGCCGCTGAGCGTGCGCACCGAGCGGTGCAAGTTGAGGTAATCCAGCCCCACTTCGAGCAGGAAGCCGATGCGTTTACGAATCTCCTTGAGCAATTCGCGGGCAATGAGGTTCTGGCGGTCGCTGAGTCGGCCTTCCACGTCCACAAACCACGCCGACAACTCGTTGATATCCATCACCGAAAGCTCGCCGATGTGCTTGTCGGCCAGCTTGAAGTGCAGGCTTTCCTTCTTCAGGCGGTAGCCGTCGCACACCGGGCAGGTCTGGGCCTGGGTATACTGCTGAATCCACTCGCGGATGCTTTCGGAATCCGACTCCATTTGCCGGCGCAGGAAGGGGATAATACCCTCAAACGGCTCGCTATAAATGGCTTTCGTATCGTCGGCATCGTCCTGCGTGATGCCGTGCATGAGGCGCTTTAGCAGCTCCGCATCCAGCTTCTCGATGGGTGTATTGAGGCTGGCCTTGTGCTTTTTGAGAATGAGCTGCAATTGCTGGAAAATCCAGATATCCCGGTACTCGCCGAGCGGCGCAATGGCCCCACGGCTGATGCTCAGCTTGGGGTCAGGAATAACAGTTTCCTCCGTAATCTGCTGCACCTCGCCGAGGCCGGCGCAGTGCGGGCACGAGCCATAGGGCGAGTTGAAGCTGAACGTGTTAGGCGCCGGGTCGTCGTAGGCGATGCCCGTTTCGGGGTCCATCAGGAAGCGTGAGAAAAACTGCGGCTTCCCGCGTTCACCCTTGCCGTCGGGGTCGAGCACCAGCATAGTGCCTTTGCCGTGGGTCATGGCATTCTGCACCGAACCCGAGAGGCGGAACCGGTCTTCTTCCTTCACCACCAGCCGGTCAATTACGATTTCGATATCGTGAATTTTGTAGCGGTCGACCTGCATCTTGGGCGTGATATCAAGCAACTCGCCATCGACGCGCACCTTGGTGAAACCCAGCTTGGCAATTTTCTGAAAATCTTCGCGGTAGTGGCCTTTGCGGCCCTTCACCACCGGGGCCAGCACTATCAGCTTTTTCCCGTCGTAATGCTTGAGGATGTAGTTGATAATCTGGTCGTCGGACTGCCGAATCATCTTCTTGCCCGTGGCGTAGCTAAACGCCTCAGCAGTACGCGCATACAGCAAGCGCAGGAAATCGTAAATCTCGGTGATAGTGCCCACCGTCGAGCGCGGGTTGCGCGAGGTGGTTTTCTGCTCAATCGAGATTACCGGCGACAAGCCTTCGATTTTATCGACATTGGGCCGCTCCAGCCCGCCCATGAAGGAGCGGGCGTAAGCCGAAAACGTCTCCATGTACCGCCGCTGGCCTTCGGCATAAATGGTATCGAATGCCAAACTCGACTTGCCCGAGCCCGATATGCCGGTGAATACCACCAGCTTACCGCGCGGAATTTTCACCGACACGTTTTTCAGGTTGTGCTCGCGGGCGCCGTACACTTCGATGTAGGCAGCTTCGGCAGCCGCGCCGAGGTGCTGGCCATCTACTGGTGGCGGTAGGGTTTCGGGCGTCTGGTGCTGCTGGGCTACGGCCAGGCCGGCGGGTGCGGGCTGGCGGCCCACGGGCAGGTTGTGCAGCGCATCGGGAGCTTGTTTTTCAGCTACTTCGGTCAGTTCAGACTTGGTGGCAGCAGTCAGTACTTCGGCGGCGTCAGCCGTGAGTTTGGAGGCCTTTTTAGGGGCAGCTTTTGCTTTTTTAGGAGCGGGAGCAGCGGGAACGGTAGCCGTTTTTTTAGCCATGCGGGCAAATCGGAGGAACAAGCAAAGGTACGGGGATAGCCGGCCGGGGGTGGTGAAAAATCGGCTTTTTTGTCCACCAGCCGGCCAGAAGGCAGACTGCGCATAACATGCTTGCCCCTCGAATGGTGCCGCCCAAAGCCATTTGCTACCCGTGGGCAGAGTTATTTCCTTTCTTTGCCGCCTATATACAGCTTCATTGTTTCTTGGTCAACTTCCCCTCCATGCTTGCCTCTTCTTACCTGGTTTCTTTGCGCGCCTTCTTCCTGAGTGCATTGCTGGTGCTCGGAGCACAAGTCGCTTTAGCACAAAATATTATCACCGGCTCCGGGCCGCAAGGCTATGATTTTATGACGGTAACGACCATCGAATCTTTCCGCAAGGCAGAAGCAAAAATGTTGCTCACCCCAGCCTTCCAAGGCAAAACGGAAATACCACTGGCCGACGGCGACATCACGCGTTTGACTGCCAATGACATTACCAAAATAACCCAAAACACTCTCCTGGTCACGCAGCAGCTTGGCGCGCTGACGGCCGCAGGCTGGGAACTAGTGCAGGTTTATGCCGTGTCGCCACTTTCTGGCGCAGGCTACAACTCGCCCATTACCCGCTACCTCTTGCGCAGGGCCAAGCAGTAGCGGGGGCCTATTGGTCGGGAGAAAGGGGCTGTTGGTCCATGGATTCTACTGTTCAGCTCTTATTTGCCGAAAGGCGGCATCCAAGTTGTCTGGTTTGGAGTATCACCCTCACTTTCATTTCCCTTTCAACCATGAACTTCCAACCCAAAGCGCTTCTGTTTGCCCTCGGTACTGCCCTCGCTTTCAGCGCTCCTCTTGCTGCTAGTGCCCAGGTGGGCGTCAACATTCAGCTGGGCCACCCTACCTGGGGACCGGCCGTGCCCCAAGGCTCGCAGTACTACTACGTACCCGAAATTGATGGGTACTACGACCTGCAAGCCCGCAACTACATCGTGCAGCGCAATGGCCAGTGGGCGCGCATGGCCAGCGTACCGGGCTACAACACAGCCAACTTCCACCCTGTAGTAGTGAACTACCGCGGCCGCCAGCCCTGGGACCAGTACAAAGACCATCACACCCGCTACTACCGCCAGCCCGCACCGCCCAAAGGCAACCCTGGCCGGGGCCACGATGACCACGGCCGCGGCCACGACGACCATGGCCATCGCTAGGCTATAAACGCTCAGTTTTCCGTGATAGCCTCGCCCCTGGGCGGGGCTATTCTGGTTTTCGGGCAAAACAGCTTGGATTCGTCGGCACATTTGCCAGCCTAGCACGTAAAATTAGCTCGTCCATCGAGTGGCCCAAAATTCGGCACTGAACTTGCCTTATAAGTAAGTGTCAATTCACTGATTCTTTTCTTCTTTTGTCATGAAATTCCGCCTTCGTTTTCTCGCTTTCGCGCTGGGCACGGGCCTAGCTTTCGCTGCTCCTACCGCCGCTCAGGCGCAAGTGAGCGTGGGGGTAAATATTGGCTTGCCTGCCTGGGGGCCAGCTGTGCCCCAGGGCACGCAGTACTACTACATTCCGGAGATTGACGGGTACTATGACATCTACAACGGCACGTACATCGTGTTTGATGGCTACCAGTGGGTTACGATGCCTTACCTTGATGGCTACGACCCCTATTACTTTCACCCATACCCGGTTAGCTACGTAGGGGCGCAGCCCTGGCTCTACATCAACACCTACCGCAACCGCTATCCGCAGTACGTGACTGGCTTCCGGCGCGGAGGCATCGGCTACGGCAGCCGCCCCGGCCACGACTTCGGCTCGGGCCGCGTGTATGGCTACGACCACGGCAACTACGGCGGGCGCGCCAACTATCCCGGCCCCGGCAACAACGGTGGCCGTGGCAACTTCCCTGGCAACAACGGCGGCCGCGGCAACTTCCCCAGCAACAATGGCGGCCGCCCAGGCCAGGGCGCACCCGGCAATCCGGGTGGCCAAGGTTTCCCCGGCCGTGGTAACGCTGGTGGTGGGCAGCCGGGAGGCTTCCCCGGTGGTGGCCAGCCCGGTGGTAACCCTGGCGGCCAAGGTGGCCCTGGCCGCGGTGGCTTCGGTGGCGGGCAGCCCGGTGGTAACCCCGGCGGCCAGACTAGCCCTGGTGGAGGTGGCGGGCACGGTGGTTTCGGTGGCGGCAACCCTGGTGGCGGCGGGCAGCCGGGTGGCGGCGGCCAGCGCGGTGGAGGGGGCGGCAACTCTGGTGGAGGTGGCGGCGGTGGCCGGCGCGGTGGCCGCTAGGCCTTCTCAGCACAATTAAAAAAGGGCTGCTATCGCTGAGATAGCAGCCCTTTTCTTTAGGTAGCGGGTTTACTGAATGGCTACTGCAAGCTGATTACTTCAGCTCTGCCCACTTCATTTCTGCGCGCAAGTCGGCGGCAGCCGGCATGCGGCCCTGGCCCAGCAGCTCGGTGATGTAAATCATGTCGGCATCGCGGTTCATGCCCGCAGCGGCCATAATGCGGCCGCCCTGCACGTAGAAGGCCAGAAAATCCTGCTTGGCTACATCGCCGTGGTAGACAATCGCATCCCACTGCTCGGCGTGGCCGGCGTAGCGTAGGCTTTTGCCATATTGCTGCGTCCAGAAGAAGGGCGCAGCGGCGAATTTCTCGTTCTTGCCCAGCATGTTATGGGCAGCCACACGGCCGTGCTGCTGCGCCAGCCGCCAGTGCTCGATGCGCGTGGGCTGGCCAGTAGCCGCCAGCGGGAAGCGGGCAATATCGCCAGCCGCGTACACGTTTGGGGCGGCTTGTAAGTGTTCATTTACGGTCAGGCCACCGTCTTTTTCAAGGTTGAAAGCCTCCGCCAGGAAATCGGTAGCCGGGCGCACTCCTACGCCGAGTATAACCACGTCGGCAGGTATGGTTTTACCCGTCTTCAGTTGCACACCGGTTACGTGGCCGTTGTCGCCTAGCAGCGCGGTCACCTCCGCTTCGATTTCAAATTTCACGCCCTTTTCTTCGTGCATCTTTTGAAGCATCGCGCCAATTTCCGGCCCCAGCACCCGCTGGAAAGACACTTTTTCCTGGGCAATTACGGTCACCTGTCGGCTCTCGCTAACGAGGCTGCTCGCCGCCTCCATCCCGATAAAGCTGGAGCCGATAATGACTACTTGCTTAGCATCTTTAGTGGCTTTTAGTAGCGCGTCGGCATCGGCTTGGGTGCGCAAGGGCAACACACCCGGCAGGTTGTGGCCGGGTAGCTTGGGCAATAGGTTGGGCGTGCCGCCGGGCGCTAGCAGCAACTGGTCGTAGTGTAGCGGCAATTGGCCTTCGAACTGTATTTCCTGCGTGGCTAGATTGAGGCCAGTCACTCGGGCATTTTGCAGGCGTTCAATATGTTGCGCAGCATAAAATCCCGCTTCGCGCAACGGCATGTTTTCCAGCTTGGCCTTGCCCGCCAGGTAGGCTTTGCTGAGCTTGGTGCGGTCATAGGGCAAATGTTCATCGGCCGATACTAGCACCACACGGCCCGCGAAGCCTTCGCGGCGTAATGTCTGGGCTGCATACTCACCAGCCGCGCCGCCCCCGATTATTACGAAAGTGCGGGCATCAGCTGGAGCCTCGGCGGGTGCGGGCGGCGGAGTACCGCCCAGCTCGGCGGTGGGCGTGGTATCGGGCTTGTCGGTACTGGCGGGCGGATTTTCGGGCATCTGCACCAGGATGCGGCCGGCGGCCTCGCGCACGGAATAGGTAGGCAGGTCGTCGAGGGCGGGCGGCTCGCAGAGGTGGCCGCTATCTACCTTGAAGCAGGCGTGGTGCCAGGGGCAGATGAGGCGACCCTCTACGACTTTGCCTTTCTCTAACGGCGCACCATAGTGCGGACAGTTAGGCGCAAAAGCGTGAACCTGACCCTGCTGGCGGGTTAGGAGCACTTTTAGACCATCGTTGGGAGTAGGAAAGGTTTTCAGCGCGCCTTCGGGCAGGCTAACGGCGTCGGTAAGGTCGATTTCGGAGAGCATGATAGGCTGGCTTAGTTATTTGTTTCAACGGGCAGCCAACTAGCCGAGTTAGGTATTGGTCATAAAAAAAGCGACCCGACTAGGTCGCTTTTTTTATGACTACGGCATTCAGCCAAGCTTAAAACTCCGCATTCTTCGGGAAACGCGGAAACGGAATCACGTCGCGGATGTTGGTCATGCCCGTCACGAACAGCACCAGGCGCTCGAAGCCCAGGCCGAAGCCAGCGTGCGGCGCGGTGCCAAAGCGGCGCGTGTCGAGGTACCACCACAGCTCGTCGGTGGGCACGTGCATTTCGGCCATGCGGGTTTCAAGTTTGGCCAAATCCTCCTCGCGCTGCGAGCCGCCGATGATTTCGCCGATGCCGGGGAAGAGCACGTCCATGGCGCGCACGGTGCGACCGTCCTCGTCGAGCTTCATGTAGAAGGCCTTGATTTCCTTGGGATAGTTGGTCAGGATAACCGGCTTCTTGAAGTGCTTCTCGACCAAGTAGCGCTCGTGCTCGCTCTGCAAGTCGGTGCCCCAATCGACGGGAAACTCAAATTTCTTCTTGGCCGATTTCAGAATCTCCACGGCCTCGGTATAGGTGAGGCGCTGGAACGCGTTGTCGGTCACGAACTTCAAGCGCTCCAACAGCTCCTTGTCGTAGGTGTCGTTGAGGAATTGCAGGTCGGCGGCGCAGTGCTCTAGCGCATATTTTACGAGGCTCTGAAGGAAGTCCTCGGCCAGGTCCATGTTGTCGGCGAGGTCGTTGAAGGCCACTTCGGGCTCAATCATCCAGAACTCGGCGAGGTGACGGGCGGTATTCGAGTTTTCGGCCCGGAAGGTGGGGCCGAAGGTGTACACGCTGCCCAGCGCCATAGCCGCCAGCTCGCCTTCGAGCTGGCCCGATACGGTGAGGTTGGTTTGCTTGCCGAAGAAATCTTCGGAAAAGTCTACCGAGCCATCATCGGTGCGGGGCGGGTGCTCGGGGGGCAGCGTGGTTACGCGGAACATCTGGCCCGCGCCCTCGGCATCGGAGCCGGTGATAATGGGCGTGTGGACGTAGTAAAAACCGTTTTTGTTGAAGTAGTCGTGAATGGCAAACGCCAGTGCGTGCCGGATGCGCAGCACCGCCCCAAACGTGTTGGTGCGGGGGCGCAGGTGGGCAATTTCGCGCAGGTGTTCCAGCGAGGTGGCTTTCTTTTGCAGGGGGTAGGCTTCGGGGTCGGCGGTGCCG
>CAXUKA010000013.1:0-25967 GCA_964251335.1 uncultured Hymenobacter sp.
GGCGTATTATGACCGCAAGATAGAGGAGTTGAAAAGACGAAAGGCCCAGCTTATAGAGTATCGCTCCTGTAGCATCGATGGTATCCAAGGCAAAGAATTTATTTATAGAAGCCATGCTACAGCGAACCCAGTGCTCGTTTATTCACGCGATTTCGTAGTAGACTCTGTAGCCTATACTTTAAACTTTCTCCCCACTCTCCAAGAAGAAAGAGGCATATTGTCGGCTGCCGAGGCGGGGCAGCGCCGCCGCTTCTTTAACTCTATCACGGTAAAGCCTTAGCACGTCGCCTGGGCGTAGAATAGCCCAGCTTTGGTACTTTAGCAGGCATGAAGTCCACTCGTTACCTGCTTGCTTTACTATTGATTGCCTGCACTGCCGATGCTTGGCGACCATTTACGGTTGGTAGAGTAACTGTCCAGTTTCCCGCGATTCCTACACGCATTGATAACCGCGAACTAGTCGGCCTACCTCTTACGGCTCGCGGATGGACGGCCCGCACCCCAGAGGGCCTGTTTATTTTGCTTCGGACAAAGCTAACTCACCCTGTTGGGCAACAGGACACAAATAGGCGGCGAGCTATCTATGACAGTATCAGTACTCAGGCGTTACGCCTAAGCAAAGGACGACTAGTGAATCGTGCCTATTTCTCTACGGTGGCTGGGATTGGTCAGGAAGTAAGTTATCGCTATACCAATCGCCATTTTGACGAACCCAAGCCTACTACATCTTTCATGCGGAATATTGTAGTAGACTCAGCTAACTACTTTTTACAGTATCTCCCTAATGATATCAGGGACAGCCTGGGCCTCGCGGGAGCCGAGCAGCGCCGCCGCTTCTTCAACTCCATTACGGTAAAGCCCTAGCCCCCGCCTAGGGGCGGAGTGGGCTGAATCGCTTTCACGCCAATGAAATACGCCTACCTTTTGCTCTTGCTTCTGCTGGCCGCCTGTTCAAGCTCGGAATGGAAGTCGTATCCCATAAACGAGCACCTTAACGTACAGCTGCCTACTGCGCCAGAAAAGGTCGACTTGCAGAAACAGATGGGCTTACCGAACGTTGGCCTTGCCACCCTGCACCAAGTGCAAGCGTTTACCAGCTCTGACGACTACGGCGTATACTCCATCGTTATCAATCCAGTTGATTCGGCTCCCTTGGGGTTGCTACTAAGGGATTCGCTCTACAATGACCGCATCCGCCAGATGCTACTGACCTATCAAGGCAATTTGCGCAGGCGCACCTCTTTCAGTACCTCGGCTGGCAATGGGGTAGAAGTTCTAATAGATGCAATGGTGCCCAAAGTTGGAAAGCATGTGCTGACGGGTGTCCGCTTATTGCTGGTCGGCCACCAGAGTTTTGCGTTTACCGCTGTCCCATACGCCGAAACTGATACCAGCCTTGCCACCACCCAGCGCCGCCGCTTCTTTAATTCCATCACCGTAAAGCCCTAAGCCAGCTTGCCCCTACCAAACTCGGCCGCTCGGAGTATATCATTAACTACTTAGGCCTGGATAAGTAGTCATACTGTCCCTTGATGCAATGCTCGATAAAGTCTACAAGCTTCAGCAGCTACGCCGCTTCTTACTCGCCCAAATCAGCGCGCTCACGCCAGCACAATTGAACGAGGTACCCGTTGGCTACCGCAATAACATCATCTGGAATATTGCCCATTTAGGCGCAGCGGTGCAAAGCTTGTGTTATGGACGAGCTAGTCTGCCTATTGCGGTGACCGATGAGTTGTATACCCCTTACCTGCCTGGCACTACGCCCACCGAGTACTTAGACGAGGCCAGCATCGACGCTATCAAAACTTCTTCCCTGACCGCGCTTGACCAGCTAAGCCGAGATATTGCCGCTGAGAAATTTACTTCGTATAGCAGCTCCGCTTTCATTCAACAGCGGTACGGGGTCGCGGTTGACACGCTTGCTGATGCGCTTGATTTTTTACTTTACCATGAGGGATTCCATACAGGTTATGTGCTCGCCATTAAGAAACTGGTGCAGTTATAAGCGTAACCCTGCCCCTCCAACCCCACGCCAAGCCCGCCGCCTAGGCGTAGAATAGCCCGCACCGCCCTATGTCCGACTTTCGCCGCCGAGTACGCTATAAGGTAAAGATTGCCCCACCTTGGCTTATTGCACTGATAGCACTGTTAGCACTATTTCTCTGGTGGGGCAATCAGTAGCCTCGGCCACCCTAGTACGGCTGCTACTGCTCGATGAAGCCCGCCGTCTAGGCGTAGAATAACCCACTATCTATGGCATTTCCAGCAGTAAAAAGCGACTTCATTTACAACGTCCAAGTAGAGGACTGGCCAGTTGCCATCGTCTCTCTTTTCGTGCTGTTGGCAGGAGTACACGGGTGCTACAAGCTGGTACGTGGGAGTAAGCGGCATACGCCTTAGCTACTTTCGTGTGCCTCCACCTGCCCCTACCCAATTGCAAGCCCGCCGCCTAGGTGTAGAGTAGCTGACATCATAGTAAAACTGGCAGCAGGGAATGAAGAAATTGCACTACATGGTAGCCTCTATACTACTTATGCTGGGGCTGGTAGTAGTTGCCAGCTCGCTACATGAGCGCGGGGGTATTTGGTTGGGATTGGCTATTATAGGTGTTGGCTTGACCCATTTCTTTGCGAAGAGGAGATAACCTCGACACCCGCAACTTACCCGCCGAGCGCGGGGCGGGGGAGTGTGTTTTTTTTATAAAAACCCACAACCACTATATTAGCCGCGATGAAACACCTATTACTCAGCGGCCTATTGCTAGCAAGTATGCCAGCCCTGGCCCAAAAGGCTCCCAAATCCGACCGCTCTTCCGGCTCCCCAGCCGCTTTCGCCGGGGCAATAGCTGCGGTGGTGGCTGCGCTGGCCGCCCGAAAGAAGCAAAAGCAGAAGTAGTAATAGGTCACCCTGCTTCGCTCGCTAGCCTTTGAATGAAGCCCGTCGCCTCGGCGTAGAGTAGCCTCGCACCCCCACGCATAGATTATTCAACTTATGAAGGTGTTAAACGAATTACCTATACTGGTTGAAGTAGCAGGAACGAATGAAAATGCTATACGATTAAAGTTTGTTTCTACGCAGTATTTTGACACAGATAAATATATTTTCATTTTAAATATTTCAGGAAATAACATCTCGCAAAACATAGGCTCGGTTAAAGACCGCCATTTGAATACGCCTACTGTAGTGGTTGACGAAGTAGCTGAGGTGGAATTTTATAGTGGTTATCTAGATGAGTCTCCAGATTGGGGCGATTGGACTAGTGGCATTTCTATAGCATTTACCAGCTATAGTGGCGAGTTTACTTTGAAAACGCAAGAGGATTGGAATAATGAACTTGTTTACGTATTGGGCGATAGAGTTAGGACTGCCGCATTTCAATCGACAATAGACTCAGGGTTTAGAGAGTCTACTGCGAAACAAATGCTGGACTTGATAAAGAAAGCTCGAATCAGTGAGGAGGTAAAGGAGAGGCTTGCTAGTCTTTTAAGTAAACTTAACGAGCTTGATGATTGCACTTTCTACAATATGTTCATCACCGATTACAAGCTTGGTGAACAGTAATTGCCATCTGCAACCACTACGCCCACAACCTGACAGAGATACCCGTGCCTCGCGCCCTAGAATGGCTAAGCTTCATCAGCGCCCTATTCTACAAGCTCGATGAGGCCCAGCCCACGGCCACTCCACCCGCGTCCTAGCTATTTTCCTCTCTAAACCCAGCACGCCCAGCCCCCAAAGTTGGGCGTTTTCATTTACCTACCTGCTCATACCTTCGCGGGCATGAAACTCATTTACCTACTCGCTCTCCCGCTACTTGCCTTCACAGCTGATGCGTGGCAGCCTTTCGCCGTGGATAGGCTTGTGACGGTGCAGTTGCCTAGCCAGCCGACGGAGCTAGATATGGCGAAGATGGCACCAGGGCGAAACATGCTGGGCACGCGAGCTTGGGTATTGCAAGCGCCGGAGGGGTTTTACCAGGTGATACGGGCTGCTGTCGGTACAAACATTACCCGCTCCGACACTACCGGCCGCCGATTCTTTTACAAAGGCATCGCCTATTCGCTCGTACATAACCGGCATGGTGAGCTACTTAGCAGCACGCCCTTCCCAACGGCTGGCGGCGCAGGCATGGAGTTTAAGTATCGTGGCGTGCATCAGGGAACGGGTAAGCGCGTGATAAGCTATACGCGCAGCTTAGTGCTAGATTCCATTACCTACACCCTAAACTTCCTCTCTACAGACAAAGCCGACAGCCTTGGTCTAGCGGGAGCCGAGCAGCGCCGCCGCTTCTTCAACTCCATTGCAGTAAAACCCTAGCCCCGCCGTCTGAGTGTAAAATAGCCTACTTTACAACAGTTAACCTACGCCGTAGCAACCCGTACACCACCCGGTACAGTCCCTGCTACCTATGCAGCTTTTAGCGCACGTAATTTACTGGTACAGTACCCATGCGCTATACTGTATGCCCGTGGCAGCAGTGCTCATTCCAGCCGTATTGTTCGGCACACAACAGCTGCCACCCAAGGTGCGGCGAGCGCTGGTGGGTCTGGTCATCGGGCTGGCAGTACTCACCTTCCTCACCATCTTCTTCGGGTCAGCGCTCGCCGTACCCTTGGTGTACCGGGCAGGCGAAACGGGGCAGGGTGAAGTCGTGAGCACCTACGCCACCAGCGTGCAGCGCAATCACCACAATGTACGCGGCCACCGCGTGTTGCTGCGCACAAAAGCCGGCCAAACCGTTGCCACCTCCTTCGAGGATGATGACTTCAACGTGTACCCGCCTGCCAATGCCGTTACCTACCCCAGCGTGGGCGAGCGGTTCACTGCCCGTTACTTGCCCGCCTACCCGCAGGACTTCATTATCATCAGCAACGACAACAGCCCCTACGCGCATAGCCTGCATTGTGCGGTCTTGCTCGACTCACTGCACGAGGCCCGCCGTACGCACGAGTTCGACCTGACCAATGCGGCCAACAAGCAAGCCTATCGCGTGCTCATTCACCGCGTCATTGCCCAGGGCTGCTACACCGATAGCACTGACTTACGCGAGTACTACGGCGACCTGGCCAAGGTGCAGCTCGAGCCCTGCCAGGCGTTACTCGATTCACTGGATACCGTCCGCACCCGCTACAACGCCAACGTGGCCGACGAAGCCAACAAGCGGGTGTACCTGGCTCTCATCCATCGTGTTATTGCCCGTCCTGTTTGTTACACCGACAGCGCCGACCTGCGCAAATACTACGACGATATAAGGCGCGTGCAGGCCAGCTATCACTTGCGCTATCCGTAATCCACTCGCAACTACATTATTGCCATCTACTGAAAGGAGCGACTGCCATTATTTAGGGTCATGAGGTCGTGTGTGGCGAGGAGGAAGCATTAGAAAAGCCACCCATTGCTGAATGGCTGCTTGTCTACTCTTCATCTTCACTAGACTCTGCATCGCTTCCTTCGTCCTCATCTACCGTGAATTCTTGACCCCTATCAGTAGTAACTGTGATGGTGCCGTCGCCATTGTGTGTCTGGTCAGTGATATGATGGGAACCGATATAGCCACCACTGGGGAAGTTTATTTGCTCTACGTCTCCATCACTATCATACTCTACTTCTAAGTCGTAGCTTGCCGTGGTGCCGGTGCCAGGGTTGTAATATTCAACCGAACCACTGCCTGTATTACCACCACTAGGCTGTACATCTGGTATGTCTGTAGCTATGCTGGACTCATCGCTAGTTGAAGCTGAGCCGGGGTAAGTCGCCGTAAGAGGTTTTGAATTGGACGATTCAGCAGTAATTGATGCCTGCTCAGGCTTGGCAGAGTCGCAGGCACCCAATACTAAGAGTGCGACGAAAGATAGTAGGGTCCTCATGGCTTAGCTAGCGCTTTATATATGTTTTGCGCCCACTTCCATTGATATAATACTGCCCGCCGCGCGGCCCGGTGTAGATGGTATTGTTGTCGATGGTGGATTGCGGCGTGATGTATTGCTTGTTGCCGTTGCCATTGTAGTAGTACTGCCCGCCGCGTGGGCCTGTGTAGGTGTCATGCCCGGAAGGGCTGCTAGCCGGCGAGTTGTAAGATTCCGCTACTGGCTCAACTGTTGATTCAGCCGAAACAGGCCCAGACTGTACCAACGCATTGCTAGAAACCAGTAAGTGTTGCTTATTTACATAGACCACATAATGAGAGCCGTAAATTCCAACTACAGTAACTTGGTCATGCGCCGACAGACGGTAAGTAGGCCTAGAGGTTAAGCTAGGGTAGCATGCTACTGGCAGAGCGACTTGGTAGGGGGTAGGAGCAGTCTGCGTATAATTAAAGGGTGTATAGGTAGCGCAGGCTGTAAGCCACAGCAACAGAAGGGGAAGTAGTCGTTTCATAGCTAGAAAGGGTAAAGTGAGCGGCGAATGTAGCACCGCCAATCTGATTGTGTATAGTATCGTCACTATATAATCCTGCCTAATGTAACCCGTAGGCGGTTGTAAGCTTTAACAATGCAGGGCTAACATAAAACTCTTAATAGGTGGTAGATATATGGCTAATTATTAGTATCTTGTAGACATAACCCCTGCTTTATGCCTCTGCCCCTCTTAGCCCTCGCCACTTATGCCCCCGCCATCGCCAAAGGCGTAACGGGCCTCATTCAAGCCACCAAGCACGTCGGCCGGGTAGACACGACCACGCCTGAGGAGCGCGAGATTCTGGCCAACGCCCGACAGGCCCAATCCGCCGCACTCCCCGGCCTGGCCCAATACCAGCAGCGACTAGCCCAAGCCCAAAACGCAGCCATCCAAAACGCCACGCTCGGCGCGGGTAGTGCCAGTGACTTCATTGCTGCCAGCGGAGCTGCTAACACCACCCGCCAGCAAGGCGAGCAGCAACTAAGCTTACAGCAGCAGGCGTACGGCGACCGGGCCACCCAGCAGCTTAATGCCGTGCTCTCGGCAATGGCAAACCACTCCCGCGCTGACACGGCCCAGGCCGCGCAGGCTAACGCTACCTTAAAAGGTGCTGCTTTAAACAATGCGTATGGTGCAGTAAGTGATGCCGCTACCGTGACGGCCTACAACTCACTGAACAAAAAGGCACCAGCAGGCCCAGGCGAGGATTATGGCTTAGGAGATACTCACCTGCAAATAAACAGGGGGCTTCGCCGGTCGCCTTACAAGGCTGGCGATTACCCAGACTTATACCGTCGTCGCACCGGCCCGTACCCTTACCCCTATACTAGCGAGGGGCTGACTTGATTGATAGCGGCGCAAGGAAGGAGCGGCACAGTTTATTAACAAGGTGAAACAGGGGGCGGGGATGCAACTCGACCCGTCCCGGTTGGCCAGAACGGTTTGGGACCAAGCGAGAGTGTGGGGGCTAACTAGGCGGTTAGTCTCCCCGTACAGGTCACTCGCTCAAATTTGAGCAACCAATTCCATAAAACTAGGAAAGTCTAGTTTCATAAAACCGGGAATTTCCGGTTTTATGTGGTGGGTTGATAACCAGGAAGTTTGGTAAACTCCGAGATTCCGGATTTTATGAATCAAGGGCCGCATCTGGCTCCGGCTCCCCAGCTACCTTGGCCGATTTGGCTTTTGGGGTGACACGGCGGAAAGGCGGGCAAGCTTCGAAGCTGACCAGCTGCCGGCGCGCCCGCTCTATGCCGCGAACTAGCTCAGCCAGCACCCTGCGGCCGGCCTCGGGCACCACCAGCCGCCCGTTGACGGGGCCGCCCTTGCGCTCCAAGTGCCCACTTGCTAAGAGTAGCTTTAGGTTGACCCGTGTCTCTCCTGGGGCGGCTGCTTTGGCGGCCACTACATCGTAGGCCCGAACGTGCGCCCCGCTTTGGCAAAGGGCAGATACGCGGGTCAAAACGCGCAGGCTACCCACGGAAATACCCGCCCGGCCGGCGGATTGCTGCTCAACAACTGCGAGAACGGCGACTAATTGGATGATTTCGGCGGCATCTTTCATGGTTAAGGAGGGGGTAAGGTTCGCGCCCTCGCGTGCGCGTGCGCGTTGAGGGGGTATTTTGGGGCTTACCGTTGCCGGAAGTTGACAACGGCAGTTAGGGGTAAAGGAAGTTGAAAGGCTTAGTACACTTGTGCAAGTCACTCGCTCGCGTTTGATAAACCTAGATTTTGCTAGTTTTATGACTTGCCGACTTGGCCGCCTAACAGATAGTGGCCGCCTCTAAAGTGAGGCGGCCCTAGCGTCAGATTTAGGGTTTTCCGCAGAATTGCGGAAAACCCTGATTATGCTTCGTTTAACAAATCTGTTAAGCGAGAGTCCGCTTCTGCCCTCTCAGCTCGTTTGACAATTTTGTCAATCGTTAAAAGGGCAGTTCAGGAATAGGCTCAGGGCCAATGAGCTCGAGTATTTCAGCAAAGCTGCCCCGCTCAGCTATCAGCTTGCGCAGGCGGGCCATGTCGTCGTTAAAGCCCACGGTAAAGAGGCAGTCCTCAATTACTCGATTTGCTTCGCGGCGGGAATACTTGGCGACTTCCTCGCCCGTCATTGGTCGCCAGTCGCCCTCGTCACCCTCGCGGGTCATTAGCTCCAGGTCTTGCCCCTGCGCATAGCTTTTTAGGGTGGATTTCGACACAAGCAGCGAGCCGACCGCATCTAGTAGCGACTGGCTTAAACCCAGCCCTAGGCCGTGGGGCGTATCATCCGGCCACACGTAGGCACTCATTTCAAGGTAGGCGTCGTAGGGGTGGGGCTCGTCATATGGTGGGTTGCCATCCCCAGCAAAAAAGGGGTCGTACTCTTCGGGCGTGGTGCCCGCAATGCCGTGCAGGCACTCGGTACGCATCAAGCCCAGCGCCCAGCCGATATCGTGGCATTCCTTCGCTACCAGCATCGCCAGTGCCATACCAAGTTGGTAGTGCAGTAGCTTCTCGGTGGGTAGGTTTTTGTAAAGCAGCAGGTGTGCGGTCTGCTGGGCTTGAAAATCGAAGTGCGCAGCGAGTGCTTTTAGGCCTTGTAGTTTTGACATGGTAAGTGGTAGTAAGTGGTTGATTGGTAGTCGCTACACCGAATTGTGGAGCGAGAGAAATTAGAGGCGGCTGTGGGCTGGGTCTTCTGCAAAGGCGTCAGGCATCCACTTTTTGAAAAGCAGGAGGTCGCTATTAATTTCGTTGTTGAGTAGCTGCAAGGCATCGAGTAATCTGGCGGCCGTGCGGGGGTTGTGGATAGCCAGTAGGGCGGGCTGGTCAGCCGGGCTGGCACTTTCGTACTGGTGCCGCCAGCGTTCGGCGGTGGCGTGGCAGTCTAGGTAGAGCGGGTGCAGCAGCGTTAAAAACGCCGAGAGGCCGGCAATCCGACCGCCTACTTCTGGGCTGGTCTCCGGGTCTTCTAGCAGGGAGAGCAGGGCCTCGTGCCCACGGCTCCGAGTGGCGCGGAAGGGCACGAGTAACGCATCTAACGCATCGGCGCACTCGCGTAGGAGGTCGTTTAGGTCAACGTCGGGGGAATCAGGGCTGGAGTAGCTACCAAACGGGTTCATGGTCTTTAATGCGTTGTAGTTGAAGGGTTTTTAGTTGTGTGCTCACCCCAATTTGGCGGGAAACCTGGCCACTCTCGCAGTAGCACGTCGGCCAAGTCAAGGCCGGCGGCCCGTTCTTCTTCGGTGGCCAGCCGCTCTAGTTCTTCGGATACCTGGACCTCAAAGCCCAATCGGCGCAAATCACTAGCGCGGGCCTGCCATTTGTCGAGCGCGCCCGCGTCGGGGAACAGCACTAACCGGCGGCCCCGCAGTGGGGCTAGGCGCTCAGGGGTTAGGTAGCTCAAGCCCATCGTGGCCATCCACACGAAGCGGGGAAAGTAGGGTGTCGCCAGCATGGCAGTCTTGGCGCTCTCCACCAGCGCGACTGGTTGGGTTGCCGGCGCGGTGAGTAGCTGGGGCAAGCCGAACAAGCAGGGGCTTTTCTGGCCGTGAGTTTCGTAGTCGGCTAACCAGGCGGGTGGGGCTTGGCTACGGCGCTGACAGGCGGCGGCAAGGGCGGTGTGCGCCCAGGTGGTATGGCGGCGCGGCTCTTTTACCGTGCGGCCGGTTGAATCGTAGAGCACTACCTGCCCGCCTCGTACCCGCTGCTGCTCATCAATCAGCCAAAAGACACAGGCTCCTGGCCAGTGGGTAGAGGTGCCGAGTTGGAAGCGAACTATTACCTCATTCGCTACGCCCGCGCCAAGGTGCTGCTGTAGCAGGCGAGCTAAGGCGTTGTGTTGGTAGCAGGCCAGCGAAGCCGTGAATACGTCGGTGGGGATAATGACAACGGGCGGGGCTGAGGCTGCTGGCCGTTGTCGGCTAACGAGGGGCGGTTGGTAATTCGGGCGGTCGCCGTGCTCTACCGCCGTGG
The DNA here is from genome assembly GCA_964251335.1 of uncultured Hymenobacter sp. Classification (GTDB taxonomy): domain Bacteria; phylum Bacteroidota; class Bacteroidia; order Cytophagales; family Hymenobacteraceae; genus Hymenobacter. Next base: position 10,354 of record CAXUKA010000013.1, read on the forward strand.
CGTAGCTGGGGCCGCCGCTGGCTGGTCGAGTATAGGGGCTGAGGGCGTACCCGCAATTTGTCTCGCGGTCGCACTTCCCGAACTCTTCGGGGAGTAGTTCGCCCGTGTCGGTATCAAGGTAGCGAGTAAAGCAGCGCGGCTTACCGCAGCCCGGGCAGGTGGTGCGCGACTTGGGACCAGCGTATGGTTGCAGCGTGAAGCGATGAGCGGTCAGCGTAGGCATAAAGAAAAGGCGGCCAAACGTTGGAAGTTGGAAAGGTGGAAATAGGCCCGGTGCTGGTGTTTCCCATTTCCAACGTCGCAGAGAAAGGCAGACGTTGGAAAGGTGGAAATAGGGTTGCTGGCAGCTTTTCCAGCTTTCCAGTTTCCAACGTCCGGCGCGGAAAGTGGAGAATAGGCCAAACGTTGGAAACTGGAAGCTGGAAATTTCCAACGTTAGGCAGCGGGCGGAATGGGCAGAAGAGAATACCAGATTTCGCGTCCCTGCTGCTCCTTTTGCAAGGTGCATACTTGCCCGTCCTGGTTGAGTAGGTAGCCGTTGCCATCAGCCAATTCTTTGAGCCGCTTGCGAATTGTGCGGGCGTCGGTGGCGAATCGCTCCGATAGTTGCGCTTCGAGTTGACCGGCCGGACGGGGCTGGGCTAGCGCTGTCGTTAGCTCTTGCTGCACCTCAAGCAGTGGTGCCTTGCGGGGCGTAGTGGGCGCGTCCTCGGCGGGCGCTGCCAGGTGCAGCACCTCTTCCTCGGTGCCAATCAGCTTGAAGCCCAGGTATCCGGCCTCGTCGTTTATTTCGCAAACCAGCACGTCAGGCAGTAATTCGCTGGTGCGGTTCTTTACCTGCTTGATGTAGCGAGTGTGTGGACCTTGTATTGACCGCCCAAGGAAAAACACGCTATCCGCAAAGTTTGACAGGTGCTTGCTACCGGCTAGATGATTTAGGGTTAGGGGCGAGCCGGGCAGTAGCTTGGGCGTGTGAGCCAGTACTAAGCAGCAAACCCCGCGCTCTATTTGCAACCGCTTTAAGCCTCGCATGATGCCCATGCTTACGTCGGCGTCTGCGGTGCTTTTCATGGTTAGCGCCGTGATGTTGTCCAGTACGATAACCTTTGCCTCTGTTCGGTCAACGTCGCCATTTATTTGGTCGAACGTAAACTCTTCCACATCCAAGGCAGACGGGTTCGTGTCGCCGGTCAGCAGTAGGTCAGAAAAGGGGAAATTGTAAAACCGCTTTTCAAATTGCCGGTCGGTCAGCTCAAAGTCATAGTACAATACCTTCTCCTGCACGGTGCACCGCAGGCCCAGCAGCTCTGACGTGTCCGACGTAATAAGGTGGGCAATCCAAACGGCCAGAACGCTCTTGCCTATTCCTGTATCGCCAGCCAGAATGGCGATACCTGGCGACTCCCATAAAGGGCCAAAAAGCGGGTATAGCGGTGGGGCGTTGAGGGCATCCGTAAGGCGCTGGTTGGCTGTGCGAATACGGGTGGCGTGCTCAACTTTGGCAGTGGCGTTGTTGGCTAGCAGCTCAGCATCATCGAGCAACTGCTTTTTGTAGCTAGTGGTTGAATCTACCATTTGCCCGGCCCTCCCTTCTTGCTGGTGCGCGTTACGGCAGCGCCGATAATACTCAGTAGCTCATTGGTGGGGGCGTTCGGGCGCTGTAGCGCCGCCAGCGTATCGGCCAGTTCTTCGGCGCTCACTTTGAAGCGCTGGCAAACATTCTCCTTCCCCTTGCCGGAAAGGCTCAAGCTAGGCAAATTCCGCAAAAATGTGCGCAACTGGCTTAGCTCAACGCGGTTAGTTGCGTTACTGGCTGTATCTTCGTTATCTTCGTTCCGCCGTTCAAGCAAGAAAGAAGTGTTTTGGTCGTTGGCTCTCATGCTAACGACCAACTTTTTTTGTACGCCCCTTGCTCTGGAGTGCCGCAAGTACCTCGTCCTCGAAGAAGTAAGTACGCCCGCCGATAACGTGGCCATCAAACTTGCCTTGTCGGCGCCACTCCCACACAGTAGCTACGCACACGTTGTACTTCTCGGCGATTTGCTTAGCAGTCCGCGGTGGTCTCGCTGTGTCAGAGGGTGCAGTTTGCAGCCCGGCCCCGGTTTGGGTTAGTTCGTGCCTGATAACGGCCCGAACATCTTCGAGTAGTTGGGTGTAGGTGTCGCCCGTTAAAATAACAGCCTGCATTTTGAACAGAACTGCCGGGGTAGTGTACCGGCCGTTTCTGCTACAAAACTGGGTTTCGCGCCTACCCGAAATAGCTTAGCTATGCACTACCTAAGTACACATTTATCTACTTAGGTAGTCTAGTAATTTCGTTTTTAATCGGTCTAGTAGGGGTGTCTGCCGGTCGCCATTGCGCTTGTTTTTTATATCCTGTATTACGGTGTGTGGGTCTGTTGTTCCCCTTACCCCCAGCATATTACCCAGCCTTTCTATTGCTTCTTTTCTCCCCCCCTTGACATCAATAGTAAGTGCATCCGCCTCAAATAATGCGTACATCAACTCTATAAACTCAGTGCGGGGGCCTTTCCAAGTCAATCCTAAGCTAGCAGGCTGAATCAATGGGGCCGGAAGTGATGGCACAGGGCAGCCAAATAGCTCCGCTTCTCTTTCGTCCTGTATGCGAAGCTGCTCTAAGGCAACAGGGATTTGCTTTATTTTCTCCCTCAGTTGCTCGGCTTCGAAGGATACAGCCTCTACATTCGCTGGAGTAATTGGGATAGATGAATTTCTCGCTGCTGCCAGATAGATAGCTTCTGCTGCCTTTTGGAGCGCTAGGAAGCGGCTTCTGGCTAAATCCCTATAATCAGCGGGCAGCGCAGCAGCGAGTTTTGCGCCCATTAAGACATCCCGTCTTGCCCAGGGGAAATCCGCGCCATACGTGCCCGCCTTTAGGCTCTCTTCCAATGCTAGAAGTTCCGCCTGCATCTCTTCGGTAAAAGCCCCTGGGGCTGAGCCCTCGCGCCTGAGGTCTTCATAGTAAGCGTTATTCATTAGCTTTTTCTGGCATTTCGTGGAACTTGGCGAACTCTTCGGCTACTCGCTGGGGCGTAAGGTTCACGTAGCGCTGAAACGACGCGTAAGAAGTGTGCCCCGTTAGCTTCATCACAAACTCAGCGCTCATGCCCTTGCCTAAGTTGAGGGTTACGAATGTGCGGCGGGCCGTGTGAACCGTAAGCTTCTCGTACTTGGGGCACGTTATAGCGTCAGCCACCCCGCCTCGGTAGCGGATAACTTCAACCGGACTATCTATGCTGGCCAGCTGGCCCAGCTCTTTTAGGTAGCGGTTTAGTACGGGGTTGGCTATCGGCTGGCCTCTTGGGGCGGCTAGCCCTCCCGCCAGCAGGCGCTCGGCAATGGCAAGGGCCGCCGCACTTAGGGGGATATTTACCACGGCCCGCGTTTTCTTGGTGGTTATGCGCAAGTGAGCTGGCAGCTTATCGGTAGCGGGCCGTAAGTGCTGGGGCTGGATGCTTACGAGGTCGGAGTAGCGCAACCCCGTGTAACAGGCTAGTAGGAACCAGGCGCGGGCCTTCTCAAGTCGGGCACCAGGAGCCAGCGGCAAGTTTTCCAGCGCGGCCAGCTCGGCGGTGCTCAGCGCAATAATGTCCGGGTGTCGCCGGGTCCAGGTTACGCGGTCGAGAGCGAGGCTATTGGTATAGCCTCGCTTGCGCGCCCACTTCATAAATGACTTGAGGCGGGCCAAGTGCTTGTTAATAGTGTTGTCGGTAAGCTTTACCGTATTGAGTAGGTAAGCTGTCCAGCGGTCGCCGACGGTGGGCGTGAGCGTCTCAAAGTCAATGGCGTAGCCCTGCGCCTCGCCGAACTCGCGCAAGTGCCGCCCCGCGGTCGCGTGGGCCTGGGCGGTGCGAACACTGCCCGCGTCGCGGGTATAGTTCACCCATTCCTCGTAGCGTTGCCAGAACAGCCCACCAGCCGGTGCAACGGGCTCGGGTTCGTCGGGCCGCTCGGGAGCCGCCGCCGCGCGTAGGGCCGCCGCCGTAGGAATAGTGCCAGCGGCCAGGTGCTCGGCGTAGGCCAGTAGCAGCCGCTCTTTTATTCCGGCCAGCGCGTCGTTCAGGTGCCCGTTTAACTCATTGCCCCGGCCCCGTACCTGGGCGCGCTGGTCAGCCTTGAGCCACTTACTAGGGTGGATGCTTTGCCCAGTGTAGACCTTCACCCGGTTGCGCCGGTCGATGGTTAGCAGGGCATAGATAGCCGTAGGGCGGTCTACTGTCGGCTCTTTTAGGTGGAAGGATACGGTGGCCATGAAGTAGCGGGTGGTGCTACTTCAAAGGTACGGTGTGTACCCCTACAAGGGCACGCACAAGGGTACACATTACCCGATTTAAACTGTAGCTATCCCGACTTATCCCGTATACCTTTGGTTATAATATGCGTTTAGCAGTACGTGGGCGGCGTTTTGTCGTCGGGCCGTGTCGGTTAAAGAAAGTAAGTTTCAGTCTGCTCGTGGCTACATAGTTACATTCGCAAAGCTTACGCTTTGCCAGCCAACAAAAAAGCTCCCGTGCCTACGCACGGGAGCTTTTTTGTTGGCTGGCAAAGTAGTTTCTACAGCCGGAACTGCGCGCCTACTTTCACCCCAAAATCGGAGGGCTTGACGCTGGTGCCAGTGCCGTTGCGGGTCACGGGCTGGTCGCGATAGGTGACGCGGTGGATGAAATCGACGCGCAGAAATTTAAAGATATTCTCGACGCCGTAGCCAGCCTCGATGTAAGGCGCTTTGCCCAGCGAAGGCAACAGGAACTGCCGGCCGTTGCCGTCGACGGCCGACAGCTTGTTGCTATCCGTGAGGCCGCCGTAGAGGAAGTTGGCCGTGGCCACCAAGCGCCAGTTGAAGCGCCGGATGCCCGGAATGGCGTTCAGAATAATGCCTTCGAAGTGGTGGTCGAGGCGCAACGAAACTGAGCGGTCGGTAACGTACTCGAAGTAATTGAGCAGGTTAAATGAGTTGGCGTTGTAGAATGGAGTCTGGTTGCCGAGCGGCGACTTGAGCAGCAGATACGACACTTCCGACGGAATGTAGTTGCCCTCAAGCCGGTAGTTGAGCCGCCCCAGGTGGCCCGCCGACACGCTATGCGCTACCGACAGGTTGAACTTGTGGTAGGTGTTATTGCCCCGAAACCAGTCGATGGTGCCGAATGTGTAGCGGAACCCGAACACCGGCCACCGCTTGAGGCCAATGGCCCGGCGGCGGTTTTCGGCCTGTACCAGGTTCTCGTCGGGTGCGTAGCGGGTTTCCAGCACTACCTCGGTTTGGTGCAGCTTATCAGGGGTGGTTTCAGCTGGGTTGGGGTCGCCGGGGCGGGGCTGCGGCCGCACCGTAAACTTGGGCACGCTATTCTGGTAGCGCAGCGTAACGGTTTCCGTGAAGTTGTGGAACAGGTCGCGCTGAATGCTAATCAGCGACAAGTCGCGCAGAATAGGCAGTCCTTCTTTGAAACGCCCCCACCGCGCAGCTGCGTTAAACAGGTTATTGTCGGGCAAGAAGTCGTTGTCGAGCAGTGCATATTGTTCTATGTCGTGCCGGAACTCCCCGTTCACGACCGTCCAGTGCCGCCGCTCGGCAATGTAGGTAGTGCGCAGGCCATACTTGAGCTGCCCATCCGTAAAGCCGTAGGCCACATAGGGTTGCAGCACCCAGTTGCGGCTGAACATTGGCGTGGTACGAAAGCCAAAGCGGAGGCGTGGACCTTCGTAGTTGTTATTGGCAAACGTGTTGATAATCGGCCCCAACTCAATCAGGCCCCGGTTGCCGACCCGCCGATAACCGTTGATAAACAGGTCTATCCAGTCGAGGGTGCTACGCACCGAAGGCAGTTCGCGGGCCGAGTCGAGCACCGCAAATGTCTGCTGCTCGCTCAAACTCAATGTATCGGGGCGGTTTTTGTCGAAGTAGCCTTCCGTAGCCCCCGCTGGCAGCATGCCACTAATGAGCTTGCTGGTAGCATTATCGTTGCCCGGCTCCATCACCGTCGACACAATGGGCTGGTCGTAGAAGCCGCCCTCGTGGCTGGCATTGCGCTGAAAGCCAGAATTGACGGTAGTAAAACGCACCCGCATGGCGGCCTGCTTTTCGGCGGGGCGCACAGCCACTGCCAAGCGCGTGCGCTGGGCCAAGCCGGGGCCGTCAGTCGGCGAGGTCAATTCCTGAAAGATGCGCAAGTCGCTCACGAAGTTGAGGTTGGCTTGCTCGCTGGCAATCACATCAATGCGGCGCAGTGCATACTGCTCCTTCGTAATCCAGATGGTGCCCGCAAAGGCCAAATCGTGCGAGCGCTTCGGTGTCACCTTAATGCGGTAGCACTCATCTTTCCCCACCAGCACCGAGTCTTCCAGCACGTAGTCGTAGGTAAGGCGCCAGCCCGCCGCAATAGGCGAGACAAAGTCCTTACCCAGAATATTTTGCCAGTTGGGATAGAAGTCGAAATTCTGAAAGTTGGAGCCCAGCATCTGGCTCAGCACCGAGCCTTCGCGGGGGCCAGCCCCGCGCATTTGCTTGTGCTCGATGTCTTCGCGGCGGCGCAGCGGCGGACCGTATTTCACGTACACCTTCGAGCCTACCTCCGAGGCAAATACGGGTAAAGGAGCATCGGCGTCGGAGGCGGCAGCGGCCCCGTGGCGCTGGGCGAGCGCCCGCATATCTTTGATTACCTTGCGGTTGGATAAGGCTTTGGGTAAGTCGGTCAGGCTCACCTCAATGCGGTTGTAGGAGTTGTAGTCGGCCGAGTTCAGCGCGGTGCGCTCGTTTTCGGGTTTGTGCTTCTGCACGCCGCGCAAGATGCGCCAGGCTGGATTCTCGGGCTGGCGCGACGAGATGACCACTTCCTTCAGCGCCACGCCACCACCCTTTTTCAGCCGAAAAAGCACCGTCTGGTTGGCTTCATTGCTAAGGTGCTTGCGTTGCGTGAGGAAGCCTATCGACGAGGCGGCCAGCGAGTCGACCGAAGTTGGCAGCGACAGCTTGAATTTGCCTTCAAGGTCGGCCGTGATGCCAATGGTCGTTTTGGGTACGAAGATGGACGCGAAAGGCACCGGCTCGCCCGACTGCGCCTCCACAACCTGGCCCGTAACCAGTATACGTTGGGCAGCTGCTGGCAGTACCCCTAGCAATAGGGCCAGTAGCAGCAGCGGAACGGTAAATTTCATATAACTATCTAATAGCGGCAGGGGTGGGTTCGAAGGGTTGTGCCCGCAAGTTACGCAAGTGCCAACAGCTGACAAGTAGTTCCAATGCTAAGAAATTAGCACAATTGCCATAAAGTATAAAACCCTATGCCAATGGATGCAAAATAGTAGCGAGCAAATAAAAAGCGCGCTTGGCGAAGAAAACCATTTCTTTGCCAAGCGCGCTTTTCTAACTAAAACGGCTACTCTTATACTTCCACCTTCAGCGTAGCCGGCCGGTCGGTGACCTCAAACAACTCGCCGTGGGGCACGATAGTAATCTGGCCGTACTCCTGGAGCAGCTGCTTGTACGCGTCGGCCACGGGCCGGGGCTTGCGGTCGAGGTCGTAGAGGCCGCAGGCATTCACGTTGCCGTTCTTCTCGGCTAGGCCAGAGTCCCAATCCACCTGGTCGATAAGCGAATACCACGTGAATCCTAGCACCGGCACACCTTCCTTGCGCATGCGCAGGATGTTGACCCACTGCTTCCAAAGCCAGTTGGGCGCTTCTTGCGATTCAAAAACGTTGGTTTCAGTGTGCATTACCGGCTTTTTGTAGCGCTGGTAGTAGTCGTGGGTCATGGTGTACCAGCCCAGCACATCGACACTGGTTTGCACCTTGCCGTCGGGTAACAAGATTTTCTCGTTGCGGCCGTAGTAGTCATTGCCCATTATCTGGTAGCCCGGGGGCTCGCCGGCCATAAACCAGTCGTATTCCTTGCGAGTCATTCCGTTGTCGTAGAAGTAGTTGACTACTTCGCCGCTGGGGTGGTGGGCATACAGCAGGTCGAGCGAAGCAAAGCGCAACTGGTTTTGCATCTGCACTTCGGGCGTATGCTCGGCGCGCAGCTCGTGAGTAAACTCGGCCGACTCGCTCTGCACAATCACGCAGTCGGGCCGGTGCTTGGCTATCTGCTGCGTACCCATAATGCTGGCCGCTACCGTGTGCTTGAGGGCGGTCACGAAGTCTTTGTCCGACTTCAGTTGCTCGTTCCAGAGCCCATCCTTAGCGCTCGACTTGGCCGTGACGTAAATCTCATTCACCGGCGTGTAGTAGCGCACCCACGGGTAGCGCTTGGCCACCTGCTCGCAGTAATCGGCGAAGTGCACCACCAGCTCGGGATTTTGAAAATTGCCCAGCCAGTCGGGCACGCCGAAGTGCATCAAGTCGAGCACCGGCGTGATGCCCAGACGCTGAATTTCGTTCATCGCGAGGTCAGCGAATTCCCAATCGTATTTGCCCGGCGCAGTCTGGATTTTATAGTACGGTAGGCCGTAACGCAGCACCTTCAAGCCCATTTCTTTTACCAGGCCTAGGTCTTCCTTGTAGCGGTTGTAGTGGTCGCACTCGGCCAGCAAGTCGCGGCGGGTTTTGCCGTGGTCGATGGTGGGGTACGAGCACTCGATGCCCGTGGCAAACATGAAGTTGTTGGGCAGGCCCGTGGGCAAGCCGTTGCCATTGTGCCCACTGGCCCCGCCGTATTGGTCACCCTCGTAGCCGCCGTCGCCGAACTTCTGTTTTATCTCGGTGAGAAAGGATTTCATTTTCAGCTGTTAGCTAATAGCTGCTAGCTGTTAGCTCGTTATAGTTGAGTGTTTCGTAGCCAAAAAAACCAATAGCTAGCAGCTATTAGCTAACAGCTTATTTAAGATTCTCCAAAAACTTATCGGCCGTGCGCAGGCTAAGGGCCATAATCGTCAAAGCCGGATTCACGCTGAGAGCGCTCGGAAAGGTGGAGTTGTCGCTGATGTACAGGTTGGGCACGTCGAAGGCCCGGCCGTCGCGGTCTACCACGGCATCGTCGCCGCTCAGCCCCATACGCGCCGTACCGATGACGTGGGCGTAGCGGTCAAACGACCAGATATCCGTAGCTCCGGCTGCCGCCCAAATATCGCGCATCGTCTTTTCGGCGTGGGCCGTCATACGCTTTTCGTTTTCCTGGGCTGTGAAGTGAATGCGGGGCTTGCGCACCTGGCGGCCATCAAGCTCATCGCTCAACTCCAGGTAGTTATCGGCATGCGGCAGACAGTCGCCCAGAATATTGATGCCCGCGATGTGGTTGAATTGCTTCATGTAATCGCGCAGGGCCTGGCCCCACAGCTTGCGCCCCCGCGCCACCTGCCCGGCAAACGTCATCGGCATCACCCCAATGCTTTGCAGCAAGTAGCCGCCCACAAAATCAGCATCCTTGGGCCGGTGCGTATCCTGCGAAATCAGCCCACCGGGAATGCCCTTGGTCGGGCGCACCTCGTCGGGGAAAGTACCCCACACCTGAATGCCCGTGTGCGCCATCAGGTTGCGGCCCACTTGCCCGCTGGTCAGTGCTAAGTCATTCAGCAGCAGCAAACGTGGTGTTTCCACCGCCCCGGCGCACAGGAAAAGATGCTTACAGGCCACACGGTGCGTCTGGCCATGCTGGGTATATATCACTGCCGAAACCAGGCCTTTCGCGTCGCGCTCAATCTCCGTGACGTAGCTATCGGGCCGAATATCAGCTCCGTAGCGCACCGCCAGCGGAATGTATGTCACGTCCATGCTCGACTTGGCCCCGTTGGAGCAGCCGGCCTGGCAAAAGCCCCGGTTGGTACAAGCCTGCCGCCAGCCCACACCTTCCTGAAAATACGGGGCCGATAAAGCCGCATTGGCCGCCGGCGCGGTGCGGATGCCGAGCTTCTCAGCCCCGCGCACCATCAATTGTGCAGCGCTGTTGAGGGGCAGGGGCGGCAGAGCGTAACCCTTGGGCCGGTCTGGTCCCCAGGGGTAGGGCGTCGGCCCCGATACGCCGAGAAACTGCTCTACTTCTTCAAAATAGGGAGCCAGCTCGTCGTAAGTCAGCGGCCAGTCCTCGCTCACCCCAAAGTCGGTTTTCAGCGTCAGGTCGTCGGGTAGGGGGCGGGGCGTATAGGCGGTGTAGTGCAGCGTCGAGCCGCCCACGCCGGTGCCCGAGTTGTTGCGACCCATAGCCAGCGGATTACCGCCAGCCGCTAGGCGCTCGTCATTCCAAAACAGAAAATCCTGGGCTTTCTCATCGGTGGCAAAATCCTGCTTGGGATTGTGCCAGGGGCCGGCTTCCAGCGCTACCACTTTTAGCCCGGCCTGAGCCAGGCGGGCCAGCAGCGGCGCACCGCCCGCTCCGAGGCCAATTACTACGCAATCAACCGCTTCCTCTTGGCTGGCAATGGGCTGTGGCTGCTCCTGGGGCGTATCGACTGGGGCTTGGTTTTCGGCCAGGATTTCGCGCAGCAGCGGGTCTTGAATAGCAGTTTCGGGTGGGGTGAGTACCCCTTCTTCGGCAATTTCCTCGTCGGGCATAGTGGTGAAATAATGAGGTGGTGAATTGGTGAGTAGAGGGGCGGAGACTAGTGCTGCTGTTATAGAAAAGCTCACTAGTTCACCACCTCACCATTTCACTGCTCCCGTGGTTCTTTTTCGTTGAGGCCGATTTTTGTCCAGGCCGGTAGGTCGGCGTAGCCGGTATAGTCTATCTCGTCCTGCGCCCAAGGGTGGGCGTAGTAGATGGTAGTCAATTCGGCCAGCATTTCTTCAAAAAAGCGGCTAGCGGCCAGAGTTTGCCATACCTCGCCGGGCGGGTTGCCGCTAGCTAAGGCCTGAATGACTTCATCTTGCTGATTGCCGCTTAGCTGCTCAAAATCAGCCTTAAATAGCGCGTGCGCTATCTGCTCGATGCCACCCAAACCCATGCGGTAGGCTTCGCGGTCGGGGGGCAGGGCATCGTAGCGCCAGCCATCCGAGCCGCCTTTGGCCAAGCGCTGGTCTACATCCATCGCCACCGGAATAGGCACCGGCCGCTCGGGCTGCGGAAACAGCCGGGCCGCTACGGCTACCAGCAGTTGGTAGGTTTCGGGGGCAAAAAACTGCGGCTCATAAGTGAGGGCCTGCTCAGTCTCGGCCAAGCGCTGCGTGAGCGCGGCGCGGGTGGCGGCCGATACGTGGTCGGTAGGCAGCAACTGCTGAAAGTTCATGGGGCAAGACGGGTGCTAAAAGGCGGACCGCAGGCTGTTCAATTACTTGAAAAGCAGTCTGCGGCCCGCCTTTATTACAAACGGACAAACGCGGCCCTAGGTTACTCGTCGCTGCTGAGCTTGCCGCCCGTGACGTGCACCAGCGAGCCGGTCATAAACGAGCCATCCTGCGAGGCCAGCAGCACGTAGGCCGGGGCCAGCTCCTCGGGCTGGCCGGGGCGCTTGAGGGCCACCTCGTGGCCAAATTTCTCGACCTCCTCCATCGGCATAGTGCCGGGGATATTGGGCGTCCAGACCGGGCCGGGTAGCACGGCATTCACCCGGATATTCTTCTCACCCAGATACATCGCCAGCGACTTGGTAAGCGCGTGAATACCAGCCTTCGAGCAGGTGTAGTCGATAATAAGTTTGTTGCCTACAATGCCCACGATGCTACCCGTGTTGATGATGCAGTCGCCATCCTGAAGGTGCGGAATCACGGCCTGCGCCATCCAGATATAGCCCATAATATTGGTATCAAACGTGCGCCGAATTTGCTCCTCCGGAATGTCCTCAAACTTCTCTTGGGCCATCTGAAAGGCGGCATTATTCACCAAAATATTCAGTCGGCCGTACTCAGCCAGCACGTCTTTTACGGCTGTAAAAGCTTGCGCCCGGTCGCGTACATCTACTTGCAGCACTTGGCACGGCTGACCCTCTAGCTGCACCAGGCGCTGGGTTTCGTTGGCATCCTCGGTATTTTCGTTGTAGAGAATGGCGATTTTGGCGCCCTCTTTAGCAAAGGCGATGGCCACAGCGCGGCCAATGCCTGAGTCGGCCCCGGTGATGAGGGCCACTTTGCCTTCGAGCTTGCCGGCGGCGCGGTAGGCGGCCAGGCTGCTCTGGGGCTGAAATTTCATATCGGCCTGCTTGGCGGGGTAAGGGAGCTTCTGGGCGTGCTCCAGCATGTCCTTGGCGGTGGGGCGCTTGGGCGGTTGCGGAGCGGAGGTGGGAGAGGTTGACATAGGAAGAGGAAAGGAGTATGGCCCCCGCTTACGCAAAACTGGCCGCCTTGGCTGGCGGAGCGGGCTGCTAGAATGAGCAGATAGACAGTATGACTTTCCTGGTCTGCTGCAAAGTGATAAACAGGAGTCGCTAAAATGCTTTCTGTTTGATTGTGATTTTTATAAAATATTGGTTAAGTAGTATTTGGCATAATTTTCATTCGTAAACTCATCTGTTAACGTGCGCTAAGACGGGCTTAATGAGTATTTTGCAGAGTATTGCAAAACACAGAATTAGCCTTCTTATAAGAGTACTACTTTATGCAGAAATTATTACTTCTCCTACTGGGGATAACTCTGTGGGCCACCAGTGACAGCCACGCCAAAAGCCAAAAAGAAGAACCCACCCGCCTCAACGGCCAATGGCAAGGCCCGTTGAAAGTACCCGGTGGCTCGCTCACACTCCAGATTACAATCGTGCCCCTCAGCAACGGCACTTACTACGCCGCCCTCGACGTGCCGCAGCAGCGCATCAGCCGCATGCCGGTCGAGGTTGAGCTGAAAGATGATAACCTGACCCTACGCATCGAGCAGGCCGGCAGCAGCTTCGAAGGCAAGGTGCTGGCCGGGGGCGAAAAGCTCAGCGGCACCTGGCAGCAGCCCGGTCTCAAAACTGAGCTAGTATTGGAGCGCAACGCCGCGCCCGCCGCCGCCTTGGCCGCCAAAAAGCTGCGTCTCACGCCGCCCTACCGCGAGTCAGAAGTCACATTTTTGAACCCTACGGGCAAGTTCCGCCTCAACGGCACGCTCACCATCCCCAGCGGTGAAGGGCCATTTGCCGCCGTGGCGCTGCTCTCCGATTCAGGGCCGCAGGACCGCGATTCTGACTTGCAGGGCTATCACCTGTTCGGTATCCTGGCCGATTACCTCACCCGCCACGGCATCGCTGTGCTGCGCTTCGACGACCGGGGCGTGGGCCGTTCGGGCGGCGACTACAACCGCGCCACCACCGCCGACCTCGTCACCGACGCGCAGGCCGCCCTAGCTTTCCTGCGCAAAACGCCGCTTATCGCTCCGCAGCAAGTAGGCTTGCTTGGCCACGGCGAAGGAGCCAACGTGGCGTTGCTGGCCGCTGCCCAGCCGCAAAACGCACCCGCTTTCGTAGCCTCGCTGGCCGGCTACGGCCAGCCGGGGCGCGATGTGCTGCGCCGCCAGCAAGGCGAGATTATGCGCCTCATCGGCACCGACGGCACCCAGATAAAAGCTGCTCAGGCCCTGTACGACCAACTGGTAGACGCAGTGCGCCAAACGCCTAATAACCCCGCCGCCCGCGCCAAAGTCGTCACGCTCCTGCGCAGCAGCAATACGGCCCTCAGCGAGAGCATGGCCCGCGCCCGCGCCATCGAATTGACCTCACCTTGGTCGCGCTATTTCCTCGATTTTAACCCCGTTACCCGCCTTCCCCAGGTGGCGTGCCCGGTGCTGCTGCTCAATGGTTCGGCCGACTTGCAAGTGGCCGCCAGCCGCAATATGAACGTGCTGCAAAAAGGCCTGCACCAAGGCCCGGCTAAAGTAGAAGCACACCGCCTCTCGGGCGTCAACCACTGGTTTCAGCCCGACCCGGCCGACTGGCCCATCGTGGCTGGCGAGCGCCAGGCCGCCTTCTCGCCCGATGGCCTGGAGTACCTGCGCACCTGGCTGCTGGAGCGAGCCAAGCAAGCTAAAGCCCCCATGCCCGTGACGGTGCAGCGAGCCGCACCCAAGCCTGCTTCGGCCACGCGTATCAAAGGCCGTCGCTCAACAGCAGGTAAGGCTAGGGCTTAATTATCAGTGATTAAGGCAATGGCCGTAACACGACGCGCCGGTTCTGGGCGCGAAGCGCTGGATTACGGTTGTCGGCTACGGGCTGGCTGCCACCATAACCCACGGGCTGTAGGCGCTCGGCGGCTATGCCATGGGCGGCCAAATAGTGGCAAACGGCGTCGGCGCGCTGCTGCGACAACTGGCGGTTGAGTTCAACATCGCCTTGGTTGTCGGTGTGGCCTTGCACCTCCAAGCGCAGGGCCGGGTACTTGTGCAGCGTGGTGGCCAGCGTGTCGAGGCTGGCTTGCACAGCCGGCAGCAAAGCGGCTTTGCCTTGCTCGAAATATAAAGCCCGTACTGTAACGGATTGACCTGCTGCTAGCTGCGTAGCTACTGCCTCGGCCCGGTTTGGGAGAGCTGTTGTGGGCTGAGGCCGGGCGGCTGGGGCGCTAGCTGGCTCCCTGCGTTGCGGTTTGGCCGTGGCAGCGGGCACGGCGGTAGTACGAGAAACGCTAGCGCGCTTAGGCCGTGGAGCACTCATGGCCCCTGGCTTTGCTGGGTTGGGCGGGGTGAGCACTACAGGCGGTGGAGTGGGTGCCGCAGGCGGTGTTGTGGGCGCAATAGGGTTATGGCTAAATAGATAGCGCGTCGAAATTATTTCTGATGGCGGCGTACTACTGCCAGTATTCCAAAGAGTACGCAACGTATTAGGCGCGGGCTTATCTGGGCGCTCCCAGGCCAACAGCGCCCGCGAATCGTAAGAGTACTGGCAGTAGTCGATGCGCAAAGCGTACGGTACACCAGCTTGTAATTCTACGGCCACTTGATACGTGCTGAGCGACTGGCCGCGCCACTCGTTGAGCAGCTGGCGGCCATTTAGCCAAAGGCGCATGCCGTCATCGACGGTGAGGTGCAGCACGTAGCGGCCCGTGACGGGTGGCACCAAGTAGCCTGTCCAACGAACCGAAAATTCTTCGGCCGGCACGCCCGAAGCCGGGCTGCTTTGGTGCCAGTTAAAATCAATATTTGCATCGCGCCGGGTCAGCACCGGGTGCTCGAAGTTGAGCCCCGAATAATACGCGCCCTGCAAGCCATCGCCCACCAGGGTTTGAGCTTCAGCCCTGGCCGACAGTGCCACTAGCAGCCATCCACAAAAACGCCATCCATACCGTTTCATGCGGTAAAGATGGCGCTTTTACTGAATACGTTGCGGCTTAGGTAGGGCTTACCAGGGTAGGCTTTCCTCTTCGTGGAAATACCCACCCGTTGGTCCACCGGCGGGTAGCAGCGCCAGGCGCACGGCTGTGCGGGCACCCTCGCTCACATCGAGCAGCGCGCCGGGGCCGCCCAGGTCGGTTTTTACCCAGCCGGGGTGGGCGGCATCCACTTTGATGTTGGTGCCAGCCAGATGCTGGGCCAGTACCACTGTCAGCATATTCAGCGCGGCCTTCGAGGAAGTGTAGCCCGGCGTGGCCCAACTACCGCCCTGCCCCGCGCTAATGGTGGTCAGCGAGCCCAAAATACTGCTCTGGTTCACAACGCGCCCAGCCGGAGCTTGGCGCAGCAAAGGCAACAGCGCCTGCGTAATGGCATAAGGCCCAATGACATTGGCTTCGTAAGCCTGGCGCCGCAGGTCGGGACTGCTATCACAGCC
>CAXUKA010000013.1:25977-45147 GCA_964251335.1 uncultured Hymenobacter sp.
CTTGAAGGCTGGTGGGGAGGAGTACGACCGGACGATCATCCTTTGATGCCTCCGTAAGGTTCGAGCGCATTTTCAACCTCTTTCAGCTGCGGTTTCGTGGCGAGCCCGCGGGTGAGGGCCTGCCTGGCAGCCTGGCGCAGCAGGTCGGGACTGCTATCAAAGCCAGTATCCAGCTGCACGCCAGCATTATTGACCACTATATCGAGCCGGCCGAATGTATTTTCAAAGAAAGCGGGCAGCGCCGCAATGTCCGAGGCGTTGGTTACGTCCAGTTCCACAGCGCGGGCGTCGAGGCCTTGGGCGCGTAGCTCAGCAGCCGGCGCTTCGGCTTTGCCCTGGCGGGCACCCAGCACCACCGCGATGCCTTGCTGGCCGAGCTGCCGGGCTATTTCCAAGCCTAAGCCTTTATTAGCACCCGTGATGAGGGCGACTTTTTTTGATGACTTTTCCATGTCTGCCTAAAGCCGATTGCCAAGCAAAAGGTTGGCTGCCGCCAAGCAGACTTTTAGCCCGCGAGGGAGTAGGCTTGGTGCGTGCGGACTAATAGCCCGCGTCACTACCAATTCAACCCGCAATGAAAGCAATGGTGCGCCCGCCCTTGCAGCGGGTAGCGCCGCAGCCGCGATAGCAAGGCGATAAACCAATGTGCTGCCCCCGGCTCGGCGGCCGCATCATACGTCACTTCATCGGAGCCGCAGCGTGGGCAAGTGCGTCCGGCCGCCGGGGCCGCCTCGGCCAGGCCACCGGGCACAGCTTGCATTACGGGCAACTCGCGCAATACTTCGGCGGCTTGGGCGGCATCGCGCTGATACACATGCAACCGCACCCCGCCCGCCACAGGGCTATACATACGATTGAGCGATACCAAGTTTTCGTTGGTCAGGAAGCACGGAATGCCCGCCGCTTCTAGCTTGGTGCGGGCTAGGTGCGCCGCCAGCGGCTCGTAAAAAGAATCGAGCACGATAATATTCTCCTGCATACCTGCCTAAACAACGCCTACGGTTTTTTGGTGGCGGTGCGCAAATCTTTGGCTGTGCGGCTGGCGCGCAGAGCCGTAAACTCGGCCTGCCACGCCCTGATGCGCAGCTCGTCGCGAGCAGGCAGGTCGAGGCGCACGCGGGCGAGCTGGTCGTTGAGGCGGCGGTAGGTGGCCTGGGCGTAGTCCCAGTCACGCAGCTGCCAGCTGGTGCGGCGCACGCGCGTGGCCCGTAGCAGCTCGCCATACGCCCCCGCAATGGTGGTGGGCGTGAGGCTGCTCACCTGGTCGGCGTAGCTGCCGAGCAGCTGCTGGTCCATTATTTTTTGTTGGCGCGGACTCAAGGGCACTGCCCGCCGCGCATGGTTGGCCGAGTCGAAGCGAGCCACCTGCCGGCCCACGCGGCGCAACGTGCGGCCCGAGGCCCGAGCTGCTGTGTCGAGCTTAGTCATTTCCTGGCGCATGGCCGCCTGCCGCTCACGAGGGGTCGAGTCGCAGCCCGCCAGCCCGAGCAGAACGAAAGCCAGCCCAAGAAATCGACCAGCTAGTAAAGTGAGTTTCATGCCCCAACATTACAACCTGCTTTGAGAAGTAGCCCCGCTTGGCCATCCGTTAGCAATTCTGTTGCCACCTACCTCACTAGACTATAGGGCGTAGTAGAAATTGTGTTCTTTTTACTAAAGTAGTCGCCTGCCACCTTGGCAATACTAGGCGGCCTATCAAGTCCAATCTTGTTTTCAGACAAAAACAAAAAAGGGCTGCCGGTCAATGTATGACCGGCAGCCCTTTCACTTAAACCCGTTTGCAATTAGGGCATCAGCACTTTGTTCACTACGTGAATCACACCATTGCTCTGGATTACGTCGGCAATAGTAACGGTGGCAACACCACCTTTTTCGTCTTTCACTTCAATGTTTTTGCCTTTCATCATGGCCGTCAGCTTCTCGCCTTGTACGGTGGTAAGTTCAGCCTTGCCGCCGCCAGCCTTAATGGCTTTCATCAGGTCGGCCGACGTCATTTTGCCAGCTACTACGTGGTAGGTAAGGATTTTAGTTAGCGTAGCCTTGTTTTCGGGCTTCACCAAAGTTTCTACCGTGCCAGCGGGCAGCGCGGCAAATGCCTCGTTGGTAGGGGCAAATACGGTGAAAGGGCCGGGGCTCGAAAGCGTTTCTACCAAGCCCGCAGCTTTCACAGCGGCTACCAGCGTGGTGTGGTCTTTCGAGTTTACGGCGTTCTCAACAATGTTTTTGGTAGGGTACATCGGTGCACCGCCTACCATTACGGTCTTCGCTTTTTGGGCCGAAGCCGACTGGATGGTACCGGCACCGAGGAGGGCCACTAAAGCGAGGGAAGCGAAAGAGAGTTTCATGGAAACTGGGAAAAAGAAAAGTTGGAATGTTTGTGCTGGCACCTACGGCCCTGCTTCCATCTTTGGATTTTCTCGGTCAGAAATTTTTCTCAAAAAAGATTAATTGCTCACCAATTCTCGGTCGGGTACGCTCTGGTCGCGCAGGGTAGCCGTGCCGCGCTCCTTGCGCGTAATGCGCGAGTAGAGACTGATTTCCTGGTCGAATAGAAATTGGAAGAACAGCTTGGTATAGCTCTGGTGCGCCAGCAGCGGCTCATAAAACTCAGGGGCCACTGCCTTCAGCTTGGGCAGGTTGTTCCACGGAATGCTGGGCATGTCGTGGTGCTCGTTGTGAAAGCCCACGTTGAGGTTGATGCCATTGAGGCGACCGTAGTACGAGTAAGTTTCCTGCTCGGGGCTGAGCGTGAGGTAGTGCTCCTGAATCCAGCGTGCGCCCAGCGGGTGCAGACCCACCGAAAACCAGAAGCTGAGGAACAAATACAGCAAAGCCGTCCAGCCAAAGAAATAAACAATAGCCACGTTAAAAGCAATCTGGGCCACAAAATTGGCCACCACGTAGCGGTCAATGGTCACGACCTCGGCACAGCGCAGGGTGCGAATAACCTGGAACACCGGGAAGAAAAACAGCCACACGGCCTTGCCCAGACTATAATTTTTAATCAGCTTGGCCTCGTACCAGTCGGGCAGGTCGGCATCGAGCTCATGCACCCCCTGAAAAACGTGGTGCTTGATGTGGAAATTCTTGAAGCTGATAGCTGTCGGGAAAACCGACGGGAAATTGGCCAGAATCCCCGTAGCCACATTGGCCTTCAAGGTGCGAAAAACGAGGTTGTGCGCCGCCTCGTGAATCACCACGAACAGCGTGTGCGAGAAAAACGCCCCTACCAGATAGGCCACCAGTACTGACCAGTACCACGCCTGATGGCGCAGCGCCACTGCCAGGCCTACTTGGGCCAGCACGCAGCCCAGCCCAATCCAGAAGGTGCCGGGGTTGCGGGTCATGAGTTGCTTCACCTCGGGGTGAGCGCGAATAATCTGGCGGGTGCGCACGCGGTGCGGTTCCGACGCCGCCGTGACGGTAAAGGAGCTAGGAGCAGCCATTAAAAGGGAGGAAAAAAAAATTCGACCCGTAGGCCACTAGGTAAGCTCAGCAAAGCTACGCCTGCCTACACAGTATTTCGATGGGCATAGTTCAGTTCGGGAAGCTGGTAAATGGTGTTAGTAGAAAATTTTCAGCTTGAAAATGAAGCTGAAAGGTGCGCCAAACTATTTTTTTTAGAGCCTCTACTTGCATTGCAAGGCCTTTTGTCTACCTTTGTATCACCATTCGCCGCAACAGCAGCGATAAACCTCAAGCGAGAGTAGCTCAGTTGGTAGAGCGCGACCTTGCCAAGGTCGAGGTCGCGAGTTCGAACCTCGTCTCCCGCTCCAGAAACAAAAAAGACGTTGCCTTTCCGCAACGTCTTTTTTGTTGAAACAAATTAGCGCTTTATAGCTAATTTTGACTGTGACATACCAGCGCCGGAGTGGTGGAATGGTATACACGAGGGACTTAAAATCCCTTGCCTTCACGGGCTTACGGGTTCGAGTCCCGTCTCCGGTACATAGAAAAGCCCCAACATTATTTATTAATGCTGGGGCTTTCTTGTGATAAGACCCTATGCTACCACTTGCAGCAACGGCTCTAGCACCGCCCACACGTTGGCGGCCAGCAGTCGCTGGCCGGCAGTATTGGGGTGTACGCGGTCGGGCAGGTTGAGTTCGGGGCGGCCAAGCACCCCAGCCAGCAGCGACGGGATAAAAGCCACACCCTCAGCTTCGGCCAGCGTTCGAAACAGGCCGCCAAACTCCTGCGCATAGCGCGCAAGGCCAGGCAAGCCTAAAGGCCCTAGGTCAAAAGGAAATTCCAGGCCTGTCAGTACCAGTTGGGCATGCGGAAACTGCCGCCGCACCTCATGCAGAATAAAACGCAGGTTAGCCACCGTTTCGCGCACTGGAATACCGCGTAGGCCATCATTAGCCCCCAAGGCCAGCACAAATACATCGGGCGCGTGGCGGCCCAGCACGCTGGCCAGGCGCTGCCGCCCGCCCGCACTGGTTTCGCCGCTCACGCCGTAGTTGAGGGCACGATAAGCAAGGCCTGTTGCGTCGAGTTTTTGTTGGATGCGGGCGGGAAAGCTATCGGCGGCGGGCAGGCCATAGCCAGCCGTTAAGCTGTCGCCAAAAAAAATGATATTTTTCATGTAATAAACAGAAGCCTCTTGTATCGACGTTACCAATCAGTGGTGATGCTTTATTCTTGAACAAAAGCTAAAAAAACCACTTGTGCCTGGCCGGCTCAACTGCTATTTGCGCAGCCAAGCCGAACACAAGCCCTAGCCATAATACAAGAAATAGGAAATAAAAATTTCCGCTGCTAGCTTTTGGCCGGCAGCGGAAATCTGATAAATGCCCAAGCGGTTAGTAGTAACGCAACCAGTAGCTTATCACCCTGGCAGCAACCCCAACACGAAGAAAAACAATAGTTGAACCATGTACACTAGCGGTACCAGCGGGTTTCGCTTGTGAAAATCGGCGCGTACAAACAGGAATTGCAGCACCAGCGACAGCAAAAACCAGTCGCGAAAATTGCGTGCCGGAATAATGTTGCCCGTGATATTGCCCGTCCAATGCCAGAAATCGAGGTGTCCGGCCATTGGCTCCAGGCATAAGTCAAAGCCCACCATCAGGGCCGCGCCTACCAAGATGCGCAACAGCCCTGGCAGCGGCAAATAAGCGGCCAGCATACCTGCGCAGTACGTGATAGTCACCCAGTTGAGGCCAATGAGCCACGGCACGCCCTCGTATGTAGGCCCTAGAGTGGCTCCATAAACATAATTGCCGAAAATATACCCAGTATGCACGCCGAAAAACTCGGCCACAAAACCTATAGTAAACGCCTGAATCACAAATAGCCAGAATGCCCAGTTGCGCTCCGGCTGAAACGCCCCGAGCAAGCCTGCCGTGAGCAGTAGCGTCAGGGGCGTGTACTTGAGGTAGAACGCCCTGTCGTGGCTGAAAGCCAGCCCCACAAAGCCCGTGAGGTGAAATAGCAACACCAGCCCCTGCGCCACGCGCAGCCGCGTAGTAGAAGCGGCCGAAGGCGCGGGTAGATTTGAAAACTCCATAAAGTTGGAGTTAAGAAATGAGAGGTAAAAAGCAGCCAACTAGCAACTCTTGCCTCGTACTCCTTAACTTAATTATCAATAAGCTCGGCTACAATTTTGGCCGAAAGTAAACACAGCGGAATGCCGCCGCCCGGATGCACCGAGCCCCCGCAAAAGTACAGCCCATCGAGCCGCCCCGAAAAGTTAGGATGCCGCAAAAAAGCCGCTAGCGCATTATTGCTTGAACTGCCATACAGCGCCCCCCCAAAAGATGAGGTGTCGGCCGCAATGCCGGGCGGCGTCCAGGTTTTTTCGGCTTTGATAAGCGGTTCAAGGTCAACACCCAGCGTGCGGCTGAGCTTAGCCAAAACTATGCGGCGAGTTTTGGCGGTGAGCGCCTCCCAGTCCTGGCCCTCATCGTGGGGCACGTTCACCATTACAAACCAGTTTTCGTGGCCGGGCGGGGCATCGGTGGGCGTTTTTTTGGAGGTGATGTTGACGTAGACCGTCACATCGTCGGCCACGGTTTTTTCCTGAAAAATGGCGTCGAACTCGCGCTTATAGTCGGCCGAGAAAAAGATGTTGTGCAGGTCTAGTTCAGAAAACTCGCGGGCCACACCCCAGTAAAAAATCAGCGCCGACGACGAGCGCGGCTGGCTGAGCGTGCGCTCAGGCGCGGGCTGGTGGGGGAGGAGTTGGCGGTAGGTGGGTACCACGTCCATGTTGCTCACCACAAGGCTAAAATCGTAAATATCCTGGTCGGTGCGTAGGCCAGTGACGAGGTCGCCGGCCACCAGAATCTCACGTACCGGCTCGTTAAAGCGAAACTTCACCCCAAATTCTTCAGCTAGCCGGTGCAGGCTTTGCGCAATGGCATAAATGCCGCCTTCGGGATAAAATGCGCCAATACCGTGCTCCAGATGCGGAATGAGCGAAAGTGTAGCTGGGGCTTGGTAAGGGTCAGAGCCGTTATAAGTAGCGTATCGGTCAAATAGTTGCACCAAGCGTGAGTCGCTGCCAAAGGCCTTTTCGTGCCGGGCGTGCATCGTGCCCACGAGGCCCAAAGAAGGCAGCGCCGCCACTGCTTTCAGCGTTTCAGGGCTGAAATAGGTGCTGGCCTTGTGCAAAGACTTATGCAAAAACGTGCCCGCCGTAGCCTCGTAGGCCCGCCCGCTCCGCGCCAGAAACTGCGTAACAGCAGCAGCCGGGGTACCCAGCTTCTGCTCGACTTCAGCGGCAAATTTCCCCGCATCGGCCCAGGCCGTGAGGCGCGTGCCATCGGCAAAAAAGTAGTTCGTAATGGGGTCGAGGCGCTCGTAACGGAAATACTCGCTCGGCTCGCGATGAGCCAAGCGAAAAATATCATCCACTAACTGCGGCAGCGTAAACAGCGACGGCCCCGCATCGAAACGGTAGCCACCCGGTAGTTCAAATTGGTGCATTTTGCCCCCAAATGACCCGCTGGCCTCAAACACCGTGACCGGGTGCCCAGCCACCGCCAGCCGCGCTGCCGCCGCCAGTCCCGCCACCCCCGCGCCGATAACGGCCACGGGCTGGCGCGAAGCTGGTACTTTCTGTTTTTTTGTAAACACGCTTCTACTACCGCTACTTGGGCCGTAAAGGTTCGGCGACTACTCCACTGCTAGCACCAAACCCTTCAAATAGGCGCCTTCGGGGTGAAACAAGCTCACCGGGTGGTCGGCCGGTTGCGTGAGGCGGTGCAGAATGCGCGCCGGCCGCCCGGCCTCGATAGCTGCTGCCAGCACTGCGCCTTCAAACAGCTCGGGGCTAACTACTTGCGAGCACGAGAAGGTAAACAGCAGCCCACCCGGCGCGAGGTGCGCGATGCCAGCCGCATTAAGGCGCTTGTAGCCCATGAGGGCGGCGTGGCGGGCACCCATGTGCTTGGCAAACGCGGGCGGGTCGAGTACCAAGAGGTCGTACTCGGCCGAGTGGCTTTTAAGGAAGGTCAGCACGTCGTCGGGGTAGGCGGCGTGGCGGTCGGCGTGGCTGGATAGCTCGGCATTGCGCTCGGTGAGGGCGATGGCCTTCTTGCTGCTATCGACGGAATGCACCAGCTCGGCCCCGGCCTCCAGGGCATACACGGAGAAGCCGCCGGTGTAGCAAAAGGTATTGAGCACGCGGCGGCCGGGCGAGTAGCGGGCCAGCAGGGCGCGGTTGTCGCGCTGGTCGATAAAGAAACCGGTTTTCTGGCCCGTTTCCCAATCCACGGCAAACTGGTGGCCGTTTTCGTGCACGATGTGCTCGTGGCCAGTGCTTTCGCCGAAGAGGTAGCCATTCTTAGCATCGCCCACGGCATTGCCGGGCACGGTTTCGGAGCTTTTATCATAAATAGCCCGCAGCTTATCGCCAAAAACAATTTGCAGCGCCGCCGCTATTTCGGGGCGGGCGCGGTACATGCCCACGCTGTGCGCCTGCACCACGGCCACATCGCCATATACGTCGATGATGAGGCCCGGCAGGCCGTCGCCCTCGGCATGCACGAGTCGGAAAACGTTGGTATCAGCCGTGCCGGTAAGGGCCAGGCGCTGGCGCAGGGCATAGGCATTGCTTAAACGTTTCACCCAAAAATCGGGCGTGGGCAGCTCGGCATCGGGGCCAAAATCCAGCATCCGCACCGCTATAGAGCCGCCGCCAGAGTAGTGCCCAACGCCAAGCAACTCGCCGGCCTGCGTTTCGACGCGCACGGCTTCACCCTCCGTTGGCTCGCCCTGCATGCGGGCAATGGCCCCCGAAAATACCCAGGGGTGGCGGCGGCGCAAGGAGTGGTCTTTTCCGTTTTTGAGGACGATAGTGGCGGGCATGGTAAACTACAAATGGATTAACTAGCTACAAAGAACGTCATGCTGAACGCAGTGAAGCATCCTGCTCGCCTCGTTGGATGAAGCGAGTGAGATGCTTCACTGCGTTCAGCATGACGTTTTGTAGATTACCTAAACCAACGCCGGTACACTGGCCCGCGCAGCCGAAACTGTGCCCACATGGCAGGGTAAATCAGCCAATCGAGCCAGTGGCGGCCGGTGCCGAAAGTGATGTCCTCCACAATGACACTACCGCCGCCCGGCACGGGCTGTATCAGGTGGCGGTGTCGCCACTGCCGCAACGGCGCGGGCAACTCCTGACCCTCATCTACAAAGTAGTGCGTACCATCGGCTAGCACGCCGTTGTCGGTGATGAGCGAGGTCCAGCGCCAGCGCTTAGGGCCGACTTGCAGCTCGATTATAACGGTATCGCCGGTGCTGCTGCCATCGTAGCGCACCAAATTCATCTTGGGGAAGGGCGGGGCCAGCGCTACAAATAGCTCGCGGGTGAAGCCAGCCAAGACTTTAGCGGGCGGCTGGGCCACCGGAAAACGTAGAACGAGGTGCATAGCCTGCTATACGGTCAGGCTAGCGGCGGGGTGAAGGTATAGCGTCGAGCGAACCGATTTTGGGCTGAATCTGGATGATAAAGCGCTTGTTAAGTTCCTCTTGGGCATCACGGTAGCGGTTTACGCCGCCGAAGCCGCTGCCGGCTGGCACTACTTCGTAGCGCGGGGCTGGAAATACAATGCCGGCCTCGCGCCACAGCTGGTACACGGCCAGCGCCCGCAGGTAGCTGAGCTGGCGCGTGGCCGCCCCGTCGTAGTTCTGCGGCGAGTTATAAGAGTAAGTACCATCGGCCAAGCGGGTGGCATAGCGAGCGGTGCGGCCTTCAATAACCACCAGATATTGAATGTTATCCTTCTCATTCAATGAGCTTAGTTGACTAACCAGAAACCGGCCAGCCTGAATCAGTTTGGGCTTATAGGCCTCTTTTAAAACGGGACTGCTGGGGTCGAAAATAACGTCGAAGCTTAGCTCGTAGCGCTTGAAATCTTTGTTGTAAATAAAATACCGAGGGTCTTCCAGGCGCTTCAATGCCTGCTTTATCTCGTCAATTTTCTTCTTCTCTTTCAACTGCACTTTCAGCTGCGCGTTGGCGCTTATCAGACCCTGCTGCTTATCCTGAAAAAGCTTGTAGCTCAGTACAAACAACACCAGCATAGTTAGGAACAAGGCCGTCATTAGGTCGACGTAGCTGGGCCAGAAGAAGTCTTTGCTCTGCTTCATGGGTTAGCCGACCATGCGTTGGAGCCAGTTG
Organism: uncultured Hymenobacter sp.; assembly: GCA_964251335.1. Classification (GTDB taxonomy): domain Bacteria; phylum Bacteroidota; class Bacteroidia; order Cytophagales; family Hymenobacteraceae; genus Hymenobacter. The sequence continues at coordinate 35,612 of CAXUKA010000013.1, forward strand.
CGCTGGGTGAGCTTTTCGAGCACGGCATTGGTGCGCTCGGTCTGGCGCAATAGCTCTTCCTGAATGCGGCGGTTTTGCTCCAATGGCTGCTGCAAGGCTTGCAAAGCCTCGGCACTGCGGCGGGCTTGCGTTTCCTGCAACTGATTGAGCGCTTGCTGCTGTGCGGGGAGCTGCTGAAACGGGTTCAGGTACTCCACTATTTTCTGGTACACGTTGTCATTGTTCAGCTGGCGGAAGTAAGCATCCCACTGCAAGTGCGCCGACTGGGCCTGGGCCACAAACTCGTCGCGGCGCTTTTCCAGCACCTCGTTCATTTTATGGGCATCCTCGCTCAAAGCCTGCGTCACGCCCTGGCTGATTTGCGAGAGCAACGCCTGATGTTCGCCAAAAAACTGCGCCTGCTCCCGAATGCGGGCATCGTGCTGCTGCAAGTAGCCGGGCACCTGCTTCAGCGCCGCTTCCAGGCTACTGAGGCGGTCGAGCAAGCTCGTGATGGTGATGGCCGTATCGGCTCCCTTACTCACGGCCACGTTTAGCGCCTGCTGGTAACCTAGGAATTTCTCAAACGAGGCCGCGCTCTCATCCACCCGGTCAAATACCTTGATGGTCGCGTTGGCCAGCTCGGTGTAGCCTATCTGTTGCAGCTTTTCGAGGAAGTTTTTCTGCACGCTGACATTCTCTGTGATGCTGCTGATGAGCGGCGTGAACTCCGCGATTTTCGAGAAAAAATCAGCCTGAATCTTCGAGAAAAAATCGTTATTAAACGTGTCGAGCACCGACTTTAAGTTGCTCATGCTGGCCTGCATATCCGAGTTGAGCCGGGGTAGCAGCGCTTTTTGCAGGAAATTGTAGTAGCCGTTCTTGTACCGGTCGCGGGTGGCGCGGGCCGATTTCAGCAATTGGTTACCGCCCAGCGTCAATAGCAGGCCGATGAAGCTGCCGCTCATGGCAATGAGAATGCCGCCCAGGAAGTGCGTTACATCGGAATTATTGAATGACGCCGCACCCGCCGTCGTTTCCTCACCAAACGGGTTGACCAGCGCTACCAGCCCCAAAATAGCTCCTAGGAATGTGCCTAGCAACCCCAGGTAAAGCGGTGTAGATATCTGTGCCTCAATCTCCTGGTCAAGCAGCGCGGCTTCGCGCTCCGAAATATCGCGTAGAGTGTTGAAGTCGGCTGCCGCGCCTTTGTTGGCCCGCAGGTAGTCGTTGGTATCTGTGATGATGGTGGCAAACTCGGGGCTGGGCCGGCTTACCGTTAGGGCATCATACTCCTGCGGTACGTAGCTATCCGTATATCGTAGTTCGGCATTGGCATCCACGGCCTGCACGCCGAGTTGGGTTACGTCGGGGTACATGGCCTGCACCCGCGCAATGAGGCGACGATTGGTAAGAAAGACGAAAACCTGCCAGGCAATGAGTCCTAGAATCAGGACAATTTCGAGTAACTGTAAGGGCATGATATAAGCAGATGGGTGGCGCAAGCTGATGTACCGTGGCCCTTGCGAGTCCGCGAGTCAGCGCGTTTATACGGTAACAGGCGCGGCCCCGCAGGAGCCACAGTACGCCACATGTTAGCTGATATTCAGTCGCGCCCGTTGCACCACCTGCCAGCCATCGGCGTGGCGCTGAAGCTGGCCGTGGGCGGAAGCCGTCACCAAGGTAATACGGCCACCCAGTGGCGGGTCGTATTCAAAGAATTTTTGCAGCCGGGTCAGCCCGTCGCCGATGAGGCGGGCTTGGTCCACGTTGGGATTGAGCGTGAAGGTAGCCTGTTCGGGATTTTTGGGGTTCACCGTCAGCATCAGCGCCAACTGGGGTAGCGGAGAATCCACAATTTTTCGCTCTTCCACAAAAGGCGTTTCCTGCACCGGGCCGTAGCGCGTAGCGGGCGGCATCGGCGGGGCGGGCACCGATTCGGGCACTGCACCCACCATTTCCTCTATTGACAATTCCTCTGCCGCTACCGGAGCTAGCGGGGCAGGTGGGGTGTTGGCCGGTTGCGCTTTGGCTGGCTGGGCGGGCGCTTTAACCGTCGCTACGGTAGCTGCTGCGGCGGGTAGCCGCTTTTGCAGGTCAGCCAATTGCTGCTTGATTTGTTGCAGCTCATTACGTAGCTGCTTATTCTGGTTTTGCAACTTGCGATATTCCAGCGGATTCATAGCGGACAAGTTTTCGGGTTCAGCCGGAGGTGTAGGGGAGCGATGCGACCGGTGCGCCCGCCGCTTGCTCTTGAGCTGGCTAGCGACAAGGCTGCCCACCAGTCCTCCCAGCAATAGGAGCGAGATACCGGCCAGCGTTGGGGAAAGCCCAAAATAGCGCGGCTCTACCGGCGCAGAAATAAACGTGGCAGCCGGTGCCGGAGGCCTAAGCGACTGGTCGGTAATCGAGTCGGGGCTGGCGGGCAGCGCCGTAACGCCCCCGGCCCCCGGTACCGCCGTTACAGTGGTAGTACCGGTACTAGGGCTGGGCACGGCGGCTGCAACTCCGGCCCTGGCTTGCGTCAGTTGCGCGAGCTCCGCGCCCAAAATGGGCACTTTGAGGCGGGTAAGGCGACCTTGTCCGCTTTGCTGGCGCTGCATACTCTGGGCGATAATGGCTTGGGCTACCTGAATGGGGGTAACTCTGGTGCCCGCGCCGAAGCTGTGGACCACATCACCCCACAGTAGCCCCAGCTCCGATTTATCGTCGGGCGTGGCATTACGCCAGGCATCAAATGCTTCGACCGTGGGCCACGCGGCGGGCTGCTTTTGCGGCGGCTTGGTATCGGCCCAGATGCGTTGGGCCGTGGCCGTCCAGAGGCGGCCTTTCAGGCTGTCTTCGGGCGTAGGCGGCGCTTGGGCTGCTACCAAGTGGCTCATTCCCAACAGACCTAGACCCAATGCCAGGCGCAGTGCTCGATAGCTCATGTGCATGATAATGAGTTAATGAGCAGAGTTGTGCAGCACTTGCGACAGCACGTACAGCGCGTGCTTGAGCGGCAGGAAAAACAGCGTTTCGGGTATCGGCTCGCCGGCGGGCAGCGTGTTGGCGTAGCGCTGGCGGCCCAGGTTGAAGGAGTCGGCCAAGGCAGCAGTCAATTCGCGCAGCACCAGGCCGGGCGGGTTTTTGATGCCCAGGTTGTGCATAGCGGCCACCAAGTCGGGGTCGGTGAGCAGCAGCGTGAGGCACTTCTCTACGTTGGCCAGCACGGCGTTTTTTACGTCTTCCGTAATGTCGCTGGGGTAGAGCGGGCGGTTTTCGGCCGCGTCCTCGGTGCCAGTGCCCACGGGCTGCACGATGGGCGGCACCTCGGCGGTGCTTTCCGCAGCGATGCCAGTGGCGAGCACGCCGCCATTGGCGGTGGTTTGTTTGGGGTCGTCGGCCAGTACGATTTTGAAATTGGCCGGCGCGGGTGCGCCCATCACTTTGGTCAGGATGAGGCTAGCAACTTGCTCTAAAGGCCGCAAGTTGCTGGGGCACAACAGTCGCAGATACAAGCTGCCGCGCCCCGTGAAGCATAAGTAGCGCGGCGCAGTCAGCCCACGGGCGGCCGTCACTTGCCCCAAATGGTACACGATAGCCCCGAAGTGCAGGTAAAACAGCACCCGCAGGTGCTGCGCCAGCAGCAGCCGCTCGCCAAACTGGAACTCGCGTTCGTAGTTAAACAACAGGCTGGCAACTTCTTCCGAGCCGAAAGCTGTGTTTGCTTCCACCACGGCCAGGCATTTTACGGCTAATTCGGCAGCTTTGGTGTGTGGCAGCGGATTAGCCCGAATGCTGTCGAGACCGAAGCGCACGAGGCCGTTGTCCTTGGTACCGCGCACGTCGGCCGCGCCGTCGCCCCATAACTCATTGCCCGCAAAGCGGAACGAAGTGCTGAATGCCGGGTGATGCTTGCGTGGGCCGCTGGGGTTGGCCTGTTGGTCGGAGTAAAACAGCACGTCGGAAGTGCCGCCACCGATGTCGATAAAGGCCGCATTCTCGCCGGGGCCGGGCGTGACGAGGCCGCGCCGAGTCAGAAAGAAGTACGGGGCCGACGACTCGGGCAGGTACGTGGTCGGGCGGTTGGTTTGGAAAATCTCTTTGAAGAGCGTGTCCCATTCGCGCTGGTACAAGTCACGGCTGAAGGCTGAGAAGCTGAGCGGCGCAAACCATACCACCTGCGTGGCCGATATATTGCCGCCGTGCAACGCTGCTTTGTACTTAAACAGCAGCAGCATCTCGCGAAAAAACATCCGAACCCGGTGACGAGCCGCCTCGCCGGTTTCGCCCCACTTCAGGTTGGTGTGGTACGAGTCGTTGGTTTCCTCCTCGGTATTGATGCCGAAGCCCACGTTGACGTTGGCCAGCAAGCGCGGCGTCTCGATAGAGAAGCTAGGCGACTCGCTGGTGGCCGTGCGGATGGGAAACTGGTACGGCGACCCGCCCGCGCCCACAAACGACGGCACAAACTCGCGCTGTTGGTAACGCTGCCAGCGCCGCAGCTGAATGCTATGCGCCGGGTCTTCTTCGATGCCCCGGTATAGCTGCTCGTAAGCTTGATAATCAGTTTCTTCTGAAGACTTCTTGAGCAGTGCCACCGGCGAATCATCCGGCCCAAAGTTGAAGGGCTGCGGCGGCTGGCTCGGTCCGTCGTGGTAGGCCACGTGGGTGTTGGTGGTGCCAAAGTCGATGGCGAAGCGGAACTCCTTGGTGCCCTGCCGGGCCTCGCGCCACTTGGGTACCACGAGGGCCTGCCCGGCGGCCGGCGCGGGGCTCTGCACCTGCACGTAGTCGAAGGGCGTGCCCTTGATTTCGTAGTAGGTGCTGCCCTCGTCGGTGCTGGTTTTGGGGGTGCGGCGGTAGGCGGTGGCGCTCTGCTCGGTGCCGCTGGGCGACAGTAGCCGGCCCTGCACGCCAAATTGCAGCTCTACCGGCTTGTTTATCAGGCTGGGGTCGATGTTGTTGGCATCGACCAGCATCACCTTATAAAAGTCGTTGAGCAGCGGCGCATCCACGATTTTCACGAAGGGGAAAACCGACAAGCCTACGTTGGTTACCAGCAAGCGGCCCAGGCCTTCGGTACGCGGATTGGGGTAGTAAGCGCGCTCATAATCGACGGTAAAACCGCCTGCCACTGGAATGCGCAGGCGCACTCGCACGCAGGCCGGGTCCAGCTCCATGGTGAGTTGGGTAGCCAGTTCGGCTGCCGTGAAGTAGTCGAAGTACAACGGCTTTACCGGCAGCAGCGGCCAGCACGTGGGCTTGTAGCCGGGCGCGGTTTTAAGCTGGCCGGTTACGAAGCGGCTGCCATCGACCTCGTAGGGCACGGTGAGCAGCGTTTCTTCGAGTAAGTCATTGAGGGTGAGGTAGGGGTAGGCCAGCTCGGGGCCGGGCAGCGTGCGGTCGGCCAGGGCACGGGCATCGGCGGCGGGCACTTTGGTGCCGCTGTCGCCGAGCAGCGAGTTGTTGTAGTAAAACTTGCCGGGCACTTGCAGGCCGGGGCGCAGCACCAGCGGCAACGGGCTCGGCAGCGGCCAGCCCGGCACCGGCATCCGGTCGGGCCGGATGGTGAAATCAGAATTGCGGATAATGCCCTCGTCGGCGCGCACGCGCACGGCCACGCCCGCCACGGCCACCGGGTTGCCGGCCTGGTCGGTGAGGTAGGGGTAATCAGCCAACTGGGCAGTACCATCCAAGCCCCATTTATTCAAGATGTTGGGGTCAAGTACATTGCGCACAGCCGGTGCCAGCCGGGCCAGCGCCGGGTCGGCCACAAACTGCTGGTACACAAAATCCTGAAACGCCTGCTCGCGCTGGTTCAAGGCCACGTAGCGGCCATCGAAATAATGGCCGCCCCCTTCGGGCCGCTGCACCGCTAAGGTCTGCACTGCCGGCGACGGGAAGAACAGCGTAAGTGGCGAAGTGCCGCCCAGCAGCTGCGGAGCATCCTGCGGCGTAGCACCGGGGAAGTACAGCAGATTTAGGTCAGTAACATTCGCAAAGCGCTTGTCATTCAGATACAACGCTAGTGCCTGCGCCAGCGGTTTGGTCTGCGGATTGGCTTCCAGGCAGGCCAGTTCGGTAGCGCGGTTCCAGGTGCGCACGCTCAGGCGCTGGCCGGGCTGCCGCCGCTGGTAGTAGTTGAATACCAGCTCCCACAAATCCCAAAACTGACCTACCAGCCGGTGATGCACCGTGTCGGTCGGGCCCGGGTTGCTGCTCACATAGGCCAGCGCAGTTTCGACCAGGTGCAGACGGGCGAAAGGCGACGGAATGGCCACCGCCACGCGCTCGGCCCGGCCGCCCTCGGGGTCGAGGATGCCGCTGGGACCTTCGATTTCATTTTTGCCGATTTTGCCGGTGCGGCCCCAGCCTTCGTGGGTGCTGGAGCCCGTGCGGTGCAGACGGAGGATTTTAGCCATATTATGTTGAGCTATTAGCGGGTGGCTAAGAGCTGATTAGCTTCTGTTGATTTTTGTAACGGTGCTGCCCTGGCGTGTGGACCTCACCCCCCGCCCCCTCTCCTTGGGGAGAGGGGGAGCCTGACGACTTCCGAGCGACAGCTTACGTCTATTTGCGGTCGGCTCCCCCTCTCCCTAAGGAGAGGGGGCCGGGGGGTGACCACACGAGCGGCGAGCCTACGAATACTGCAACTTGCTCTCTACCACCTTCTCAGTAGCTGCATTAAATGCCTCCACCAGCCAGCGCAAGGCACGCGACGCATCCGGATTTTCCAGATTTATCTTGCCCACCGCGTCATTCAGCTCGGCGCGTATGACATCATCCGTCAGCCCTTTGCTGAAGAAACTGGTAGCGATAATCTTGTCGGCCACCATCTTGTTGAAGTCGGTTTCCTCAGAGTGCAGGGCGCTGAAGCGGCGCTCGTTCACGCCCAGTTCGCGCAGCCAGCTTTCGTAGTCGGTGAAGAAATCGGTGAGGTCGGCCAGCGGGCCGGTGCTGGCGGGCAAGTGCTGGCCCAGCTTGCCGCCCTTGTAGAGCGGGGCGCTGGTTTCTTTCAGCAAATGCTGCCGGAAATACCGGTCAAAGTAGTGAAACTTGATGAGCGGCCGGGCCACCTCGCGGCGCAGCGCCGGCGACAACTGCCCAAAATCAAAGGTCGGCTCGTCGCCTTTCAGCCCAAACTCGTGGTAGGCAGGGTTGCTACGGTCGAGCTGATTGGCGGGCTGGCCCAGGAAATGCGGAATCGAGAGCGCGCCGAGCACTTCCATCAGGTGCGCTTGGTTGCGCTGCTCGGCGCGGCCGGGGTTGTTGGGCAGCGGCTGGCCGGCCTGGTCGCCGAGGTAGTAGAGGGCTTCCAGGCCTTCCAGGTTTTCGGCGTAGTAACTGAGCGCCGTTTTAGTCTTGGTAATGAAGGTGTTGGAGTCGATGTAATCCTGGCCGTTTTTCTTCTCCTCGGCCGACGGCTGTTGCAGCTTGAAGTATGGCAGGAGCACCAGCGCCCCGGCCGGCACGGCAGCCCGCACCGACGGCTGCGGCAGGTCTACATTGGGGTCGCGCAGGTTCTTGACCAGTAGGGGGAAACCCGCCGCGCCCGTGCCCCCAAAGATGCTGCTGATGAAGAATACCCGGTCGTCGGAATTGAGGCTTTGGGCCAGATAGCGCATCTCCTTGGCCTGCACTAGTGAGTTGAGCACCACGCTGCCCACGTTGGGCGAGCCCCGGAAACCGAGGTCGAGGCTGGCATTGAGGCTGTCGGGCGTGAAAAGCAAATCGAGCAACCCCCGCGTTTCGACCGAGGCCTCATTATAGTGCATGAAGTCCTTGAACGACTGATTGATGCCGCCAAAGTCATACACGAACGAGTCGCGCAAACCCTCTACACCCGAGGTATTGAGTTGGGCCAGCGTGGTCAGGTCTTGGCTGAAAAAGCCTTCGTTTTTGGGGTGCTGGCCATCTTGGTACAAGGCATCGTGAATGCGCTTGTAGCGCTTGAGCAGGTCTACGGTGCGGGTCACGTCGCCGTTTTGCGTGTCGGGGTCCACCAGCACCGGAATCACTTGGTCGCAATTGGGCAAGCGCATGCCGGCGGCCAGCAGCATGGTGAGCGAGCGCAGGACGCGTGCGCCAGTGCCGCCCACGGCAAAGATGAAAAGTCGAGCCATTAGGTAAGGAAAGGGGAAAGGGAGCTAGCTGTAAAACGGAGTGGCACTCCATTTCCGCGTGAGCAGCCGTCAGCAACGATAAACGGAGTGCCACTCCGTTCTACAATCTCTAAAAAGGAGTGCGCCGGGCGTGGTGCGAGCCCCATTTCAGCGCCACCGAAAACAGGATGTACCAAAGCGGTGCCACCAACGTGTTGGTGATAATAAAGTACCGCATGTAAGGGTCGCGCACCGCGCCCGCACCGATGCTTACGCGGTAAGCTAGCAGCGCCCCCAGGCCAGCTACCAGCAGCAGCACCAGTAGCCAATGCGTGGGCTTGTACAAGCCTTGGTGCGTGAGGGCCGGAATGGCGTGGTTGAAAATGTAGTAGAATACTACCACCAGCGCCAGTGCCGTGAGCAGGGTATAAAAGCCAGCGGTGTTGAAAATCTCGGCCTTGTAAAGCCCGTACATCGGCGATTTGCGGTCGTAGAATAGGCCAATACCGATGGTATAGAGGCTATTAAAGAATTGCTGCATGAAAGAGGAACGGGTTTATTGGGCGAGCGTGAAAGAGGCGGTGAATATAGGCGGCATAGTCTGCGGGAAGGCTTCGCGCACGCCGTTCATAATTTCGGTAAGGCGGTAGGTGTGCGGCTCGGTACCGGGCTGGTTATCGTTTTCGGTGCTGCGCTGAGCTACCCAAGCGGGGATGCTGGGCGCAGGCAAGGTTAGACGCAATTGGGCACCGGCCTTGGGGAAGTCGCTGAGGTGCAGGCGCAGGGTGTGGGTATAGGCTTGCAATTCGGGTACGCCAGTGGTCAACTTTACGGAATTAGGCAGCAGCTTTACGGTGCCGTTGGGCACCTGGGCTTGCAAGTTGCGGGCCAGAAAGGCGGGCTCGCGCCAGGCGGCGGGTAGTTGGCGCAGGTCGAGGGCCACAGTAAAATCCACACCTGCTTTAACGTCGTCTACTTCCAGATTCGTACTTACGCCGGCTCCACCGTAGGAAACGGAGCCATTTCCGCCCGGCGCGAGCGGGCTGCCAGCCGGCACCTGCGTGAGTACTGCCGCGTAAGGCACCTTCGGGAAAGTCAACCCGAAATACGCCTGTTGCGTGGCGGCCGAAGTGGCTGGCAGCACCTCATTAACATAGCGCCCCACGGCGGCGGGCGGCCCGATTACCCAGATGTAATACGGCAGCATTTCGCCTTTCAGCGCCCGTTGCTTGAGTGGCGTTTTCACGGCTGGGTGGTAGGTGCCGTAGAACTTCGACGTTTCGCCTAGCACCGCTACGGCCAACTGTTTTTTTGTAACTGTAGCCAGCGCATCAGTAATGCTGACGTTTAGCAAAGCGCTGTTGGCTTGGTCTTTAGGGCCGTAGATAAAGTCAGAGACAATGACGTTTACTTTTCCTATTGCATCAGGCTGCGCCAGGATATTTTCGCGCATCGTGGGTAGCTCGGTGC
>CAXUKA010000014.1:0-44303 GCA_964251335.1 uncultured Hymenobacter sp.
CTGCCTTGGCATAATTATAACAATCAATGGTAAAAGACTGCTTGGCCGCGCGGTCTTCCAGGAAGTTTTTTTCGTGCTTGAGGCGATATTCGATAAAGGAAATAAAGGGTGCCTCGTAGAGTTGAATGTTGTCGGGCAGTACCTGAAAGCCGTCGTTCGACACGAACTGCGCATCGAATTCCGACAGGTAGTTATTGGCATTAGCCATCTGCTGGCGGTGGCGCTGCTCATCGGTGAGGTTGCCGCCATTGCGAAGCTTGGTGCCAAAACCGGTAGGTACGTCGTTGGCTTTAAACTTCACCGTACCCGACATATCGTTGCCCTTAAAGCGCACATCAATGTCAGTGCCGGGGTCCAGGTAGAGGTCAGTTACGTCGTCACCATACACTAAATCAGCTCTGGTAGAGGCAGTTACGGGTATGCTAAGTTTGAATTCACCCTTCTCGTCGAGGCGAGCGTACGTAATGCGCTCCTTAGGGTCAAATGGGTTATCGCGAATCGTAACTGCAATAGTGTCTTGCTGCGGATTGCTAACGCGACCAGTAAGAACAGCCACGCCAGCCGTGGCCGGCACCTGGGCCGCTGCCGGGGCTGCACCTGCCAGCAGTAGCCCGGCCGCCCACGTAAGGATAGATGTAAATTTAAAATTCATAGCGCACCAAATAAATCGGGGTGGCACATTCCCGACCACCTAGAAAAATAATGTAGTTAGCAAACCAATTCCTCGGGAAAAGTCAATTTCCGGTTCGAAGATAGCAGACGCCGTTCACTAAACTGCAATTGCTACGAATAATACTAGTCTGGCTCAGCTATTTTTTTTGCTGAGCCAGCCAGTCATTTACCCAAACAACCCTTGCAAAACTTCATCTAAACGCCCTACGGCCTGTACACGCAAGTTGCTGCGCTCTTGCTCAGAGAGGTTCTTGCCATTGAATTGTGACACATACATCTCCTTAAAACCCAATTTTTCGGCCTCTGATAGGCGTTGGTCGAGGCGAGGCACGGCGCGCATCTCCCCGCTGAGGCCAACCTCGGCCGCAAAGCACACATCACCCGGAATCGGCAAATCATTTAACGAAGACACAACGGCCGCGCACACCGCCGCATCGAGCGCCGGGTCGTCGAGGCGCAGGCCGCCTGCGATGTTCAGGAATACGTCGTGCTGGCCCAGGCGTAGGCCAGCGCGCTTCTCCAGCACCGCCAATAGCATTTGGAGGCGCTTGGTATCGAAGCCGGTGCTGCTGCGCTGAGGCGTGCCGTAGGTGGCTGGCGTCACGAGGGCCTGCACCTCCACCAACAGCGGGCGGTTGCCCTCCAGGGTGGCCCCAATGGCCATGCCGCTGAGGCTCTCGGCACGCTGCGAGAGCAGGATTTCGGAGGGATTGCTCACCTGGCGCAGGCCGGTGCCCTGCATCTCGTAAATACCCAACTCGGAGGTTGAGCCAAAGCGGTTTTTGATGGTGCGCAAAATGCGGTAGCTCAGGTGCCGGTCGCCCTCAAACTGGAGCACCGTATCGACCATATGCTCTAGTATTTTCGGTCCCGCAATGCTGCCATCCTTGGTGATGTGGCCGATGAGCAACACCGGCACGCCGGTTTCTTTGGCGTATTTGAGCAGCTCGGCGGTGCATTCGCGCACCTGGCTCACCGAGCCGGCACCGCTCTCAACCAGACTAGAGTGCATGGTCTGAATGGAGTCGATAACCACGATGTTGGGCTGCACCTGGTCTATCTGGCGGAAGATATTCTGGGTGCTCGTTTCGGTGAGGATGTAGCAGCCAGGGTGCTGGCCGTCGGCCAGGCGCTCGGCGCGCATTTTTATCTGCGCCTCGCTTTCTTCGCCGCTCACGTACAGTACTTTAAGTTTCTTGAGAGCCAGCGCTATTTGCAGCATCAGCGTGCTTTTGCCAATGCCGGGCTCGCCGCCGATGAGTACCAGCGAGCCCGGTACCAAGCCGCCGCCGAGCACGCGGTTTAGCTCACCGTCGGGGGTGATGATGCGGGGCTCTTCCTCGTGCCGAATATCGGCCAGGGGGCGCGACTTGGCAGCCTTCTGCACGTTGCCGCCGGGCACGGTGCTGGCGGGCTTCCAGGAGCCGGCGGCCGGGGCCGTTTCTTTTTCGACAACTTCTTCGACGTAGGTGTTCCACTCGCCGCACGAGGGGCAGCGTCCTATCCATTTTGCCGACTGCGCGCCGCAGTTCTGGCAGAAAAAAACCGTTCTTACCTTGGCCATTTTGCTAAAATATTTCGCAAGGATAAGGCTGAAAACGGTGAAAAAGTTGCCTGCTCCAAGCCTTGTTCACTTGGCCCTGGCCATTGCCTGGAAGCCTGCCGCAGTAGGCACTAGCCGCTTATACTGTGGCTTCGTAGGTGTCAGCGTACTTGAAATCTTCTAGCCAATAGTCGGAGCTTATGATATCCAGCACGATGCTATCAGCCGTTTTGTCGCTGGGCGTGACTTGCCAGATAATATCGGCGGCCTCGGCGAACTCGCCGCTCGCCAACTGCTCACTAAACAGGCGGTGCAGCAGTGCCCGGTCGGCAAGGCCGGGGGCCAGTAGGCGCAGCACGGTGGCCGGCGTGGGTGCGTCGAGCAGGGCGAGGCTAGCAGGGTTGGCGGCCGTCAGCTTCACCTTAAACTCTACGGCCTGCGGATGCGGAAACTTGCCGTTGAAGGCGTCATAAAGCAACTGGGTGGCGTTGAAGAAGCCCTTGTGCAGCGCAAAATTTGGGTTTTCCTCCCACAGCTTTTCGGTTTGAAGCTGATGGGCCAACTGGTCGAGCTGGCCGGCAGTGAGTTGGTCGGCAAAGAGATAGGTGAGCACAGTTTCGGCTGCTTCAGCGGGCTCTTGGTCGGTAAGGGCCATCTGGCACATGGCAGGTAGCTCGGCTGGGGCGATGGCTTCGGGGCTGTCGTAGTTAAGTTGTTGCAACAAGGCCAGGTAATCGGAATTTTGCCAAGCGTTGGGCAGGGCCGATAGGTGTTGGAACGACAGGCGCTCGACGGTGAAAGTGGACATGAACAAACGAAATAGAAAGGTTTTGAAGGACTTGTACGAATAGGAAGTCTTTATAAACACGCCAAGGGCAGCATCGCCTCCAAAAAATGCGTCGCCACCGCTACCGAATGCCCGGCAACAGCAGCGACGCGCTACGCTAGCTAAAGCAACCGTTCTTGCTTTATTTCTTCTTCCCGGTATAGGCGAGGCGGTAAATCATCACATTGTCATCGTCGCACAGCAGCAGCGAGCCGTCGGGGGCCTGCACCAGCCCGCAGGGGCGGCCAAATTCCGACTTATCATTTTCGACCAGAAAGCCGGTAATGAAATCCTCGAATTTTTCAGGCTGGCCTTGGGCGTTGAAATGCACGCGCACCAGCTTGTAGCCCGAGGGCTGGGCACGGTTCCAGGAGCCGTGCATAGTCACGAAGGCATCGTTCTGGTATTCCTTCGGAAACTGGCTGCCTTTGTTGAAAACCAAGCCCAGCGGGGCCGAGTGCGCTTTATAGAGTAATAGAGGGCGCAGGTTTTTGGCGTCGAAGGCCTCGTAGCTCTCGCCGCTTTTGGGTTTGTTGGCGGGGTAGTGCTTACCATCGGCGATAATGGACGGCCAACCGTAGCTCGCGCCCATTTTTATCTGGTTTAGCTCTTCCTGCTGGTCTTCGTCGCCGAGCCAGTCGATGCCGTGGTCCATGCCGAATAGCTCCTTCGTAACCGGGTGCCAGTCGAAACCAATGGTATTACGCAGGCCGTGGGCCACTACCTGGCGGCCCGAACCATCAGTATTGAGCTGAATAATGGTGGCGTTCTCGGGGTTGTCCTCGTCACAAGCGTTGCAGGTGCTGCCCACCGAGAGGTACAGCTTGCCATCGGGGCCGAAGTGCAACACGCGGTTGGCGTGCTGGCCGGCGTCGGGTAGGTCGTGGTAAAGCTCTTTAAGCTTCGATAGGCTGCCATCAGCTTGTACGTCGGCCACATATACTTCGCGAATAGCGCTGATGTATAGCTTGTTGCCTTGTAGGGCTACGCCGTGCAGGTGCGGCTTCTGGGCTACCTGGCGCATCACTTCGGCCTTGCCGTCGTGGTTGGCATCGCGCACTAGCGTGATGGTGCCCTTTACGCGGTTGCTCACGTACACGTCGCCATTAGGCATCACGGCCAGCATACGCGGCATGTCGAGGCCTTCGGCAAACTTGGTGATGGTGAAGCCGGTGGGTACTTTCAGGGCTGCCACGCGGGCATCGGTGGCAGGTAGCTTATTGGGTAGGTAGATGTTGCCCGTCATTTGGAAAGGCGTGGCGGGCGGGGGCACGTTTTGGGCAGCGGCGGTGAAGGCCGTAAGCAGCGCGGCGGGCAGCAGGAGGGAGCGGAAAGTCATAAGGCAGTGCATTGAAACTGCGCCATTCAACTGTAGCCAGCGGTGTTAGGTTACGCGCTTGGTAACTGGCCCATCCGCTGTCAGCTAAGGCCTGGCCTGCACCAGGAGCTGCACAGCCGCTTGGTAGCGAGCCGCTTTACCAAACGATTGGTTGAGGTCGTTGGCCACGGCGCGGTTGCTGGGGCGTTTGGGCCTGGGGTCGAGAATAGTGCCGTCCTCGCCAATAAGCACGTAGGCCGGCAGTTCCTGTAAATTGTAGTCTTGGGCCAAGGCCGATTGTAGCCCGCCTGCCGCCCAGAGCTGCGTGCCCGCCAACTTGCGCTTTACCAGCAATTGCCGCCAAGCCAAGTCATTATCATCAAGGTTTACGCTAACAAAAGCAATGTCGCGCCCCGCAAACTGCCGGAGCAAGTCTTGCTGGTAAGCTAGGTCGTAGAGGCACGGGCCGCTAGTCGATTTCCAAAAGCTCAGGTACACCAGCTTGCCCTGAAAGCTGCTTAGACTGAGGGTGTCGCGGGTGGCGCTGGGCAGGCAAAAGCTGGGGGCTGGCGTGCCAATATCAGGAGTGTGCTGCCGGGCTAGCTCGGCGGCCAGCGGCGGCCAAAACTGGCCTTTCACATCGAGCGCGCGGTAGTTGGCCAGCAAGGCCTGCGACTGCCGGATGTGCCCAAAGCGGAACGACTCCTGCAAAATATGTCCCAGCGCCAGCAGCCGGGCGGGTCCATTCAAATAGCGGCAAGCCAGCTCGTAGCAATAAGGATAGAAAGCGGGGTCGGTGCGCGGGCGCCGCTGCGTGGCCGTGAAGCAAATAAAATTGGTGATAAACTCTTGGAAGTGCTCGCTGGGCTCGGCCCGCGCATCGTTGAGCAGCAGCGAATCGCCCAAAAAATCGTAGTAGCCAGGCGTCAGTTTCAGGCGCGGCTCGGTGGGCACTACTTGCTCGCGCAGGTCTTGGTAAGTGAGCCGGTCGTTGGCGTCGGCGTAGGTGATTTCGGCTTGGGCATACTCGTAGAAATCGCGGGTAAGCGACTCCTTCGCCGCCCGGTCTTCCAGAAATTCCCGCTCCTCTCTCAGCCGATAATCGAGGGAGGAAATGAACGGCGCTTCGTAGAGCTGAATATTATCGGGCAGCACCTGAAAGCCGTCGTTGGCCACAAACTGCGCATTAAACTCAGCCAGATAGTTATTGGCGTTGGCCATTTGCTGGCGGTGGCGCTCCTCGGCCGTGAGGCTATTGCCGTTGTGGAAGCGGGTGCTAAATCCCGTGGGCACTCCGTTAGCCCTGAATTTTAAGGTGTTGGATAGGTCGCTGGCTTTGAAGTGGATATCGAGGTCCGTGCCAGGGTCGAGGTACAGGTCGGCCACCTCGTCGCCATAAAGCAAGTCGGCCCGGGTAGAGGCCGCTACTGGTACCGTGAGGGCAAACGCGCCTTCGTCGTCGAGGTGAGCGTAGGTGATATGCTCTTCAAGGGCAAAAAAATTATCTCGGATAGCCACTGCGATAGTGTCTTGCGTCGGATTGCGAACCCGCCCCGTGAGGGTGGCCGTGCCCCCAGCCGTGGGAGTGTGCGCCGGCCCTACCAGGCCCAACAGCAGCAATAGGCTCGGCAGCAACGCCAGCTTGTAAATTGGGTTTGAACTCATGAGCGTGCCACCGGGCCAATGCCAGCGTCTGCCCCGAGCGCTAGACCCTAGGCAAACCCCGCAATTGCCTCTGTAGGAAATAGATGCATTCGTAGAATTGTGAGGTGAATATAGGTAAAACTTAATTATTTGTTAGGATTATTCTACTGAAAAAAGAAACTGTCCTTACGAACGCCGCGCCGCCAGCGCCCCTGTTCAGCTACCGCTCGGGTGCTGCTCGGGGGCGCTGGCGGCGCGGCGCTCGTAAGGACAGATAGTAAGAGAACCAGCTCTAGGGCATTCGGCGAGCCATTGTTTCGGCTACGGAAGGCTGCGGGGCAACCGACTTCACCGGCTTAGCTGGGGCGGGCACCAGCGGCGGCAGCTCTACCGCCCGGTAGCGGGCGGCTTTGCCAAACGACTGGTTCAGCTCATCGGCCACGGTGCGGCTGCTTGGGCGCTTGGGCTTAGGGTTGAGCATCGTACCGTCTTCGCCGATAAGGAAATAAGCGGGCAGCTCGTGCAAATCATAAGCGCGGGCCAGGGCCGATTGCAGCCCGCCCGCCGCCCAAAGCTGCTTGCCCGCTAGCGTGCGCTGCGCCAGCATCTGGTGCCAGGCCACATCGGTGTCATCGAGGTTCACGCTCACAAAGACAATGGAGTTGCCCGCAAATAACCGGTTCAGGTCTTGCAAACCGGCCAAGTCGAGGAGGCTGGGGCCACTGCTGGTTTTCCAGAAGCTGAGGTACACCAGCTTGCCCCGGAAGTTGCTGAGACTGAAAGTTTCGCCGCTGGCGCTGGCCAGGCAAAACTCAGGGGCTGGCGTGCCGATGGCCAGCGCCCGGTGTGCATTCAGCTCGTTCTCAAGCGCGGGCCAGTACCGGCCCTTGGCATCAAGCTGCCGATAGCTGGCCAGCAGCGCCTGCGACTGCTGAAATGCCCCTTGCCGAAATGACTCCTGCAAAATGTGCCCCAGTGCCAGCAGCCGCAGCGTGCCCCGCAGGCGCTGGCTGGCCAGCCCGTAGCAATAGGTGTAGAAATCGACATCGGTACGCTGGTGGTGCTGCTGCGCGGCGCTGAAGTAAATGAAATTGGTTACAAAATCCTGGAAGTGCTCGCTCTGCTCGGTGCCGGGATCGCTCAATAGCAGCGGGTTGCGTAGGAAGTCGTAGTAAGTAGGCGTCATGGTTAGTCGCCCTTCGGCGTTCACCACCTGCTCGCGCAAATCCTGGTAAGTGAGCCGGTCGTTGAGGTTGGAATAGGTGACTTCGGCCCTGGCGTACTTATAAAATTCGGGGGTGAACGACTGCCGGGCGGCCCGGTCTTCCAGAAAATGCTGCTCTTCTTCCAGCCGGTAGTCCAGAAACGATGTGAACGAAGCTTCGCGCAGCAAAATGTTGTCGGGCAGCACTTGAAAGCCATCATTGGCCACAAACTGCTCGTCAAACTCAGCCAGGTAGTTGTTGGCGTTGGCCATTTGCTCGCGGTGCCGCTGTTCCGCCGTGAGATTGCCGCCATTGCGGATTTTGGTAAAAAATCCTTTGGGTACATTATTGGCTTGAAACTGCACAGTACCAGCCATATCCTCGCTGCGAAAACGCACATTGAGGTCGGTGTTGGAGTCGAGGTACAGGTCTACCACATCGTCGCCATATACCAAGTCGGCGAGGGTCGGAGTGGCCACGGGCACCATGAGGCTAAATTCGCCTAGCTCGTTGAGACGAGCGTAGGTCAGATGCTCGTGCGGATTGGCCAACGTAGCCGGAATGGACACCGCAATGGTGTCGAGCGTGGGCTTACGGATGCGCCCTGTAATGCGGGCCTGCCCTCCAGCCGTCAGCTCCTGTGCCCTCGCGCTAAACCCATAAAATAGAAGTATTCCGAGCGCCCCAGCCAGCACAAAAATAAATTTCGGATTCATAGGGCACGGCCAGGTTACTAGCTGGGCATGCCTGGGGGCCGGGAATAAAAGCGAGTCTACGAACCCGGCTCCACGAGAATAAGCACGTCCTTATCCAAATATAAGGACTGTGGTATTAGCTCTACATTAGACTTCGTAAGTTGTTGATTTGATAAAATTTATTCTTGTTATTGTGCAGCGATAAATGCGCTGAAAAATACTTTGTGAGTACCCGCAAAATGTACTTTGCGTAGAAAAGACTAGCACTGCTTGGGTATGCACCTCTTACCCGGCTACCACCGTGCGCCGAATGCCAAGCTTCTTCATTCTCGCTTCTAGCGTTTTAGGATTGATGTCGAGCAGTGCCGCCGCACCTTGCGCCCCACTCACGCGGCCGCTGGTGCGGTGCAGGGCCACCAGAATATGGTCGCGCTCCTGCTCGCGCAGGGTTTTGAGGGGGCCATTAGTATCGGGTAGAGTAACCGGGGCATTATCGGCCGAGGTAGGAGCGGCGAGGGGCGCAGCAGGCAGCGCCCGTAGCACCGGAGCCGCCATAAAGCCCCCAAACTCCAGCCACGCGCCCTGGCTGATGATGATGGCCTGCTCCAGCACGTGCTCGAGTTCACGGATGTTGCCAGGCCAGGCATAGGCTTGCAGGGCCGCCAGGTCGGCGGGGCGGATGGGCCGTGCCGGCCGGCCTAAACGTTTGCTGAGGCTGACGAGGTAGTGCTGCACCAGCGGCACTACGTCTTGTGGGCGCTCGCGCAGCGGGGCCAGCTGAATGGGAAACACATTGAGCCGGTAGTAGAGGTCGGCGCGGAAGCGGCCGGCACGCACCTCGTCTTCGAGCACGCGGTTGGTGGCGGCCAGCACGCGGGCATCGGTGTGCAGCACGCGGTTGCCGCCCAGCCGCTCAAACTCTTTTTCTTGCAGCACGCGCAGCAGCTTGGCTTGCAGGTCGAGGGGCAGTTCGCCCACCTCATCCAAAAAGATAGTGCCGCCGTCGGCCAGCTCAAACTTGCCGATACGCCGCTCTACCGCACCCGTGAAAGCCCCTTTTTCGTGGCCAAATAACTCGCTTTCAATAAGCTGTGCCGGCAGAGCCGCACAGTTGATTTTAACTAGCGCTCGGCCCTGGCGGGGCGAGGCTTGGTGCAGGGCACGGGCCACTACTTCCTTGCCAGTGCCGGTTTCGCCGGTGATGAGCACCGAAGCATCGGTGCCCGCCACTTGCGCAATGCGCTGGCGCACTTGCTGCAAAGCCGGGCTGACGCCGATGAGCCCATCGGCGGGGCGGTCGGTGTTGATTTCGTCTATCAGGTAGGTGCGCTCTTGCTCTACCTGGGCTTTCAGGGCCTCAATCTGCTCGAAAGCAAAGAGGTTTTCGAGCGCCAGCGTAATCTGGGGCACTAGGCTTTGCACCGTGGCCAAGCTATCGGTAGTGAAGCCGTTGGGGGCAGGCGAGGCCAGCGTGAGCACGGCTGCCCCATCGGGCCGCTGCCAAATGGGTACAATAAGCATGGCTCGTACCTTGTGTTCGTCGTAGGCGTAGCGCATGCCTGGGTAGCGCACGGCTAACTGCCGGAAATCTTCACCCGCATATAAGCCCGGCACTTGCAGCAAGTCGCTTACTTGGTTGTAGAAGCTGACCATCTCCGAGTTAGCGCTGGCAAAGCGGTTAGGGTCAAGGGCAAGCAGTGGCGCATTCACGTCTTCATCGGGGCGAGCAAATTCGGCGAAGCCCTCAAACGTACCGCGTTCGCCAGCCCGCTGCACCCGAATGCCGAAGTAGTCGAATGGTACCACCTGCCCCAGCTCCTCCGCAATAGCCCGGAAAAGCGGCTCGCGCTGCTTGATGCTGAGCAGCGCACTCGTGACATTGAGCTGGAGCGTGCGCTGCTGCTCGCGGCGGGCTACTTCCTCAAAATCAAGCGAATTGCGCACCGCCACGGCCACCAGCGACGTTATTTTTTCGAGCAGTTGCTCGTCGGCTGCCGAGTACGCGGGCGGGCGTACCGTCGATAAGATGAGATAGCCCGTGAGGCGGCCGCTAAGCCACATCGGCGCCATCGTCATGTACTGAATGCCTTGGCGTAGTAACCGTTGAAATGGCTCAAAATCAGTGTATTCCTCCAAATACTCGCGCAGCCCGATGTGCTGAATGCGTGGGTCTTCGAGCAGCAGCTCGACCGGCGAGCCGGCAATGGGGGTGAAGATGGTAGTATTGGCCGGAGTGGGGTCTGGGGGGCTGATGGTGGTGTAGTCTTTGAAGAATAACCGCTTATTTAATAGCTCATTATCAAAGATGCTGATGCCCATCATGTCGAATGGGAAAATCAGCCGCAACTTGCGGGCGATAATCTGGAACAGTTGCTCTTTATCGCGAATAGTCGCAATAGCCTCATTGAGGTGCAAGAGCAAGGCTTCATCGGTATTAACAGCTGACATCAGATAGTAGAATAAGTACAGATTCCTGTTATTTAAGGAAACCCTATGAATGAGCTATTGTTTCTAGCTCGCCAAAAAATCAGCGTATAAATCTTATTACTCAATGAATCAGTAGATTATAAGAATAAAACTCCTCGATAACCAATTGGCACAACTTTCGGTAAGCGGAGGTCACACTACTACGCCACTTGGCTTATGTTTTCACGATATAAATTGGTTGGTTTCGCGGGGCTGTCGCTAGCTGGCGCGCTCCTGACCCAGCCGGCGCTGGCTCAAAACCAGCCTGGTCTTCCTGCTGCCTCCCAGTCTATTGGGCTGGTTAGCGACTCTCTGACGCTTGGTGGCACAGTGCAGGCTGTGCTCGATTCTAACCCCGGTGTTACCAACCTCACCGAGCTAGCCAACGCGGCGGGCAGCCGCCTGACCCAAACGCAGGCGGGCTACCTCCCGCAGATTACGGGCTCGGCGGTTTATACCCGCCTCGACCCTGTGTCGAAGGTTGCTTTCGGCAATGAAACGCTGTCGTTTGTGCCCAACAACAACTTCGACGCGCACATCACGGCGCAGTACGAGCTGCTTGACTTTGGCAAGCGCGAGGCGAATACCAACTTGTCGCGCTCGCAGGTGCAAACGGCGCAGGACAACATTGTAGTAGCCCGGCGCGACCTGGCTTTCAGCGCCGCGCAGGTGTACTTCAATATCCTATTCATGCGCGAGAACATTCGGGTGCAAGACCAGCAGATTGCCTCGCTGGTGGCCCACCGCGACGATATGCAAAAGCGCGTGGATGCCGGCGTGAGCACCAAGTTTGACGTGACGACCACCGATGTGCGCATCACGCAGGCTCAGAACACCAAGCTCGACCTTCAAAACCAGCTGCGCAACCAGCAAGTGCAGCTGGCCCGCTTGCTGCATAAGCCTGCTCAGGCCGATATTCCGGTAAAAGGCCGCCTAGATTACAACCCGCAGCCGGTGAACGTAGAAGCTGAGCTAGCCAAAGCTGCTGAAAACCGCCCCGAGGTGAAGCTTGCCAAGGATGCCGAACAAACCGCCGACCTGCAAGCCAAGCTGATAGCCCGGAGCAACCTACCCGTTTTGGGGGTTGGGGTGCAGGCGGGCGGCAAAAACGGCTACATCTTGCCCAACGTCGCCATTACTGATATCCGGTTTAATACGGTAGGCGTGGCCCAGTTGTCGGTACCTATTTACGACGGTAACAAGAACCGCAAACAGCGGGTAGAAGCTGCTGCTAACTACCGTGCCGCCCAGTCCAAAACCCAGGACACGCAGGACCAAATTCGGGCCGATGTGCGCCAGGCCGTCAACAATATGGAGTTTAGCCAGGCTCGCTATGACAACGCCATCCAGCAAGTAAACCAAGCCACCGACGCTCTCACCCGCGCCCAGGGCCGCTACCGCTACGGCGTAGGCCAAAACCTGGACGTGCTCGACGCCGAAACTCAGCTTGCCCAGGCTCGCCTAGCCCGCGCTCAAGCCATGTATAACTATACCCTCGGCCAGTACCAGCTGCGCCGCGCCACCGGCGAGCAGATTTGGCAATAGCGGTGAATGAGTGAGTCGGTGAATGATTTTAATAGAATTAACTCATCTACCAACCTCTTCATTCACTCATTCGCTCATTCACTCATTCACCAAAATGACCCTCACAACCATCCTCTGTCCGCTCGATTTTTCGGCTGCTTCGGTGGCGCTGGTGGCCTATGCTGCCGCGCTGGCCGTGGGCACCGGGGCCGAGTTGCGCCTGCTTTACGTGCAGGAGCCCGCCGTGCCCGCCACGAGTGGAGTAGAGGCTGAGCTGAGCGCCCACCGGGCCGCAGCCCAGGCGGCCGGCGCCAGCCGCGTGAGCACCTACACGCTGCACGGCGAAGCGGCCCCTCAAATAGTGGCCGAAGCTCTCCGCCAGCACGCCGACCTCATTGTAATCGGGGCGCACGGCCAAACGGGCCTCAGCCGCTTTTTGATGGGCAATACGGCTGAAGTCGTGGTACGCACCGCCCCGTGCCCCACCTTGCTCGTAAGAGAATAGTATTTCGGCAGTTAGCTACTTAGTAGCTAGCTGTCCAGAACAGTTTTTATCAGTAATTTCTTTTAAGGAAGCTAAAAGCCAGCAGCTATTAGCTAACAGCTCAAAAAACATGGCTACTCAACCCACTCTCCAAGATACCCCTCCGACCGCAGTGGCCGAGCCGCTCGAACCCGAAAAGAAGCGTAATCCACTGGTGCTCATTATTGTGGCCCTGGTGCTACTAGCCGGCGCCTACTACGGCTGGACGCGCTTCAAGTATTCCCAAGCCCACGAAAGCACCGACGACGCAGCCGTAGAAGGCGACGTATACCCGGTTATTCCCCGCGTGGTGGGTCCGGTGGTAAAAGTATTTGTAGATGATAACCAGGTCGTTAAGAAAGGTGACACGCTGGTGACCATCGACAAAGCTGACTACATCCAGCGCGTGAATGCGGCTCAGGCCGCCCTTCTCGCCGCCCAGGCCCAGGTAGTAGCCGCCCGCGCTGGCGTAGGCTCCGCCCAGGCTGGGGTGGGCACTGCCCAGGCCAACGTGCGTACCGCCCAAACCACCATCGGCGTGAGTGCGGCTACCCGCACCCGCTTGCAGCAAGACCTGGCTCGTAGCACCAAGCTGCGCAACCAGGACATCATTCCGCAGAGCGACTACGATGCCGTAGCTGCCAACCTGAAAATGACCACTGCCCAGCAAAGCACTGCCCAAGACCAGGTAAGCGTAGCCCGCAACCAGGTGACGGCCGCTCAGCAACAAGTAGCCCAAGCCCAGCAGCAAGTAGCCGTGGCCCAGGCCGTAGTAAAGCAGCGCCAGACCGACCTCGACAATGCCAAGCTCCAGCTTAGCTACACCACGCTGCTGGCCCCCGCCAATGGCATCGTGAGCAAGAAAAGCGTGCAGCCCGGCCAGGTAGTAAGCCCCGGCCAGCAGCTCATCGGCTTGGTGAGCAGCGGCAAAACCTGGGTAGTAGCCAACTTCAAGGAAACCCAACTCGAAAATATGAAAGTGGGCCAGCCAGTGAAACTCGAAATCGACTCGTATCCTAACGAGGAGTTTGACGGCCACGTCGAGTCGCTGTCAGCTGCCACGGGTGCCCGCTTCGCCCTGCTGCCCCCCGACAACTCAACCGGCAACTTTGTGAAAGTAACCCAGCGCGTACCGGTTAAAATCGTGCTCAACAAAGAAGACCCCGAGCACCCCCTGCGCGCCGGCATGAGCGTGAATGCGATTGTAACGGTGAAATAGTGAGACGGTGAGGTGGTGAGTTTTTGCTTTGTATTTTGTATAAATTCACCACCTCACCTCTGCTTGGCCTTTTTTCGGGCGGTGGCGAGGATGGAAACGATTTCCAGATACTCCTGTTCCAGATTTCGTAAGCGAGGCTTGGGTACGATGGTGGCATCGCCTAGTAGTTCCAGCCAAAAAATAGTTTCGTCGGCCTCTTCGACACAGATACAGAGTTTTGCATACCACTCCGCATCAGAACGGCCCTGACATGCGGCTCGAAAATTAGCTGTTACTGAAGTAGCTGACCATAACAGTTGTCTGCCCAATACAGCTGCTTCAGTAGTGCGGGGCAAGTATTGGAATAGTTTGATGACGCGTAAAGAAGCCATCTTGGTACGAACGCGCATCGTTTCATTAAAAGTTAAACCGGCGGCAGAGCTATCTCCGTCCATTATTAGGAAATCAGTGAGTTAGGGCCACAAAATAAAGCCTTCTAAACTCACCATTTCACCATTTCACCATCTCACTTAATGGAAACCGGATTTAGAAAGTGGATTATCGTTATTACGGTGGTCTTCTGCTGTTTGCTGGAACTGATTGATACCAGTATCGTAAACGTGGCCCTGACCCAGATGATGGGTAACCTCTCGGCCACGCAGCAGGAAGTGAGCTGGGTAATCGCCTCGTACGCCATTGCCAACGTGATTGTGATTCCGATGACCGGCTTTCTGGCCGAGCAGTTCGGGCGTCGCAACTATTACCTAGCCTCAGTTATCCTGTTCACGCTGGCCTCTATGGCTTGCGGCCAAAGCCACAGCCTGTGGGAACTGGTTGCTTTCCGCTTTATTCAGGGCGTGGGCGGCGGTGCCCTTATGGCTACCTCGCAGGCTATCCTGATTGATACCTTCCCGCCCAAGCAGCTGCCACTAGGGCAGGCTCTGTTTGGTATGGGTGTAATTATTGGGCCGACCATCGGGCCAACCTTGGGTGGCTACATCGTAGACAGCAGCCTTGGCTGGCCCTGGATTTTCTACGTGAACGTGCCAGTGGGCATCTTGGCCAGCATTTTTACGGTTCTGTTCATCCGCGACCCCGAGCGCATCAAAAATGCCATTCCCCGGCCTCTGCGCGATATCGACTGGGCGGGTATTGGTCTGCTGATACTGGGTGTAGGCTCGCTGCAATTTGTACTGGAGCAGGGCGAAACCAACGATTGGTTCGATGATATGACCATCCGCGTATTTACGGGGTTGGCAATCTTTGGCATCGTTGGCTTCCTATGGCGCGAGCTCACGGCCAAAGCGCCCATCGTAGACCTGCGCGTGCTGGCCAAAAGCCGCAACCTAGCTGTAGGCGCGTTCCTGTCATTTGTGCTGGGCTTCGGGTTGTTCGCTTCGGTGTTCGTGTTCCCGATTTTCACGCAGCGCATCCTGGGCTTCTCAGCCGCCCAAACTGGCCTGATACTGCTGCCAGGCGCTTTGGCCTCGGGCTTCATGATGCCAGTTGTGGGCCGCTTGCTCATGGCTGGCGTGCCGCAAAAAGCGATGTTGCCAGTGGGCTTTGCTATCTTCTTCGGCTTCACGTTCTGGATGGCTAGTCGTATTTCGCCCTCTGCTGGCGAGCAAGACTTCTTCTGGCCGCTTATCACCCGTGGGGTAGGCCTGGGGCTGATTTTTATGCCCATCACTACTATGAGCCTCGCTGGCCTGCAAGGGCGCGATGCCGGGCAGGCTGCCGGCCTCACCGGCATGATTCGCCAGCTTGGTGGTTCGTTTGGGGTGGCCATCGTGGGCACCTACCTTGAGCGTAGCATCCAGAACAACCGCGTAGCGCTGCTGCCTAACATCTCGCTCTACAATCCCGAAACGGTGCAGCGCATTCAGGGCTTCACGCAGAGCTTTATGGCCAAGGGCTTCACCATGGCCCAGGCGCAGCAGCAAGCCTACGCCGCCATTGAGGGGATGCTAATGAAAAACGTGTCGCTCGTTACCTACGACCAGATTTTCCGGGCGCTGGGCTACTTCTTCTTGGCCTGCGTGCCGCTTATCCTGCTGGTGAAGCGCAACAAGCCTGGCGAGAAAATCGACATGAACGCTGCTCACTAAATATAATATAATTATTTCAATAAAAATTAGTTTGAGTCCCCAGCCGCAACTAGCGTGGCTGGGGATTTTTTTATTGCTACCGACATAATAAAACAGGTGTTAATATGTCATTAAAGCGGCTTAAAGGCATGTTCAGCGAGTAAAGGAAAGAATTTGCCGAAAAACGAGAGATTAATTCGCTTTTGTGTCTTTAATTTGTACTTCCTTTAGGTCTGCAACTTAAGCAGAAGCTTGCTGAAGGGTTAGTTATACCCCGCAAGCCAGTTGCTATATAAGGGCTTGCGTCAGAAAATAATAGGTTACGCTACCAATCAATTTTTACTCCGAATACCAGTTTTACCTCTATCATGGGCCTGTACGCCGGCATCAACCAACACCTGACTGACGAGCTGCTTGCGCAGCTGGCTGGGGCATCGGCGCTGCCATTGGCAGCCACCCGGGCCACTGCGGCCGCCGCAGTGCCAGGCTTGGTGCGGGCGCTAGCCCAGCCTACTGACCTCGACGAGTTGAATGCCCGTTGGGATATGTGCCGCCAGCTTTACTTGAGCCAACTGCTCACCGAGCCCGAAGAACTGCTGCGCACCGACCTGGGCTGGCCTGACCGCCGCCGCTACCTAAGCCAAAAAATGTTAGGTACCACCCAGGTAACGGCTCTGGCTGAGGCTACCGGCCAGCCGGCGCAAGCCAGCACACTGCTGGGCTACCTCACCATTACCGTG
This sequence comes from uncultured Hymenobacter sp., assembly GCA_964251335.1. Lineage (GTDB taxonomy): Bacteria > Bacteroidota > Bacteroidia > Cytophagales > Hymenobacteraceae > Hymenobacter. The sequence goes on from CAXUKA010000014.1 coordinate 16,442, forward strand.
CTGGCTATGGTGGGCGAGTATGCTAGTGCGGCCGACCTCAATCCTCAAAGTATGGGGAGCTGGCTGGCTGGGCAGCATGCGCCCGAAGTGACGTTAGCGCCTCCCGCTACGGTGCTGGCGGGTTTGCCGTTAGTGCCGTCCGTGCGCCTAGCCACTCCTGGCAAGGCCAAGCTTACGGTCCTTTCGGTGGGCGGCGGTATGGCAATCGCGGGTTTGGTAGGGGGCTATTTTTTGCTGGGTAATTCCGCAGGCGCTACTCAATCAACAGCACATACAGAAACAGTAGCCGTAGTGGCACCGGTTTCGACCCCGCCTGCTGCTACAGTGGCACCAACCGAAACACTAATTCCCGCAACGGCCCCCGAAGCTCCGATAGAGGCAGCTGCGCCGGCCAAAGTAGCCGAACGGCCACTGCATACTGCCCACAAACCCGTTGCCTCAGCAGTAGCGCCGCTGGCTGGCCTGCGCGATACCGTCGGCAATGCTGGGCTGGCCCGGCAGGTGGGCGGCAAGTTCAACGTAGCGGCTGGCCGTTACCTCAAGGGCGAAGGCCAGCCGCTCATTATCAAGCTAGTAAACCGCGCTACTCTCACGGTAGGCATCAACTCGACCGAAAGCCTGCTGTATAAGCGGCTCGTAAACTCGAACCTGCAACAGCCCGCCGATATTGCCATCGACCGCCTGAGCTTCGACCTGGGCCAGGCGCGGCTGGGGGCCGAAGGTGCCCAGCAGCTCGGCAACGTAGCTAGCCTGCTCAAGACCTTCCCCAAAGCGCGCCTGATAGTAGTGGGCCACGCCAACAACCACGAGGCGCAGGCCATACGCCTGGGTTTGCAGCGGGCTAATATGGCCGTGCAGGAACTAGTGAAGCAAGGCATTCAGGCCGACCGCCTGCAAGCGCAGGGCATGCTCTCGACCGAGCTGCCGGGCGACAGCGACTCGCCCGAGAAGCAAGCCCGATTACAAGGCATTACATTAAAGATGAGTAGATTATAAGTTATTGACAAGTCAACTATTTGAGTGAGTGAGATAATGGCTGCCAATAAGTAGCGCAGCCGCTAGCAGTGACCTATGGGACTTTTTTCTAGCTTATCCTTTCGCAAGCGCAACCAGCCCGAGCTGGCTGCCGAACCCGCCGCCGAAGTGGCGGTAGCGGCCGAACCAGTCCAGCTGCCCGAGTTGCCAGAGCCGCTCGCGGTCCCGGCACTCACCCCGCAGGCCCGTGCCGAAGCCGAGGAGCTAGTGCGCCGCGTGGTGCAGGAGCTACCCAACTTCCTGACGGTGGCTGTGGTAGAGGCTGCTACTGGCAAAATCCTGGCTGGGCAGTGGGCCGGGCACAGCGGCGGGGCAATAGAAGTAGCCGCCGCCAACGCCGAAATAGTACGCCAGACCCGCCAGTGCATCGAAGCTCTTCAACTAACCTCTACCGAACAACTTGCTGATATTCTGATAACGCTACGCCACCAGCTGCACCTGTTGCGGGTGCTGCCCCAGGGAGATTGGCTACTGTACCTGGTTGTGCGCACCCAGGATACCAATCCGGCTTTGGCCCGCGCTGTACTGCAACTCGTTGATTAATACTTATTTTTTTACCATTTCAATTTACTTTTTTTACATCTCACCCTTTTTATTTTATTACTCCTAATGGCTTACTCAACCTCAACTCCCGCCGGCCAAGCTGTCCAGAATATCCTCAACGACCTGCCCGGCCTGATGGCTATCGCAGTTGTTGACATTAGCTCGGGCATGAGCCTGGCTTCGCACACCAACTCTTCTATCAACCCCGACACCGCCGCTGCCTACAACACCGAAGTGGTGAAGCAGAAGCAGAAGGCTATGGCTGCCCTCAAACTGCAAGGCGAAGTGATGGATGACATCCTCATCACCCTCACCAACCAGCTGCACCTCATCAAGCTGGTGGGCGACGGCAAAAAATTCATCTACCTGGTAGTGAACTCGCGTGAAACCAATTTGGCTATCGCCCGCGAAGTACTGCGCGCCCAAGTTGAATTGCTGAAGTAGTTTTTAAGGTTACTATCAAAAAAGAAGCCTTCCCATGTTGGGAAGGCTTCTTTTTTTGTGTAGCGCGAAGCGCTGCTTCGCGTGGCGTTGGCTTAAGGCCGATGGGTACTTGTGTGAGCAGTAGCGCGAAGCGGAGCTGCCTATTGGTACTGCACGTACAGCGGCGTGGGCTTTAGGTTAGTAGTATCCAGCACCTCCTTGGGCGTCATCATATGGTGCGGCTTCTGCTTAGGGTCGTATTCGTAAAAGAGCTTAAAGCCAGTGTATTGCACGGGCTGCTTCTGAATATAAGCCTTGTACGAATCCTTTTTGAGCGTGGGGTTGCCCCAGCCATCCATGTCCATGATAACCTGCACGCGGGGGTCGAGCTTGATGTTTTTGTAGTTTGTCACCATGCCCTGCGTGAAGCGGTGTACCATCAAAATCTTAGGCGGCAGGTGGTTTTCGCTCACGATGCGGGCCAAGAAGTTGATGGCGTAGTTGATATCCTTCGCGTCGTAGGTACCAATTTTCTTGCCGGGGCGGGCGTTTTTGGTCGCCATCGCAAACTCGGGGTCGATGCCCAAGTGAATGGTCGGGTCTTTCAGGTATTCTTCCAGCTTGGGCAGCTCGTGCGGTAGGTCGCTCAGGCCCACCTGCACGTCCATAAACATGATGCCGTGCTTCTCTTTGGCCCAGGCGCGGGTTTCCTCGATGGTGCTTTTCGAGTTCATAAGGCGGTATTTGCCATCGGAACCGGCCGCGCCCTGCGCCGTGATAGTGACGCTGTGGATGCACGGCAGCACTGGCAGGCTGGGGTCGGCGTCCTGCCACTCCTTCAGTACGCCGTCGAATTTGCGCATCATCTGCTCCTTGGGCTCGCGGCCCAGAATGCCCATGCCCTTCGAGCGGATATTACCATAAAATGCCACAATGCGGTGCCCCGGCAGTAGTGCGCCCGGCAGCTGACCAGTTTTGCGGGCTATGCTGTCGGCCTTGAGTGAGTCGCGCTGCAAGGCCATGCGCTTGAGTTTAATGGTGTCGACGGGAGCCGCTTGTTTAGTCGCCAGCGAGTCGGCGGTGCTTTTTTCGCCCTGGCCCGAGCGGTTTTGGCAGGCAGCTAATGTGAGGCCGGCCAGCAGGCCCAGACCCAGCGCACTGCGCCAAGCCGAAAAAGTAGTGAAACGCACTTGAATGTTGAAGAAATGAATTTTGGCAGTGCAAGTTACGGTGCCGAAAAGGCTAGGCAAGGAGCAAGGCGCTGAGGCGAGGTGGCGACCAGCGCCTATTTTGCAAAGCTGCTCCATATTGTAGCTCTGCATAGCGCATTTTACTTACTTGAGGCAGCCTATCTGCTGGCTGCTTCGCCGCTTTTCGTCCTGTTATTTTGCCTTCCCGCATCACTGTTGCCCTGCGCGCCCTGGCCGCGCTGGCCCGCACGCCCGCCCTGCTCACCGAAGTGCTTGCCGCCGATGTTTCAGCGTGGCGCGCCCGTGCGCTGGCTCATACTGCACGCTGGCCGGGGCTAAGCGCGGCCGGGCTGCCGCTAGTGCCTTTTGCCCACTTTGTGCCAGCTACTACTCCTGCCACAGCCCGCACGGTAGCGCCCTTTGCCTTCGGCGATGGCGGTTCGCTCCCTACCGACCTGCTGCTGTTGCGCGCCCTGGCTCGCCAGCGACCGGGCTGCCGCTACTTCGAAATCGGTACCTGGCGCGGCGAAAGTGCGGCCAACGTAGCGGCCGAAGCCGCCACCGTGCATACCCTTAACCTGAGCGCTGCCGAAATGCGGGCCATGAACCTGCCCGAGCGCTACATCGAGCTGCATGGTTACTTCTCACAGCCGCTAGCCAATGTGGTGCACTTGCATGGCAACTCCGCCACCTTCGACTTGGCCGGCTTGCAACGTGAGGCTGGCCCTTTCGACCTGATTTTTATCGACGGCGACCACCGTTACGCTGCCGTGCGGCGCGATACGCAGCGCGTGTTTGAGCACTTGGTGGGGCCAGGTACAGTAGTTGTGTGGCACGATGCCAGCCGCCAGCCCGGCCACCCACGCTGGGAGGTACTAGCCGGGCTACTCGATGGCCTGCCCGCTGACCTGCCCGGCCAGCTGGCGCAGGTAGGCAACACACTGTGTGCTATGTACTCGCCAAACGCGCTGCCCACGCAGGCCCCCGACCCGCTGGCCGACCCTGGCCGGTTTGCGGTAGAAGTAAAAATGTGACGTGATTGATGAATAAACTTAAATCTTCACCGTAGCCCCGCCAGCGGCGGCCGCACCTTTGTCGCGTCAAGTTAATACCCTCAATTACTTACCGACATGCACACGAAAGAAGAGGCCTTAGCTACAGTGGCCGCCCTAACACTGGCCGAGCGGAAGGCCATCGAAACTTTTTACGCCGCCTGGCAGCACCAGCCCGAGTTACTGCACGAAGCCTGTACCCCCGATTGGCAGGATATTCCGCTGGGGCCGGGGCAGGCACCGGGGCCAGCAGGCCTGGGCGCGATTATCCAGCAGTTTACCGCTGCTTTTCCCGATGTGAAAATCATTGTGCACGAGGTTTTTGGCACGCACGAGCGCGCTGGCGTGCGGGCCGAAATCACCTTTACTAATTGGCAGCCAGTGCCGGGCGTGCCGGCAGGGGGCAGCCCGGTATCTATTGCGCTGCACGAGTTTCACTACCTGCGCAATGGCAAGCTGACGCACACCTGGCATCTGGAGGATGGTGCTTTTCAACCTTATATCCTCTTTGCGTTCCAAGCTGGCGCGCAGAGTTAGGCAAGCGGTCGGATTACCGAAGGTAGTCCGACCGTTTGTCGTTAGAAATAGTAAAAACAGCCGTTCAGCTTCCCAGCTGTTACTGCTGCCTTAGCTGCCGCTTATACAGCTGCACGGTATTCTCCAGTCCTAAATACAGCGCATCGGCCACCAGCGCGTGGCCAATACTTACCTCTTGCAAACCCGGTAGCTCCTGCGCCAGGTAGGCCAAGTTTTCCAAATCCAAATCGTGGCCGGCGTTGAGGCCGAGGCCGGCGGCTACAGCGGCTTTGGCGGTGTCGCGGTAGGGGATGATGGCGGCGGTGCGGTCGGTTGAGTAATAGCGGGCGTAGGCCTCGGTGTACAGCTCGATGCGGTCGGTGCCAGTGCTGGCGGCGGCGGCCACCAGCGTCGGGTCGGGGTCGAGGAAGATGCTGACGCGCGCGCCGTAGCTTTTCAGTTCGGCCACGGTATCGCGCAGGAAGCCCTGATGCTTCACCACATTCCAGCCCGCATTGGAGGTGATGGCCTCGGGCGCATCGGGCACCAGCGTCACCTGCTCGGGGCGCACTTCGCGGATGAGGGCGATGAAATCGGGCGTGGGGTTGCCTTCCACATTCAGCTCGGTCGTGACAATGCTTTTGAGGTTGCGCACGTCGTCGTAACGGATGTGGCGCTCATCGGGGCGCGGGTGCACCGTGATGCCTTCGGCCCCGAAGCGCTCGATGTCGCGAGCGGCTTGCAGCAAGTCGGGGCGGGCATGCAGGCCACGGGCGTTTCGCAAGGTGGCTATTTTGTTGATGTTGACGCTTAGCTTGACCACAGATTTGACGGATTTAACGGATGGCGCGGATACGCCTGCTGCGCAGGCGGGCTACTAGGGGCGTGGGCGGCGTTGCCGGCTGGGCAAGGTACATTTGCCGGGCGGCCGCTTGGCGGGATTTTTCGTTTTAATACGAATTACTAAGAAACCAGGCCGCGCCCGGTCGGTTTCGGGCGCTTGCCGCTCAGAACGTATTTCATTCTCTCACCCCATTCTTTCATGGCTCTTAAAGAAACCATCGACGCCGGCATCAAACAAGCGATGCTCGCCAAAGACAAAACCCGCCTGCTGGCCCTGCGCAGCATCAAATCGCAGATTTTGCTGGCCGAAACGGCCGAAGGTGCCAGCGCTACCGGCCTCAGTGCCGACCAGGAGCTGAAGCTTCTCAATAAAGCCGCCAAGCAGCGCCGCGACTCGGCCGCTACGTATAAAGAGCAGTTCCGCTCGGACCTCGAAGAAACCGAGCTGGCCGAGCTGGCTATTATCGAAGAGTTTTTGCCTCAGCAACTCACCGAAGGCGAGCTAGTTGAGAGGCTCGTGGGCATCATTCAGCGCACGGGTGCCAAAGGCCCTTCCGACCTGGGCAAAGTAATGGGCGTAGCCGCCCGCGAGCTCAGCGGCCAGGCCGATGGCAAGCGCATCTCGGAAGTGGTAAGCATGCTGCTGAATAACACGGATTTTTAGTCAATGAGTGAGTGGGTGAATGAGTGAGTGAGCGAATGACTTTGCTTGGAAATCCACTCACTCATTCACCTAATCACTCATTCACTCATTGCAAAAATGACTCCGCTCGACCTGCTCCTCTTATTGCCGCTAGCCGTAGGCACTGTCAAGGGCTACCGGCGCGGGCTGGTGCTGGAGGTGGTATCGCTGCTGGCCTTTGTAGTGGGCGTGGTAGGCGGGCTGAGTTTGCTGAGCGCGGCTATTTCGGTGGTGCGCTCGTATTTGGGCGAGCTGTTTGGGATGTTGCCGCTGGTGTCGTTTTTGCTGGTACTGGCAGGGATAATGTGGGGCGTGCACCTGCTGGGCGGGCTGGTGAAGCAGGCCGTGCACCTCACGCCGCTCGGTGTGCTCGATAATTTGCTGGGCGGCGCGGCTGGGGCGCTTAAGTGGCTCCTTGGCTTAAGCTTGTTGCTGCACGGCACCGCGCTGGCGGGCATGAATTTGCTGGCTCCCAGCCTCACAGCTGGTTCAGTGGTGTTGCCGTGGGTGCAGAAAGCCACCCCACTGGCTTTGCAACTGACGGGCTACGTGCTGCCCTTCGCCCAAGGCCTACTGGCTAGGTTAAAGGCAGCGATGTGAAACTTGCTTCTGCTTCACTAGTAGGTATTTGTGGGTGTGTTGGCGATACGCCTACGTTATCGCGCAGTAACAGCAGCGCAAAGCCCACGCCACCCAGTGCCATCGCGGCTCCTACTAGTTCGGGCGAGGTATAGGCAAAACCATGCGATAGCGGCAACCCACCCAGATAAGCACCCAGCGCATTGCCCATGTTGAAGGCTGCCTGCGTGAAGGCCGCCCCCAGCATTTCAGCACCCTGCGACGAGCGAATCATCAGGATTTGGATGGGCGCGGCTATTGCCAGCGCAAAGCAGCCTGCCGCAAACGTCAGCAGTGCCGTGGGTATCTGGTATGGTGCCAGCCAATACATCAGCAGCAGCGTGGCTGTCATAGCCAGCAACAATAGCAAACAGGCGCGAACTGGAGCAAGCCGGTCGGCTAGCCAGCCGCCGAGGGCGTTGCCGGCCACCATGCCCAGGCCAGCGATGGCCAGCAGATATGGCACTTGCCCAGAAGTAAAACCCGAAACTTTAGTGAGCAGTGGGGCGATGTAGCTAATCCAGCAAAACAGCCCGCCCGTGCCGATGGCCGTTAGTAGCATAATAAGCCACGTAGTGCGGCGCGTGAGCAGCGTTAGCTCAGTGCGCAGCGGTGGGGTAGGAGTGGGCGGCAGCACCGGCAGCAGCCATTGAATGGCCGCCACTGTTAGCAAGCCCAGCAACCCCACGCCGCCCAGCGCAAAGCGCCACGAAAAGGCTGTGCCGATATACGTGCCCAGCGGTACCATCACCACATTGGCCACCGTGAGGCCGCTGAACATGCTGGCAATGGCTTGCGCCTGCTTGCCTGGTTTTGCTAATCGGCTGGCCACCACCGAGCCCACCCCAAAAAAAGCGCCGTGCGGCAGCCCCGCCAGTAGCCGTGCTGCGAAGAGAATACCATTGTTGGGGGCAAAGGCCGAAAGCAGATTAAACAGCGCAAACAAGCCCATCAGACCAATTAGCGTAGTCTTGGGGGCGATGCGGCGACTGCCTAGCACCAGCAGCGGCGCGCCAATCACCACGCCCAGCGCGTAGGCCGAAATAGTGTAGCCCGCCTGCGGAATAGTGATGCGAAAATCGGCCGCGATATTCGGCAGCAGCCCCATCATCACAAACTCGGTGGTGCCGATGGCCAGGCCGCCGAGTGCCAGCGGCAAAAAATGCTTCTTCACAAAGAAAATCGAATTGAATCTGGCAAAGGTCCGAAGGTGGGCCAGCCAGACGTTAGCACGGAAGTCGCCACTTTTTGCTCAATCTTGCTCCGTTAACTCAAATGAGTCGCCTGAAGCGTTAATTTGTAGCACAAACCCGAAGCCTTGTTTCTCATGCGGCTATTGCACGAGCATATTCAAACTGATGCAAATAGCTCGTTTAAGGTGCTAGCCAACCCGCGCATGCGAGAGGTGTATTTCTGGCACTACCACGCTGAATATGAGCTGGTGTACCTGCACGGGGCCAGCGGCACGCGGCACGTCGGCGAGCATCTGTCGCGCTACGAGGGCAGCGATTTGGTATTCATCGGCCCTAATATTCCACACTCCAACTTCGACTACGGTGTCAGCACCGAGTACGAAAAAGTGGTGGTGCAGCTCGGCGAGTCGTTTTTGAGTGGGGCGTTGGCGCAGGCCCCCGAGCTGGCCGGCATAGCGGAGCTGTTTGAGAGGGGGCGCTCGGGCGTTGCTTTCCAAGGGGCGACCAAGGAGGCAGTGGGGCCGCAGTTACAAGCACTGGCCGCCCTGCCGCCCTTCGAGCGGCTGCTGGCGCTGCTGCGGATTTTCCAACAATTGGCCACCAGCCCCGAATACACGCTGCTACACGGCCGCGCCCCCGCCACGGCCTATAACCAGGAAGAGCAGCAGCGCTTGGCCCGCGTGAGCCAGCTCGTAACCGAGCACTACGCCCGCAAAATCGAGCTGACCGAGGCTGCCGCGCTGGCCCACCTCTCGGAGGGTGCCTTCTGCCGCTACTTCAAGCGCCTGACGCGGCTCACGTTCACGCAGTTTCTCAATCAGTACCGGGTGCATCAGGCGCAGCGGCTATTGCTGCAAGACAAAACGGTGTCGGAGGCGTGCGTAGCCTGCGGTTTCGAGAGCTTATCCTATTTCACGAAGACATTTCGCCGGGTGGCGGGTGAGAATCCGTTGCAGTTCAAAAAAAGATATCAGGTAAGCGGCGTGTCGTACTGAACATGTGGATGCCAGGCAATCATGACTAATGCCCTCCAGCCAGCTCCGATTAAATGCTCCTCCTCCTCGACAACTTCGATTCTTTCACTTACACCCTGGTCGACTACCTGCACCAGCTCGGAGCCGAAGTGCTGGTGCGGCGCAATGACGTGCCGCTAAGCGAGTTGCAAACACTCGATTTTCAAGGTATTGTCCTCTCGCCCGGCCCCGGCTCGCCAGCCACGGCGGGCAATTTATTGAGCGTGATTGCTGAATACCACCAGCGCCTACCCATGCTGGGCGTGTGCCTGGGCCAGCAGGCGCTGGGCGAATTTTTTGGGGCGCAGCTGCGGCGCTCGGCCCGGCCCATGCACGGCAAGGTGTCGGAGATAGAATTGCTCGGCGACGACCCTTGGCTGGCGGGCTTGCCTCGCCGCCAGCCCGTGACGCGCTATCACTCGCTGGCTTTGGAAACCAGTACGTTGCCGCCCGCATTGATTCCGCTGTCCGTCACGGCCGATGCCGACCGCGAGCTTATGGCCCTGCGCCACGCCACGCTGCCACTCTATAGTGTGCAGTTTCACCCCGAAGCCCTGCTGACTATTTACGGCCTAGACTGGCTACGGAATTGGATGCGCTGTTGTAACATTGCGCCGGTCGCCCCGGTTAAGGCTGCCTAATCTTTTCCCATCATCCGCTTTGGAACTGCGCCGCCAGCATCAGCACGGGTTCGAGTACGTCGACGAAGGCCAGGGGCCGGTGTTACTGCTGCTCCACGGCCTGTTTGGCGCGCTCAGCAACTGGCAGGAGGTGGTGGCTGAGTTCTCGCCGCGCTACCGCGTCATCATCCCGGTTTTGCCCGTGTATGATATGCCGCTGCTGCAAGCCACCGTGCCCGGCTTGCAAGCTTATGTGGAAAACTTTGTTGATAAATTGAAGTTACCCACCACGTTCACCGTGTTGGGCAATTCACTTGGCGGCCACATCGCGTTGGTATATACTCTGCACAACCCCAGCCGCGTGAGCCAGCTAGTGCTCACGGGTAGCAGTGGCTTGTTTGAGGATGGTATGGGAGGCTCATTCCCCAAGCGTGGTGACTACGGCTTTGTGCGCGAGCGGGTTGGCTATACTTTCTACGACCCGGCCGTGGCCACCAAGGAGCTGGTCGATGAGGTATTTGCCGTTACCAACTCCAACGCCAAGTGCCTGCGGATGATTAGTATTGCCCGCTCGGCGCAGCGCCACAACCTGGCCCGCGAGCTGCACCGCATTGCGGTGCCCACGCTGCTGGTTTGGGGGCTGAATGACACCATCACCCCGCCGTCGGTGGCGCACGACTTTGCGCGCCTGCTGCCGCAAGCCACGTTGCGTTTTCTTGACCACTGCGGCCACGCCCCCATGATGGAGCGCCCGCAGGCCTTCAATCGATGTCTGGCGCCGTTTCTGGAACGTTCAGTGTCAGTCGATTGGCAGCCAGCGAGTGCTGCGGCTACTTCAGCTGCCTAAAGCCCCGTTTTGCCGAGTATCGGCTTGGTTTTTGTCCCCGAGGGGCAACCTTTCCTTGGGTATTGTAGTCCTACTCGTGGAGTAGGGCCGTCCTTTCCGCCTTTTAGTCTGCACCATTATGTCTGCTCTGCTTGCCGAAGACCTACTGAACCAGATGATTCCGCCCCTCAAAAACACTGACACCACGGCCAAAGCCGCCCGGTGGCTGGAGGAGTTTCACGTGGGACAACTGCCCGTATTATCGGGTAAACATTACCGGGGCCTCATCACCGAAAACGACCTCGCCGACTACGAAAATCCTGATACTCAGCTAGCCGAGTTGCCGCTGCGCTATGCCGATACGTTTGTGCAGCACGACCAACACTTTTTTCGGGTGATGGAATTGGCTATTCAAAATAGGATTCAGCTAGTGCCGGTGCTCGACGAGCAGCAGGAATATGCTGGCGTAGTAACAGTGAGTGACGCCCTGGCCGCCTTTGGTCCGGTGCCTGGCCCAGCGGGGCAGGGCAGTATCCTGGTGCTCACGATGGAAGAGCGCGATTATTCGCTCTCGCAGATAAGCCGTTACGTAGAAGAAAACAACGCCAAAATTCTCTCGGCCCACGTCGTGACCGATGAGCACGACCCGTACCGCATTCGCCTCACGCTGCGGCTCAACACCGATAACCTAGCTCGCATCACGGCCACGCTCGAGCGCTTTGGCTACATGGTATCGGCGCAGTTTAGTGGCACCGCCGCCGTGAGTGAGGATGAGCAGGACCGCTTCGACGCGCTGCTACGCTACCTCAGCGTCTAACTTTACGCGGTGAACCCGCTGGCCCAGCCGCTTTTATTTTTTCGCTGCTTTCTGCTGGTAGTAGTGGGTGCGCTGCTGAGCCCTGGCCAACTGGCTTGGGGCCAAGCGCGGCTGTCCATTCCGGCCGATAGCCTGCGCCGTCTCAGCAAGGAAACCCATCCGCCGGCCCTGGCCCCGGTGGTAGCCCCTTCCGATACGCTGGTGAGCGTGCGGGCCTGCCCCGGTACCGGGCCAACGGTGCGCGTGCAAACTATTCTGTTTGTAGGTAATGCTATCACCCGCGAGCGCATATTGCGGGCCGAGCTCAATATTCGGGAAGGCGATACACTGAGCCTGAATGCCCTTGCCACCCGCCTCGAAACCAACCGCCGCCGTCTCTACAACTTGCAGTTGTTTCATACGGTGCTGGCGCAAGGCACGTGCGTGGGTGCGGGGCAAGTCATCATCGTATTCAGTATGCAGGAGCGGTGGTACGTGATACCCACGCCCATTCTGTCTATTGCCGAAACCAATTTCCAGCGCTGGTGGCAGCGCCCCGACCGCTGGCAGCGCCTCGACTACGGCCTGCATTTGGTGCACAACAACTTTCGGGGCCGCGCCGAGCAGCTGACCGTCAACCTCCAGCTAGGCTTCAACCGCAAGTACGAATTGTTCTACGAAGTGCCCGGCTTCGGGCGTAGCCGCCGCGTGGGTATGGGCTTCGCCATCTCATACTACCAAAGCCGCAACCTCGACTACACCACCGTTAATGACCGGCCTACGCCGCTGCCCCAGGCCGAAGAAGATGCCTTCCCTATCCAGCGCTTTTACGTGTCTGGCGGGCTACGTCTGCGGCATACGGTGCAGTTTATCACGGCTATCGATGCGTCGTTTCACCGCGAGCTTATTAGCGATGCTATTTTTCAACTCAACCCTGATTATTTCTTAGGGCAGACGCAGCGCAAGTTTTTGGAAGTTAGCGTAGTGTCGAGCAATAATCAGCGCAATACTTTCGCTTATCCACTCACCGGGCGGTTTATGCAGGCGGCCGTGTCGTTTCGGCAGTTTCTTGATGGGGGAGAGGCCGCGCCGGCCTATGCCACGGTGCGGCTGCGCTACGCTCGCTACCTCAGTTTGGGACACAAGTTTTACTACGCGCTGGGCCTGTGGGGCCAAACCCGCTTGCTAGCCTCACGCTACGCCTACGCCGACTCGCGGGCGCTGGGCTACGAGGCGCTGGTGCGCGGCTACGATGCCTACATTGTCGATGGCCGTTCCTTTGGTCTGGTGCAGCAGGGCCTGAGCTACCGGGCCTGGGCACCGCCGCCGCTGCGCATCCCGTTTATTGATAATCCCAAAATCAATACCCTGCCCATCGCCGTTTACGTCAACGTTTTCGCCGATGCTGGCTTGGCCGGCGGCAGCCTGGGCCGGCCCGAGCTTGCTTCCAACCAACTACCGGGCCGGCTGTTAGCATCGGCCGGCTTGGGCTTGCACTTGGTTACGTACTACGACCGGGTTTTTTGCTTCGAGCTAAGCCGCACAGCTCAAGGGCAGACCGGTTTTTTCCTGCGGTCGTCTTTTCCCATCTAGCGGCTCCGGCGCACGCTGTTACCATTTTGTTATGAAATTCGCGATTTTTGGTAAGCCTTTCGACGATGCAGCCGCGCCATTCATCCAGGCGTTGCTCGATGAGCTGGCGACGCGCCAGGCGCAGGTGCTCATTGTCGAGGCTTTCCGCACCTTTTTGGAGCAGCGTAGCCTACGGCTACCACCCGATAGCACCACCTTCCGGCGCGGCGACTCGTTGCGCGGCGTGCAGTTTGTCATCAGCATCGGGGGCGATGGCACCCTGCTCGATACGGTTACCTATGTGGGTGCCTTGCAGTTACCCATCTTAGGTATCAATACCGGCCGGCTTGGTTTTCTGGCACCCACGCCGCCCAGCTACATTCCGCAGGCCATCGATGCGCTCTATCGAGGCCATTTCACGCTGGAAGAGCGCAGCCTACTGCGCGTCGACACCGACCCCGACGTGTTTGGCGAATTGAACTTTGGGCTGAATGAGTTTAGCATTCTCAAGCGCGACAGCTCTTCCATGATAGCCGTGCACACCTACATCGATGGCGAATACCTCAATTCGTACTGGGCCGATGGCCTCATCGTATCCACGCCCACCGGCTCGACGGGCTACTCGCTCAGCTGCGGCGGCCCCGTAATGCTGCCCCAGACCAACAATTTTATCATCGCCCCCGTATGCCCCCACAATCTGAACGTACGGCCCCTCGTGGTGTCGGACCAGAGCGTGATTTCTTTTGAGATAGAAGGCCGGGGAACCAGCTACTTACTCGCTCTAGACTCGCGCTCTATGCCCGTCGAAGCGACCGTGCAAATGGCCGTGCGTCGAGAAAACTTTAACGCTCGTCTGGTTAAGCTTAATCACGTAAATTTTTTGAGTACCTTGCGTAATAAGCTCAACTGGGGTCTCGACCGCCGAAATCCCGGTTCAACGCTGACTACCAAATAAGAACAAATCATAAAATAACTGCTGCAAGTTTTTTTAGTTCCCCCTAATGCTTACTTTTGTGTTCGCTACGAATTACGCCCGATTAATTTTATACAAGACTTTCTAGATTTGTTGTATCTCCAACTGCGCCTTATGACCAAGTTTTTCACCTACTCAACGGCCCTATTAGCGGGGCTTGCCCTGCTCGGCTCGACGCAGCAGGCAGATGCACAGCAGTTTAGCAAACGCAAACAATACACCTCGATTGGGGTGAACCTGAATGCGATGAACTATTTCGGGGACTTGAACCCAAGCACGAGCTTCGCCTCGTTCAAGTTTGGCGATACTCGCCCCAACTTGGGTATCACCATCACGCACCGCTTTTTTCCGCGCGTATCGGGCCGTTTCGGCCTGAACTACGGTCGCATCACGGCCAATGATGCTGACAACGCCAACCGTGACGATACCAACGCCCGCTATCGCTACACTCGCAATTTCCAGTTCCGCAACGATATCGCCGAAGCATCGGCAGTATTGGTAGTTGACCTGATTGAAAACCGCAATAACTACCTCAAACGCCCGGACTTTGTGCCGTACCTGTTTGCTGGTCTGGCTGGTTTCTACCATAACCCACAAGGGCAGTACACGGATGGCAAATGGTACGATTTGCAGCCGTACCAGACTGAAGGCAAAAGCTACAGCAAAGTGAGCTTCGCTATTCCATTTGGTGCCGGCGTACGCTACCGTATCAATCGCAACTTGGATGCTTCGTTCGAAATCGGTTTGCGTAAAACCTTCACCAGCTACCTCGACGATGTAAGCGGCAGCTATGCCGATGCAGCAGGTAAAAGCGCTCAGGCACAGTACTTTGCTGGCTACAACGCTGGCAGTGCCGGTACTACTGGCGGCGGCATCACGAATACTACAACAGGCTTAGGCAACAGCTTCAGCGTGGGCCAGCAGCGTGGCCAAGGCAAGGACGACTGGTACACGGTAAGCGGTTTCTCGCTCAACTACATCCTGACGCCCCGCATCAAGAACCCCAAGTTCCGCTAGCCAACTGCTGTTAGCTTGCTAACGGAGGCTTATATTTGCTGAATGACCAAAAACCGGCATTCATCCGTGCTCCTCGCTGGCCTGGTGCTGGCGGGGAGTTCGTTTTTAAGCGTGGCTCCAGCGTGGGCCCAGCACACCAGCGAAATTGGCCTCGGCGTGGGCGGCACCAACTACAAAGGCGAAGTGTCGCCCCAGTATCAGTTGCGGAATAATCGCCCGGCTGTCACGCTCTTTTACCGCCGTGATGTGTCGGTGCCCGTAACGCTACGCGGCGGGCTGACCTACGGTATGCTGCACGCCAGCGACTTTAATGTAGTAGGTGTTAATGGCGGTGTGCCGCCACTGCAAGGCTATCGTCAGGCAAGTCTACGTGGCAACTTGCTGGAATTGTCTGGGGTAGTGGAATACAACTTCCTAGACTACCACCGGCGTAGCGACCAGCACCGCGTGCACCTGACGCCCTACCTGTTTGCCGGGCTAGCGGGCTTCTACGCCAATACCACCGTCGAAAGCCTGAATGTGGCGTTACAGCCCGATTTCAACCGCAAGGGAAGCAAGGTGAGTGTCGCTATTCCGGCCGGAGTAGGGCTGAAAATCGCCCTAACCGAGCATTTTAACTTGGGTATGGAAATCGGGGCGCGCAAAACTTTTACCGACCAGCTCGACCACCTCAGCGACCAAGACCCGCTCTTTGTGAATTCGCACGAACAAGACTGGTATTACTACAACGGTATCAGCCTGTCGTACACGTTCTACAAAATCAATTGCCCAAACCCGTACGACCGGAATAAGGGCCTGCTGAGATAAGGTAAGCGGGCGGCTCCGGGCGGCCCGCCCAAGGTTTTTGCCGGCGCATCTGCAACCCTATGCGTAACTTGCGGCCTCTTATACGCAAACCGCAACGATGGCCGAACGGTCCGAAATTGACCTCTCTAATATTCCTGCCCACCTCGCCGTTATCATGGATGGTAACGGGCGCTGGGCCAAGCAGCGAGGGGGGCTGCGCGTGTTTGGGCACCAAAGCGCCATTACGGCGGTGCGCGACACGGTGGAGGAAGCTGCTGAGCTAGGAGTAAAATATTTGACGCTCTATGCCTTCTCAACCGAAAACTGGAACCGCCCCGCCCTCGAAGTAAATGCCCTGATGCAACTGCTGGTGCACACCATCAGGCAGGAAACCCCCACGCTACTTAAAAATAGCGTGCGCCTGCAAGCTATTGGCGACATAGCTACGCTGCCGCAGAAATGCCAACGCGAGCTAGCCGAAGCAATGGACCTGACTAAGGGTGGCACCCGCATGACACTGGTGCTAGCCCTGAGCTACAGCGGTCGCTGGGACCTCACCCAGGCGAGCCGCCGGCTCGCGGCTGATGTGGCTGCTGGCCGCCTCCAGCCCGAGGCCGTGACCGAGGCCACGGTGACGAGCTACCTAGCTACGGCTGGTATGCCCGACCCCGAACTGCTGATTCGTACCAGCGGCGAGCAGCGCATAAGCAACTTTTTGCTGTGGCAGTTGGCTTATACCGAATTGTATATCACCCCTGTGCTGTGGCCCGACTTCCGGCGCAGCCACCTACGCGATGCCTTGGTAGCTTACCAGCAGCGCGAGCGCCGCTTTGGCAAAACCAGTGAACAACTGACCGTATCCTGATTTAGTTATTTTATTGATGCGCACTTACTTACGTAGCACGCTTCTCGGTTTGCTACTACTGGCTACCGCACTGGTAGCTGTTCCTTCTTATGCTCAGCAAGGTGCCGGCACAGCTACCGGGGACGAACCCCGCAAGTACACGCTGGGCGGCATTACGGTGAGTGGGGCCAAAGCCCTTGACCCTAATACGTTGATTGGGCTATCGGGTTTGCGCATTGGCGACCCGATTAATATTCCGGGTGAGGAAATCGGCAAGGCCATCCGTAAAATCTGGAACCAGGGTATCTTGGCCGATGTGTCGGTGAGCATCGCCCGCACCGAAGGCGATAAGGTATTCCTGGACTTCAGCGTGCGCGAGCGGCCCCGCTTGTCGAAGTTCAACTTCACGGGTATCAGCAAAGGGCAGTCGGAAGACCTGGAAAAGAAAATCAAGCTTATCCGGGGCAAGGTAGTAACCGACGCGTTGCTGTCGAATACCCGTACCCAGGTGCGTAAGTTCTACACCAACAAAGGCTTTCTAGATACCAAAGTCGTAATTCGGCAGGTAGCTGATTCGACCTTGTCTAACAGCGTGGCGCTGAAAATTGACGTGGATAAAGGCAGCAAAGTGCGCATCCACGACATCTCGTTTACGGGCGATAAGGCTTTCAAAGACGGTAAGCTGCGCAAGCAATTCAAGAAAACCAAAGAACGTAAATTTTATAAGTTCTTGACTCCCGGTAAGTTCCAGCGCACAGAGTATGAGGATGACAAGAAGAAGCTGGTAGATTTTTACAACAACGAAGGCTACCGCGATGCCAGCATCGTGTCGGATACACTGGTGCGTGATGCTAAAGGCTTGGCACTAACCCTTAAAGTAGATGCCGGCCCAAAGTACTTCTTCCGCAACATTACCTGGACGGGTAACTACCTGTATGATAGCAAAACGCTGTCATCAGTACTGGGCATCAAGAAAGGCACACCCTACAGCAAAGAAACGCTAGATAAGCGCCTGAGCTACAACCCAACGGGCCAAGACGTAACCTCGCTCTACATGAACGATGGTTACCTGTTCTTCCAGATTGACCCGGTCGAGACCAAGGTGCAGGGCGACTCTATCGACATCGAGATGCGCATCTCGGAAGGGGTGCAGGCACGGGTGAAGGAAATTAACATCACGGGCAATACCAAGACCAGCGACCACGTGCTGCGCCGCACGTTGCGCACGCTGCCCGGCGATAAGTTCAACCGTGAGCTGCTCATTCGCTCGCAGCGCGAGATTGCCACGCTTGGCTACTTCGACCCCGAGAAAATCGGTATCAACCCCGTGCCCAACCAGGCCGACGGTACTGTGGACATCAACTACACGGTAGTCGAGAAGCCCTCGGACCAGATTACGCTGTCGGGCGGCTGGGGCGGCTACGCCGGCTTTATCGGTACGGTGGGCTTGGTGTTCAACAACTTCTCGCTGCGCAAGGCTAAGGACTTCCATAACTGGACGCCCGTGCCCGGTGGCGATGGCCAGCGCCTCTCGCTCAACGTGCAGGCCAACGGCTTGCAGTACCAGGCTTATTCGGTCAGCTTCACGGAACCGTGGCTGGGTGGGCGTAAGCCCAACTCATTCAGTGTGAGTTTGAACCGTAGTATTTCGCGCCTTTCTTACGGTGGCACATTCGACGTAAGCACAGGCAGCTTTATCAAGGTGAACACCATTACGGTGGGCCTGGGACGGCAGCTGCGCGTACCCGATGACTATTTCACGCTGAGCAACTCTATCTCGTTCAGCCAGTACCAGACGCAGAATTACACGCTGATTTCGTCCGCTGCTGCTACGGGTACCTTCAACAACATTACCCTGAACACTACGATAGCTCGCAATAGCATCGACAACCCGACTTACACCCGTCGGGGCTCGTCGCTGTCACTGTCGATAGCCGCTACGCCGCCGTATTCTGCCTTCCCCGGCTCGCACCCCGATTCCAATCAGTGGATTGAGCTGCACAAGTGGATGTTCGACGCCTCGTGGTTTACGCCCATCGTGGGCAAGCTGGTACTGAATACACGGGCACACTTCGGCTTCATTGGCTCGTATGGCGGGCGTGATGTAGGGCCGTTCGAGCGCTTCAAAATGGGCGGCGCGGGCCTGGGCTACGGTGGTGGCGGCTCGTTCCTGGTGGGTACCGAATATATCGGCCTGCGCGGCTATGATGACCCCAATGCGGCCTACGCCATCCCGACCGCTCAGAGCGGTCAAAGCGGTGGTCTTGCTTACAACAAATACGTGATGGAGTTGCGTTACCCCGTTAGTCTCAACCCTGCGGCTACGGTGTATGTGTTGAGCTTTGCCGAGGCCGGCAACGCGGTAAATTCTTACCAGCAGTATAACCCCTACAAGCTGTACCGTTCGGCAGGCTTCGGCGCACGTATCTTCATGTCAGCCTTTGGTTTGCTAGGCTTTGACTATGGCCGTGCCTTCGATACAGTAATACCAGCGCCTGGTACTACTACTGCTCAAGACTTTAACCACTTCCACTTCATTATCGGTCAGCAGATTCGCTAAGCATAAGTGGGCCAGCCAGAGGAAACCTTTGGCTGGCCCACTTGAGTTTAAGGGCACTGGCCCACAGTGAAATATTGCGGCCTGCTCGACGTTACTCCCTATGTCTGGCACGGACTTGGTAAGTGGCCAGCTTAACCTACGGTATGAAACGACTTTTCTGCGCATTCGCTTTGTTGGGATTGCTGACGGCCGCTGCTCCGGCGCGGGCTCAGCGGTTGGGCTACATCGACACCGAGTTTATTATGAGCAAGATGCCTGAATACGCGCAGGCAAAAGTTGAGCTCAATAAGCTGTCGGATACCTGGCAGAAGGAAATTGAGGCCTTGAAGAAAGACTTGGACAAAATGTACCGCAACTACCAGAACGAGGAAGTGGTGCTGACCGAGCCGATGAAGAAAAAGCGCCAAGATGAGATTCTCAAAAAGGAGCAGGAAATCAAGGATTACCAAACCAAACAGTTTGGTTACGAAGGGCAGATTTTCAAGAAACAGACTGAACTGAACAAGCCAGCCCAAGACAAAATATTTGAGGCGGTGGAAAAAATGGCGAAAGCCAAAAAGCTCGACATCGTGCTCGACAAGTCCAGCGACTTGACCATGATTTACACTAATCCGACCTTCGACTACACCGAATACGTGCTTGAAGAGCTAGGTCTTGCCTCGCCCGACCGCAACCAGCCTGCCCCCAAAGGCCCGGTAAAAACCGTAACGCCGCCTCGTACCCCAGCCACCAGCACCGATGTTGGTGCACCAGTTGTGCCTGGCAGTATGCCGGCCCGAGGTAATGTGGTCGAAAAGAAGGATTAATATTCTTACCTTTGCCTTTACTTTTTTTAGAACCTTGAATTTCCGCATTAAACAAGTGAAAACCCTTCACCTGACCTTCGCCGCCGCGCTGCTCGTTGTCGGCTCCTTTTTCGCCCCCGCCGCGCACGCCCAGGCTCCGCTCAAAATCGGTTACACCAGCGTAGAATACGTGCTGAGCCAGATGCCCGAGCGCAAGCAGATTGAGTCGGACCTGAAGACCTATAGCGCCCAACTAGAAGCTCAGCTGAAAAGCAAGCAGGCTGATTTTGACGCCAAGCTGAAAGCTTACCAAACTGCTAGCACGAGCGGTGCCATGACGGACATCGTGAAGCGCGACAAAGAAAAAGAACTGCAAACCCTGCAGCAGAGCCTGCAAGAGTTTTCGCAAACTGCCCAGCAGTCGCTCCAGCAAAAACAGCAGCAACTGTTGAGCCCGGTGCTCGACAAAATTCAGAAGAATATTGACCTCGTAGCAGCTGAAAGCGGCTATACCTACGTGCTGAACTCGGACGCCGGCTCGAGCCCAATCCTGTTGCACGGCCCCAAAGAAGGCGACATTTCGGACCTTATTCTGAAGAAAATGGGTATCACGCCGACGGCTCCGGCCCCGACCCCCGATGCCAACAAGGCTGGCGCACCAACTATGACTACTCCGGTTGCTCCTAAACCAGCAGCTCCCAAGAAGAAATAAGCGGGGTAACTACCCCAAAAAAGCCGAGGCTAGGTAGCCTCGGCTTTTTTTATATAGATAGCAGAGGCTAATTAGCTGAGGCGTACTGATATATTTGCTTGTTAAGCAAGATATTGCGATTTAAACAAGGCTTCTTTTAAGAAAAACTACGTAGGTGAGTGCACCACGCTTCATCAGTGGGCTTTTAGTAAGGCATGACGCAGGAACAGATACGCTTGGCCGAGAGTGACCGGCAGGCGGTGAATTGGAAGAAATTTGGCCCTTACCTCACCGAGCGGCAGTGGGGTACAGTGCGCGAAGACTACAGCCACGATGGCAATGCCTGGGACCATATTTTCCACGATGTAGCGCGCTCTTACGCCTACCGCTGGGGCGAAGAAGGCTTGGGCGGCTTCAGCGACGACCAGCAGCTGCTGTGCATGAACGTGGGCCTTTGGAATGGCAAAGACAACCAGTTGAAGGAACGGCTTTTTGGCCTGACCAATGGCCAGGGCAACCACGGCGAGGACGTGAAGGAGCTGTACTACTACCTCGACAGCACGCCTACGCACTCGTACCAGAAAATGCTGTATAAGTACCCGCAGCGCAAATTTCCATACGCCAAGCTGCTCAAACATAACGCCCGGCGCACCCGCCTGGAGCCGGAGTATGAGCTGCTGGATACGGGCATTTTCGACGACAACCGCTACTTCGATGTGTTCATTGAATACGCCAAGGCGGGGCCGGAAGACCTATTGCTGGAAATAACCGTGCACAACCGAGGTGGCCGCAAAGCCAGTGTACAGGTGTTGCCGCAACTCTGGTTCAGGAATACTTGGGGCTGGGGCTACGACGACTACCGCCCCACCATGGTGCAGACGGCGCCCGGCGTGGTGCAGATAGAGCACCGCGAAATGGGCCGCTACTACTTCTACTCCGACACGGAAGCGCCGCTGCTATTCTGTGAAAACGACAGCAATGGCCCGCGCCTCTACGGCCTGCCGGGCGAGGGGCTGTATTTCAAGGACGGTGTGAACGACTACGTGGTGGAGGGCCGCACCCACGCCATCAATCCGCAGCAGCACGGCACCAAAGTGGCCGCGCAGTACGAGCTAACCGTGCCGGGCGGGCAGTCGCGCACCGTGCGCGTGCGCCTGAGCCGCGACGAAATGGCTACGCCTTTCGCCACCTTTGACCAGCTGATAACCGACCGCCGCAACGAGGCCGACGAGTTTTACGACTGCGTGCAAGAGCACATGACCAATGTCGATGCACGCAATGTGCAGCGCCAAGCCTTCGCGGGCATGCTCTGGAGCAAGCAGTTTTACTACTACGATGTGACGCAGTGGCTCGATGGCGACCCTGCCATGCCGCCGCCCGCGCCCCAGCGCCGCCTCAACCGCAATGCCAACTGGCGGCACCTGCACAACGCCGACCTCGTGTCGATGCCCGACAAGTGGGAATACCCTTGGTACGCAGCCTGGGATTTGGCCTTCCATTGCATTCCGCTGGCGATGGTGGACTCGGAATTTGCCAAAAACCAGCTCCGCCTGCTCACCAAAGACCGGTACCTGCACCCCAACGGCCAGCTGCCCGCCTACGAATGGAACTTCTCGGACGTGAACCCGCCGGTGCACGCCTGGGCCACCTGGCGCGTGTACCAGATGGATAAGAAGCGCCGGGAGGGCAAGGGCGACCTTGACTTCTTGGAGCGGGTGTTCCACAAGCTGGTGCTCAATTTTACGTGGTGGGTCAACCGCAAGGACCGCAACGAGCGCAACATCTTCGAGGGCGGCTTCCTGGGTCTAGATAATATTGGGGTATTTGACCGCTCGGCACCGCTGCCCACGGGCGGCCATATCGAGCAGAGCGACGGCACCAGCTGGATGGCTATGTATGCTCTCAACCTCATGCGCATGGCGCTGGAGCTGGCCAAGCAAAACCCGGTGTACCAGGAAATGGCCGGCAAGTTCTTCGAGCATTTCCTCTACATTGCCGATGCCATGACACGCGGCGGCGATGGCAAATTCAACCTCTGGGACGACGACGACCAGTTCTATTACGATGTGCTGCACACCCCCGATAATATGCGCACCAAGCTCAAGGTGCGTTCTATTGTGGGGCTGATTCCGCTGTTCGCGGTTGAAATTATCGATGATGAGCTGCTCGATGCCATGCCGTTGTTTGCGCGCCGGGCGTGGTGGCTGGTTACCAATCGGCCGCATTTGGCGCAGCTGGTATCGCGCTGGCAGGAGCCCGGCAAGGGTGCCCGCCACCTGCTGAGTTTGCTGCGGCGCAGCCGCCTCAAGGCTTTATTGCGCCGTATGCTCGACGAAAAGGAGTTCCTCTCGGAGTATGGCATTCGGGCGCTGTCGCGCTACCACGCCGAGAATCCCTACGTGTACCGCGCTGGCAAAACCGACTTCGTGGTGCAGTATCTGCCGGGCGAGTCCGACTCGGCTATGTTTGGCGGCAACAGCAACTGGCGTGGCCCGGTGTGGTTCCCGATTAACTTCCTGATTGTGGAGTCGTTGGAGCGTTTCTACGCTTACTATGGCGATTCCTTCAAGGTGGCGTATCCCACCGGCTCGGGCAATATGCTGACCTTGAAAGAAATAGCCGATGCCTTGGCTGGCCGCCTCAACAAGCTGCTGCTCAAAGACGAGAATGGTCACCGCCCGGCCTTCGGCGATAACAAGCTGCTGCAAACCGACCCTAATTTCCGTGATTATCTGCTCTTCCACGAGTATTTCCACGGTGATGATGGCCACGGCCTGGGTGCCAGCCACCAAACCGGCTGGACAGGTCTGATTGCGAAGCTCTTGCAGACAAAGCCGGAGTAGGGCTTATTTCGCAAAGTGTTTGTCATTGCGATTGTAGCGAAGCAATCACATCTGTTCAGCCACACTGTTCGGATGCGATTGCTTCGCTGCAATTGCAATGACAAGCTTTCTTGGTACGGGATTAGAACGACAGCGCTACGCTGGTCGTCACATTGCCATAGTTGCGCGAAGCTCCAGCATCGTGCTGGAAAACAGCATTCTTGCTGCGCAAATACCGCCCTTCTACCCGAAATGCTACATTAGCAGTTGGTAGGTAGTCAATATTGAGTGAGCCGCCCGTCACGCGGAAGTCGGCGTCGCCGGCCACAGGTGCTATACTGTTGATAATAACCCCGCGCTCGGCGTAGTAGTATTCGCCGCGAGCAGTGGTCGAGAGCTTGTTGGCTAATTTATACTTTACAAACGCCGCGCCGGCGTGCCAAGTATCGTAGCCGTGGTGGCCGGCGCTTTGCTGCTTACCCACATCAAATGTCGCTGCTAACTGGAGGCGAGTGGTGGCGAGGTAAGTCACGTAAAAATCGTGGTAGTAGCGCCGCCGCGTCAGCGAGTCGGTGGGCTGCTCATTGCCGTAGAAAGTGCTGCTATTGATAAGTAGCTTATCAGTCGGCTTCCATTGAATTTGGGTGCCTAGCGCCTTGGCTTGGTTGTTTTCGCGGATATTCTGCCACCCATTGAGCACCAGGCCAGTGAGCGTGAGCTTGGGCGCCAGTTCGTAGGTCAAGCGTGCGCCATTCTCGTAGTAAGGCAGGTTTTCGGTCATGACGGAGCGCGTCAGCGTCCAGTTATCCTTGCTAATGGCCGATTCGAAACCAATGTGTGAGCTGAAAATCCCCAGGTCGAGCCACGCTTTTTTGAAGGGCCGAAACCCGGCGTAAGCTTCGTAGATGTGCCGAAAAACCGGGTCTTCATTGGCGTAGTTGGCACTCACGTAGGAGCCGGCGTGCAGGGCTAGTGTCCCGCGCACCTGCCCATTGTCATAGTGTGCCCCCAGGATAGCGTTATTCACCGTAAACTCGTTTTGCCGGTTGTGAGAGTACAGAAAATTGGGGCGCTCGTTGGTGCTGGTGTGGTCGAAATCGTAACCATAGTAACTATCCACGAAGCCATAGTAGGTGAGTGGACTGGCTGTTGCGGCGACTGGGACCACTGCGGCTGGTACCGACACGGAAGAGGTGATAACAGGCGCAGTTTGCGCCAGGGCGGGAAGCGAAGTCAGCCCCAACAGGCAGATAGGCAAAAGATTTCTCATGGATAGGTTGCAAAGCAAGCCGGTAAGTGAAGCACAAAAGGCCGCCGACAGGTGGCTGGTGACACCACTGGCGAAGCGAGTACTGCTGATTGGCAAACCCTAGTCCTGAGAAAACGGTGTGGCTTTATTATTGGAATAAATGATTGATTAACAGTGGTAAAATAATGCGAATAGTCGGTGGGCTTAAGCATGCGCTGTACCGACTCTACCAATCTGCAAAAGCCTTTTTTTCAGAATGGCAAAGTGGCTGTTACCTACTGACTTCACCGGGAGAGGTTGGTCGCTCAGTTACGGGCGTAATTTTGCCTGCTCATTCCCCGTACTTTTTTAATCACCTATGCTACCCGCTACCGCCCAAGACCCCGATGAGGACGAAACCGGCGAAGGCGACGAGCTATATGAGCATCATCGCATTGTAGTCGACCGGGGCCAAGAGCTGCTGCGTATCGACAAGTTTCTGCTCAACCGCCTAGCCAATGCCTCGCGCACCAAGATTCAGGCCGCCATTGAGGCCGAAACGGTGCAGGTAAACGGCCGCCCAACCAAGGCCAGCTACCGCATCCGGCCTGCCGATACCATTACCATCACGCTGCCCGAGCCGCCGCGCACCGGCAAGGTCGAGCCCGAAAAGATGGACCTCGACATCCGCTACGAAGATGCCGAGTTGCTTATCGTGAATAAGCCAGCTGGGATGGTAGTGCACCCCGCCTACGGCAACTGGGAGGGTACGCTGGTCAATGGTCTGGCCTACCACCTGGCCAACCTGCCCACCGGCCGCAACGGCGAAATCCGTCCCGGCCTGGTGCACCGCATCGACAAGGACACCTCGGGATTGCTCGTGATTGGCAAGACCGAGGCGGCTATGACGCACCTCTCGCAGCAATTTTTTTACCACACCATCGAGCGCAGCTACCTAGCACTGGCCTGGGGCAAGTTTGAGGAAGACCAAGGCACCGTGCGCGGCCACATTGGCCGCAGCCTGCGCGACCGCAAGGTGCAGGCCGTGTACCCCGACGGTGACCAAGGCAAGCACGCCGTGACGCACTACCGCGTACTTGAGCGCTACGGCCCCGTCACGCTGCTCGAATGCCGCCTCGAAACTGGCCGTACCCACCAGATTCGGGCGCACATGCAGTACATCGGCCACCCGCTCTTTTCCGATGCCGTGTACGGTGGCGACCGCATCCGCTCGGGCCAAGCCACGGGCACTTACAAGGCCTTTGTTGAAAACGTATTTGCCGTGTTGCCCCGGCAGGCGCTGCACGCCCGCTCGCTGGGCTTTGTGCACCCGCGCACCGGCGAGAATATGTATTTCGAAGCTGAATTACCTGAGGATTTTAGTGCTGCTTTGGCAAAGTGGAAAGCCTGGAGCGAAAGCCAGTAAGCATAAAAAAAGCCCCGCCGCAATAGTGCGGCGGGGCTTTTTAAAATGAAAGCGAATTACTTCTTCGCAGCTGGCTTCTTGGCCGGCGCGGCCTTTGCTGGCACACCATTGATGATTTTCAAGGCATTAGTTGCGTCAGCATTGGTAGGGTCGAGTGCGAGTACTTGCTGGTAGTACGTCTTGGCCGCAACCTTGTCGCCTTTCTGGAGGCTATAGTAGCCAAGGTAATTGTTCGACGTAATCAAACCACTGCGGAACTTAGCCGGGTCAGCACCTTCGGCTTTTGACAGCTCGATATACTTTTCATAGTACGGCTTAGCCAAGCCTTTCTTAGAATCCTGGTCGAGGTAGTAGTTAACGCTACCGCGTTCCAGATAAGCCGGGCCGTAGGTTGGCTTAGCTGTTACAATGATATTGAGGACACTGTCAGCCTGCGTGTACATTTTAGCACCTTTGTAGGCTGTAGCCAAGCGATACTGGTCAGCTAAGTCACCAGTTTTAGCTTTATCAGCTAGTATTTTAATGGCACCAGTATAATCTCCGGTAGCTCCTAAAACCTTAGCAATTTCGGCTTGTACCTCAACTTTTTGGCTTGGTGAAGCAACAGCCAATGCCTTATCTAGCGCAACTTTGGCTTCGGCATTCTTGCCAGCACGGCTCAAAATTTTGCCTTGATAAACATAGTCGTCGGGGATGATTTTTTCGGGGGGCGTTACGCGCAGGTAGTTGTCCATGGCCGTATTGGCACCTGCATAATCACCCGTTTCAAACAAAGTGTAAGCCTTTAGGCGGTTCATCGTCACGTTGTTTGGCTCTTTGGCCAGTACACCGTTGATTTCCGTTAGCGCCTCAGGATACTTCTTGGTCAGGTACAAGAACGAGGCATACTCTGCATCCGTGTTGGTCGATTTCTCGGCCACCGAACGGTATTGCTCGAAGGTGCTCAGCGCCTTGGGGTATTGCCCAGCGTAGAAATACATCTCAGCTAGCTCCTTGTAAGCTGGTGCGTACTTAGGCTCGAGGCTGATGGCTTTTTCCAGGTTGGTCACAGCCTCGCCGGCGTTGCGGCTACGTACGTTAAGCTCGCCCTTCTTGTAGTAGGCTTGGGCGTAGTTGGGGTTTGCCATCGTGGCACGGTCGAAGCTCGTCATAGCTTCGCCACCACCTTGGTCGGTGTGCAGATAGATTTCACCACGCGCTACCATTAGCGCAGGCTCATCCTTTTTGTTCACTGTCTGGGCCGCGTTAACATAGGTCAGGGCTTTGTCGATGTTCTTTACATCCGACTCACCGTAGGCCTGCGAAATCATGGTCAGCACTTTGGCATCTTTGCTCTTGGTAGCTTTCACAGCTGCGTCAAACGACGTAGCGGCGGCATCATTCTGGTCTTTTGCCAATGCGGCGCGGCCAGCGGCTACTTGCCCAAAAGGCGTAGGACCAGCAGCTTTGTTGAAATAATAAGCTGCCGAATCATCCAAATCGCGCATTTGGTAGAGGCGTCCCAATTCGTAGTTGGCTTCGGGCGAGCTGGCATTGCGCAGCAAGCCACGCGCTTCATTATAGCGCTCTAGCTCAATAGCTTTTTGGGCGGCAGCAATGTCTTGGGCGGTGGCGGCCGTGGCGGCAGCCCCCAGGGTGACGGCGGTCAGCAGCAGCGGTTTCCAGGGCTTGAAACTCATAAGCGAAAGAAAAAAAGAAGAATCAGGGTGAGAGATAATCACTAGCTAAACTACGCGAGACAGGGCTTCGGAGTTCAATGCAGCTTCGGCGTGGTAATGATGCGGGCCTGCATATTGGCCGGCATCAGG
>CAXUKA010000015.1:0-42881 GCA_964251335.1 uncultured Hymenobacter sp.
GAGCTAGGTAGGATAGAACGAGTAACAAATATAAAGCTCGTCATTATAATAATTGAAAATGTAGACTAAGTGATAGTTATGAAAATAAAATCATTGAATAATGACACGAAATACTTGCCTTATTTCTAGCTTTGCTGCCCAGTTTCGTTGAGCAACTGTTTTATAGCCATGAGCATAGCTTTTTTGTAGGCGAACGCATTTTTAGCTGTCACTGCCCCGGCAAATGCAGGGGAAAACCCGGCGACTAGCTTAACAATAGTTCTTTATGGGCTGCTACCTGCTGGTGCGGGACGGCGGAGAGGTAGCCGGTACCTTTGCCCGGATATGCGAATTCTGCACGTCCTCTCCGCTAATTTTTTTGCCGGCTCGGTGGCGTATGCCGTAGCCCTGGCCGAGGCCCATCATGGCCAAGGGCACCAGGTCTGGCTGGCGTCTGATATGGCCGTGCTGCCCACCACTGCTAAGGTGGTGCAACTGCCTATCAGCCAGCGCAAGTACAAGCAGCGCTGGCGCAACATTCAGGCCCTGCGCGAGCTGATAAAAACCCACCGTATCGACGTGGTACATGCCCACTCGCGGGCGGCCAGCTGGGTCAGCTACTTTGCGGTGCGTGGCCTGCAAGTGCCGCTGGTTAGCACTGTGCACGGGCGGCAGCATCTACACGTTTCCACCTCACTGTTTGATATTTACGGCGATAAGGTCATCGCCATTTGTGCCAACCTAGCCGCTCACCTGCGCGAGGAGGTGAAGATGGACGCCAGCAAAATCGCGGTAGTGCCCAATGGGGTGGCGTTTACCGCCGCCGAGCCGTCGGGAGGCCATCGTATGGCCTTCATCGGCCGTTTCAACGGCCCCAAAGGCGAGCGGGCTGCGGCGCTGTTTGAGCACGTTTTTCCGCCGCTGCTGCGCGAGTTTCCGGCGCTGCGGGTGGCGCTCATTGGCGGCGAGCTAGAGCATCTGCCGGCCATGGGCAAGGCTGCGCTAGCCGCTTTGCAAGCCGAGTTTGGCGAGCGCATCGAAGTGGTGGGCTTTACCAGCGATGTGCCCGGGTGGCTGCTCAAAACTGACCTTGTTATCGGGGCGGGCCGCGTGGCCATTGCGGCGCTGGGCGCTGGCCGGGCTGTACTGGCGCTGGGCGAGGCGTGCTACGCCGGCCGCGTCACGGAAGAAACGTATGCCTCGGCGGCGGCTTCCAACTTTGGCGACATCCTAGCGCAGCAGGGGGCAGAAGTAGTTGACTGGCAGCAGGTATTGAATGAGGCGCGCACTTTCTGGCAGCAGCCGGGGCGAGTGCCGGCCACCTTGCAGCAGCGCGTGCGAGCCGACTACAGCCTAGCCACTATTGCGGCGCGAGTGCTGGCGGTGTACGAGTCGGCGCGCATGAGAAAGGCGGTGCCCGACTTTATTCCGGTGCTCATGTACCACAAGATTCCTGACGCGCCGCTGGCTACCAAGCACCAGATTTTTGTCACGAAAGACAACTTTGAAAAGCACCTGGCTTATTTCAAGCAGCATGGCTTCAGCCCAATAACGTTTCTTGATTACCAAGCCTTTGCCAGCGGCCAGCGCCCGCTGGCCGAGTTTCCGCGCCGGCCCATTATCCTGACGTTTGACGACGGCTACACCGACAACTACACCAATCTGCTGCCCCTGATGCAGCAATACGGCTACCGAGGCGTGCTGTATCTATTGGGTGATTTCGAGGTGCGCTACAACCAGTGGGACCTCGCCACTGACCCCACCGAGCCGCGCTCCGACATTATGGATGCAGCTCAAAAGCAGGCTTTTGTGGCAGCAGGCTGGGAAATAGGGGCGCATACCATGAGCCACGCCCGCCTGCCCGAGCTACCCGCCGCCGAGGCGCTGGCCGAAATGCAGCAAAGCAAAACCGCCCTAAAGCAGCGCCTGGGCGCGGAAATAATTTCTTTCGCTTACCCATTCGGCGCGCTCAATGAAGAAACGAAAGCCTTGGCGCAGCAGGCTGGCTTTACTTACGCCGTGGCCACCGACACGGGCGGCCTGCACCTGGAGGACGACCGGATGCGGATTTTTCGCATCAATATGTTTCCGCACGAAACAGCCAGCAGTCTATTTAAGAAAACAGCCTCTTGGTATCGCAAATACTACTACTGGAAGCGCAGGAAATAGCGCGAAGTGTCGTTTTCTGTGCTGCTGCTCATCTAGCGCAGGGCAAACACCCAAGTGTAGGCAACTGTACCGAATATAAATGCCAGAAATAAGAGGTTGTCGAAGCCGCCGCCCACGCCCAGCAGCTCCAATGCTACGCTTAGCAAGCCAGTGGTAGCCAGTGCCCAGCCGGCCCAGCGCGAGCGCGCCTGCTGCGTGGGATTGTAGCTTAGCCGCTCGGTGCCCACCAGCGGAAAAAGCAAGCCCAGCGCCACAAAGCATAGCGAATACAATCCGGCCACGCTCGGCAGTGCCAGCGCGGTGCCCGCCGCCACCGCCGCTACGCCCAGCAAACTCAGAAAGTGGTTGGAATGCCGTCGCTGCGCATCGCTGAGGGCTAGGCGCCCGTAGCGGTTAAAGCGCAGCAGCGTCTCAAATAGCACGTCGCTAAACCAACTGAGGTAGGCGAAGGCCAGGTACAGCGGCAGTAGTGGCCGCACAAAGCGCGCCACCACCCACGCCCCCAGAAACAGTCCGCGCCGCACCCCGGCATCGAGCGAATTGGCCCAGTAAATAAACCGCATAAACGTGCGGTAGACCCAGTAGCGGGCCTTAAGCGCTTCTACTAGCCCGGCGCGGGCGTATTCCGACTCCGGATTGAGGCGCAGGGCTTCCTTGAAGTGAACCAGCGCCTCTTTCGAGCGGTTGGTTTCGAGGGCTACAAAGCCCGCCTGGGCCTGAATGCTGCTGCTTTCTGAGCCGTAGCCCAGCGCCTCGTGGGCGGCTAGGGCCGCTTCGCGGCTGCGGCCCTGGCGGGCCAGGGCGCGGGCTTGAAGGCTGTGCAGGCCCGCATGCTCGGCATCGAAGTTGAGGCCAGTGCTGGTGGCTTGCAGGGCCGCCTGCCATTGGTTGCTTTCGAGGCGTAAAATGCCCAGCAGGTGGTAGTAGTCGGCATCGGCTGGGTTGAGGGCCAGCGCTTGGTTGATGGCTTCGAGGGCTTCTTTGGGGCGGTGCTGCCGGTGCCGGGCCAGAGACAGCGTATAGAAAGCGAGGCTGTACTCGGGGGCCAGGTGAATGGCCAGCTCGGCCTCTTCCTGCGCTCCGGTGGCGTTGTCGAGGTCGAGCAGGCACAAAGCCAGCAGGGTATGGGCAATAGGCTCGTGTGGGTCGCGGGTGAGCTGGCGGCGCAGCTCGTCGGCGGCCATCGACAAGCGGTTTTGCTGCATCAGCAGTTGCACGCGGGGCAGCCAGGCAGAGGATGGTTCCAAACTAGATTAAAAAGGAAAGCAGCATTAAAAAAACTGGTCAGCGAGGCGCACGCTTATCAAGCAGCGCCCTTACAAAAATTATTGCCGGCACAATAAACGCATAGGGCGGCAGCTCGAAGACAACGGCGCAATAAAGAAAGCCTAGCACCAGCGCCACCAGTCCTGCTAGTACCAGTAGCCGCAGGGCTGTGGCCCGGCGCTCGCCGGGCAGCGGCTGGCGCACCACCGGGTCGTGCCGGGTGCGCCACCAGGCCACGCCCCAGTAGAGCGGCGTAGCCAGCGCCGCCACCGGGGCCTGCCAGCTAAACGGCGCGCCCTGCTCCCAGCTATGCCGCCGCTGCTGGTGCAGGCGCAGCAGCCAGCCGGGCCAGTGCTGCCGGCGGCGGGCCTGGCGCAGCAGCGGCACCACCTCGGCGCTATTGGTGGGGGCTAGGCGTAGGGCTTCGGTGAGGTGCGTATTGGCGGCGTGGGGCTCGTAGCGGCGCAGCAGTAGGCGGCCACGCCACAGGTGCACCAAGGCGCTGGAAGGGGCCAGGCGCAGCAGCAAACTGAAATCGGTGTCGGTGGTGGCAGGGTGCTCCAGCTTTTCTTCGGCCACGGCGTGCCACAGCAGGCAGTCGGGGTGGCGAGCATTTATCCGCAGGCCCACCTCGGCACTGGCGATGGCAGCGGCAGACTGGCCTTGCAGGTAATGCAGCTGGGCCAGCAGGCCGTAGTAGCTAGCGTCGAGCGGGTCGAGCCGCAGGGCTTCGCTGATGGCTTTTTCGGCTTCGTAGAGCTGGCCCTGCTGCCCGCGCACCTGCGCCAGCGCCGCAAAGGCCCGGTCAGACTGCGGAGCCTGCGCCACGGCGGTGCGGGCCGCCTCGGCCGCTTCGGGCAGGCGCGCCAGCTGCCGCAGCGCCTCCACGCGAGCCAGCAGGGCCGGCAAGTCGGCGGGGTTAGCGGCCAGCAGCTGGGCCACTAGCTCCAGCGCCGGAGCGGGCCGGCGCAAGTGCAGCAGTTGCCAGGCGTAAGCCGCGTCGCGAGCCGGGGCCAAAGACGAATCCGAAGCGCTCACCGTGCTACTTGCCGCCCGGCTTTTTCACGCCCAGGTACGTCAAAATCTCGTCGTACAGGCCACCTTCGTTCGAGTACAGCGCATAGTTGCGGGCCGTGGCAAACCACTCTTTGGTGCTGGGCTTCACCTGCGCTACCGCATTCAGCAGGTCGCTTTGCTCGATGGGCAGCGGCCGGCCGGCGCGCATTGACTCGCGCAGGCGCGTGTCCACGGCCCCATCGACCACGGCTTTGAGGTCGGCCCCGCTGAGGCCGGCGGTGCGGGCGGCGATGGCCTGGGTATTGATGCCCGTTGCCAGGGGCTTGCCTTTCAATTGAATATCCAGAATGCTGGCGCGGGCGGCCTCATCAGGCGGCGTCACCAGCACTATTTTGTCGAAGCGGCCGGGGCGGCGGAAGGCGGGGTCAAGGTGCCAGGGCGCGTTGGTAGCGGCCATAATGAGCACACCTTCATTGGAAGCCGACACACCATCGAGTTCCTCTAAAAACTGGTTGATAACCGTGCGGCCGGCGCTCTGGCGCAGGTCGTGGCGATTGGCAGCCAGGGCATCGACTTCGTCAAAAAACAACACGCACGGCGCCTGTGCCCGCGCCAGCTCAAATAGCTGGTGCAGGTTTTTTTCGCTGTTGCCGAGCCACATATCCAGGATTTCGGCAATGCCTACGCTCAAGAAGCTGGCCTGAATCTCGCCGGCCGTGGCGCGGGCCAGGTAGGTTTTGCCGCAGCCGGGCGGGCCATACAGCAGCAGCCCGCCGCCGCTGGCCTTGCCGTAGGCCTTGTACATGTCGGGAAAGTGCAGCGGGTGAATGATTTTCAGTCGGATTTCCTCTTTCACTTCCTCCATGCCGCCCACGTCGGCAAAGTTGATGCGGGGCTTTTCGAGGCCCAGCAGGGCGGCTTGGTCGAGGGTCTTGGGCTCGTCGGGGCCGGGGCCGCCAGTGGCGCTGGCCGGCACCCGGCGCGGGGTATTGGCTTGCAGCTCCTGGCTTAGCGCGGGGTCGGCCAGGCTAGGGTCGAGGCGCAGGGCGTGGGCGTAGGCCTCGCGGGCTGCGTCGGGCTGCTGGGTGGTGTGCAGCAGGCGGGCGTGCAGCAGGTGCGCCGGCCCCGAGTCCTCATTATTGGCCAATATTTCCTCTACTACCACAAAGGCCGCCGAGGTTTTGCCGAGTGCCAGGTAAGCTTCGGCCAGGCCCAGCTGCAAGCCGGGGTCGGTGGGGTGGTGGCGCAGGCCTTCGCGGTACAGGTCTTCGGCCTGCTGGTGCTGGCCGGCCTGGCGCAGCAGGGCACCCACGTGCTGACGCAGAGGTAGGTTGTCGGGCGAAAACTTCAGAGCGTCGAGCAGCGGTTGCAGCGTAGCGTCGGGCATAACTAAGGAAAGCAATAATCGATAGCGAAAGTACGGCTACCGGCCAGCTATTCCAGTAGTTTAAGCATGGTAGTGGGCCAATATCGCGGCGCCGGCTTCGTCGCTCAGGTCGCTTATCTCTACTTTCTTAAAGGGCGCGGTGTGCCCGCTCAGCAGCTGCACGCTGCGCTTGGACACGCCAAATACTTCGGCCAGAAAGGCCAGTAGCTCGGCATTGGCTTGCCCATCCTGCGGCGGGGCGGCCAGGCGCACCAGCCAGCGGCCATCGGGGCCGGGCAGCAGCTGGTTGCGGCGGGCGTTAGGCTTGGCGAGCAGGTGCAGGGTCATTTGGCAATTTTCGCAATGGGCAGGTAAGGGCGCTTGTCATTTAAGCTTTAGGAAGAGCTGGCACGCATCGCAGACGCGCGCCAGCTCTTCCTAAATAACTTCATGGTGAGGAGGCCCGACGAGGCAATGACCAGCGATTTATTTCGCTTGCTGCATCGCCGCCTGCCCATACGGGCAAACATCGAGCATCACGCAACGCTGGCAAGCGGGGTTATAAAAATAGCAGCACTTCTGCCCGTGAAACATGAGCGCCTCGTGGTGGTCGTACACCTGCTGGGCCGTCCAGTCGGGCGGCAACAGGGCCGCGAGCAGGGCGTGGGCCGGCCCTTCGCCCACCTTCGGCCCAATGAGGCCTAGGCGCTGGGCCACGCGGTGGTGGTGGCTATCGACGGGCATGGCCGGCCGCCGCAAGCAGCTAAATAGCAGCGTGGCCGCGCTGGTCTTCGGCCCTACTCCCGTGATGCTTTCCAGCCAGGCGCGGGCTTCAAGAATAGGCATATCGCCCAGAAAATCAAGCGCGCACGGCGGGCGCTCTTCGTCGCCGCAGCGGCGACTGATTTCGTGCAGCACGGCCTGGATGCGGGGCGCTTTCTGCTCGGGCCAGGTGCAGGCGCTCAGGGCACGCTGCACGTCGATGGTGGGGGCGTCGCGCACTTCTTCCCAGGTAGCAAAAGTGGCTCGCAGCTGCTGGTAGGCGCGGTGCGAGTCGGCGTTTTTGGTGCGGTGCGAAAGCAACGCACTAATGAGCTCGCTCAACGGGTCTTTAGTGCTGAAAAACAAAAACGGCGCACCATATTCGGCACACAGCCGGTGGTGGGCCAGCAGCGCCAGCTCGCGGAGTGCGGGCGTATCGGCGGCGGGTAGGGGAGCGGCGGCGCGGCGAGTGGGCATAAAAAGGGAGGATGATTGGTGGTAAACGGTTACTTCACAAGTCCGTTCACCTCTTACTCGCCGCCTGCCGTGGTGAGCGGTCAGCGCAGTGGGCTAGCTTTTGCCGTTTTTTGCTTTTTATGAACCGCTTCGACCGCATTACGGCCATTCTTATTCAGCTGCAAGCCAAGCGTGTGGTGAGCGGCCCCGCCCTGGCGGCGCAGTTTGGCGTGAGCTTACGCACCATTTATCGCGACTTGCGCACGTTGGAGCTGGCCGGCGTGCCGCTCTTCGGTGAGGCGGGCGTGGGCTACTCGCTGGCCGAGGGCTACCGCCTGCCGCCCGTCATGTTTACGCGGGAAGAAGCGGCGGCCTTGCTCACGGCCGAAAAGCTGGCCGCCCAGCTCACCGATGCGCCCACCGCGCAGCTCAGCGGCGCGGCCATGGACAAGCTGCGGGCCGTGCTGCGCCGCACCGACCGCGACTACCTCGAAACGCTAACGCCACATATTCAGGTGTTTGGACACGCGGCCTCGCCCGCCCGGCCTAATGCCTACCAGCAGCTGGTGGCGGCCATTGCCACGCAGCAGGTGGTGCGCCTCAGCTACCAAGCCGCTGCTACCGACCCGCCCACCACGCGCGAAATCGAGCCCATCGGCCTCTACCTTACCCAGCACTGGCACGTGGTGGCCTACTGTCGGCTACGGCAGGATTTTCGCAATTTTCGCCTCGACCGTATTCAGCAGCTGGCACTTAGTGGAGAGTTGTTCGCTCCGCGCCCCGAAACCTTGCAGCAGTACTGGGCCAACCAAGCCCGCCACATGCAAAAAGAAAAAGTAGTACTGCATTTCCAAGCGGCGGGGGTGCTGCCGAGCCTCGTGCAGCGCCTGCACGACACTAAGCGCCAGTACGGCTGGGCGCACGAGCAGCTTCGGCCCGATGACAGTCTGGAAATGACTTTTTTCAGCGGCACGCTGGAATACCTGGCCGCCTGGCTGCTGCCCTACGCCAGCGCCGTGACCGTGCTTGAGCCGCCAGCGCTACGTGCGCAGCTGTGCGAGCTGGCCCAGCGGGCGCACGATTTTTTTTGCGCGCCCGGCCCCACTGCTGACATAGGGCTGTCATAGAGCACGAGGAATTTTGCAGGGTAAAACAACCAGAACACTTGTCTAACCCTTCATTTTTTCGTCTATGTTCAACGTGCTGACTTCCCTCAACTGGCTCGGCGTTGCGGCGGCCTTCGCGGCCTACTTTCTGCTGGGTGCCTTGTGGTATCTAGGGCTCTTCCCCAAGGCCTATCGGGCATCGCTTGGTAAAGAAAACGAGCCCAATACCGGCCAAAATCAGCAGCTCCTCTACATTGTGGGGCCGGCCGTGTGCGCCCTTATCATCACCATTACGTGTGCCGTGCTGCTGCATGCGCTGCATATCAGTTCGTATGGTGGCGCGCTGGACTTTGCGCTGCTTGTGGGGCTGGGGTATCTGTTCGCCAATACGGTCAACATTGCCATCAATCCCAATATTCCCCGGCCGTTCTTCTACGGCCTCATCACCGGCAGTTATCACCTCGTGGGCATGGTACTCGTCAACCTGATACTGATGGCACTGAAGTGATTACTTAGGTAGTTATTGAGCAAGCAATAGCTGAGAAACACGAGCGCCAAGCTGTCTTAGACAGCTTGGCGCTACGATGTAAATCTATAAAAAGCCTGCGCTGTCTTCCGTAGCGCAGGCTTTTTTGGCTGCTTGCTACCGCCCGCTATTGTACAGCGCAATGGCCTGTCGCTGGGCTTCGGCCTGCTTGCTCTGGAAAATGAGCGGCACTATCAGTACTGGAATAGCGGCGTAGAAAAGCGGCGAAATACCCGTAGTATTGGGCCGTGTCGATTGCACCAGGCCGGCTATCAGCAGGCCGCCACCTACCACGTAGGCCGCTACGCTCGACTGCCGGTAGCGCCGGGCATTGCTCAGGAGTTGCTGGGCACCGGCATTATCGGATGTGGCGATGGCCAGGTTGCGCAGGTTCATGTTTTGCACCGGGCCGTTGTCTTTCGAGAAGTATTCGGTTTTGGTGGTGCGGTAGCCGCCGTAGGGGTTGCCAAAGCCCCCGTACGGGTAGCCACCAAACCCACCGTAGCCCATACCCATGCCGTAGGGCGAGCTGGTATACGAGGTGTTATAAGTGGCATACAGACTAATACGACCAGTTTTTTCGCGGCGTAGCGTGGCTTCGCGGTTCGAATTGGGCAGCGTGGTGCGCACATAGTGGCCAGTTTGGTCTTCGTAGAAGCCCACATCGGCCAGGTCAATGCGCTGCTGGCCGTCGAGTAGCAGGTGTGAGTGGCCAAAGAGCGGCGACTTCACCTCTACATCGGACACATTGTACACCTGGCCATTCTTGAGCCCCACCTGGTAGCGGGCTGGCCGGGTCGAGCCACCCATCACGTAGGGTCGGTTGAACGGGCTAGTGCCAGCGACTGGGGCCGGTGGTGCCACCGGTGCAGCCACGGCTGTAGCCTGGCGCGCCGAGTCGGCCACGGTGGCCACCGGGCTTGTGGTAGCAGCCGAGGGCGTGGTAGCTGGCGCCACGGCTGGCACTGCATCGAGCTGCCGGGGCGCGGGCGTGGTGGGGCGAGCGGCAGGGGCCGGCACCATCGGCGCGCCACCAAGCTGCCGGGGAGCATCATTCTGCGCCAGGGCTGGCTGGCTGGCCACGCTCAGCCCCACAAGGGCCAAAGCGGCGATAAACACGGGTTTCATGTAAGCAAAGAAAAGCCAAACCAGCCAATGGTGGCCGGTGCGTTTGCAACGAACCTGGCCCCCGCAAAAGTGCCCCGCTCACCAAAACTCTGCGCAGCCTTATTTCAGCAGCTTTTCGAGCAGGTTGAGGCTGTCTATCAAGTCGTGGCCCGACTCAAAATCGAGGGGCTTGAGGATGTAGCCGCTCACGGCGAGGTTAGCGGCCGCCACGCGCTCGTGCTCCATATCGGAGGTGGTGGTAATGAACACCGGAATCTCGCTCAGCTCGGGCGTAGCGCGCATTTCAGCCAGGAATTCCAGCCCGTTCATGCGGGGCATATTTAGGTCGAGCAGTATCAGCTCGGGTAAGGGGCTGATGGGCGCCATGCCTTCCCGGCCTAGCAGCATATCCAGCGCTTCCTCGCCATTGAAGGCAGTGTGCAGCTGGTGCGGCACGTTGAATTTGGCAAAGGTCTTTTGCGCCATCATCGTGTCGAAAATATCGTCTTCAACCAGTAAAACCGAACGCATAATGCAGAAAATAAAAGTAAAGAATAAGCTGGACTACTGGGCAACGAGCCAGGCGTTCTTACTGGATTTACTAAGTGACTTAACTCATATTCTGGCCTGAGCTAGCGCACATGGTAAGACGCCGACAGTCGGCTGGGGTTTAATCAATGGGCGGCCACTGCTTGCTTACCCAACTCCTGCTTGGGCCAGGTAAAGACAAAAGTGGCCCCTTCTCCCAACGCCGACTCGATGTGAATGCTGCCCTTGCGGTCGTCGATAATGCGCTTCACAATACTCAGGCCAATACCGGTGCTCTCGGCGGTGTGGCGGTCGCGCAGGGTTTGAAACAGCCGAAAAACGCGCTCGTGATGCTCGGGCGCAATACCAGGGCCATTGTCCTGCACCCGAAACTCGTAGTGGCGGCCCGCGTCTTTGCAGCTCAGCCGGATGCGGCCAGTGCCACCAGCGCCATGATACTTTACGGCATTGCTGAACAAATTGGTAAAGACTTGCTGCAAGCCCAGGCGGTCGGTCTTGAAAGTGGGCAGGCCAGCGGCCAGTTCCAGCCCAAAATCGGGCGGCACTACCAGGTCGGCCACGTCGCGGGCCAGCTGCTCTACGCTCACGGGCTCGCTGGGGTGGTCGGCGCGGCTGGCGCGGGCGTAGGCTAGCAGGCCGTTGATGAGGTCTTCGAGGCGGGCCAGGCGGCCTTTCATCTGGTCGAGATAGGTGCGCAGGGCCGGCGACAACTCGTCGGCCTGCTCTTCTTCTATCCACTTCACAATGGAGCCGAGGCCGCGCAACGGGGCTTTCAAATCGTGCGAAGCCACGTAGGCAAACTGGTCGAGCTCCTGGTTGCGGCTTTCGAGCTTGCCAAAGGCATCGTCGAGCGCCTGCGTCATTTGGTTGAGCAGCTTAGCCAGCGAGCCCAGTCGGTCTTGGCCATCATCCTGAATTTTAACCTTATAATCGCCCTGCACCACCTGCTGCGCCAAGTGCTCGATGCCCCTGATGCGGCGTGCCGTGTCCTGGTTCATGCGGGTCAGTTCCAGGCGCAGGTGCTCGTTGGCGTGCAGTTCGTTGGCAATGCGGCTAAACAGCCACAATACGATAATCACGGCCAGCACCGCTGATAGCATAATGGCCGACGGGGCTAGCTTCTGAAAGCGGTTTTGCTGCTCGTTGCGGCTTTGCAGCAGGCGCTCTTCGTGCTGGCGCAGGCGCAGCACTACGCCCCGGAGGGTGCGCAGCGGCTGCTGTTCGCGCAGCAGCAGTGCTTGGGCCACCTCGGGCGAAGGCTGGTAGGTTTTGAATAATTCCAGCTCTTCTACTTGTGCATCAATGAGCTGGCGCAGCGTGTCAGCGCGCTGGTGCTGGCTGCGGTTGTCGGCCACCAGGCGCTGCAAAGCCACCGAATGGCGCTGCATCAGGATGGCGTTTTGCTGGTAGCGGTCAAGGTAATACGTATCGCCTACTAGCAAGTAGCTGCGCATGCCGGTTTGGGCATCGCGCACGGCCAGCCGCACATCGTTGGTTTGTTGCAGCACTTTATACGAATGCTCGACCAGCCCAGTGTAGCGCCGCAGTTGGTTGATTGTAACGTAGGCTGTAACGGACGTGGCCACCAGGGCTGTCAGCGCAATGGCGAAGCCCAGTAAAATCTTGGTATTGAGTCGGAGCGCCAAGTAGTTGGGGAAGGAAGGGTAGGAGAAGAAGCAGGAAGGAAGAGCGGGGTAAACAGGTGCTATGGCTACCGATAGTTACCACTACGAAGGTAGAAACGCCGAAAAGTGAAATCACCATATCCTGGCGTCACTATTTTGCTACCGCTACCTTCGTCCTATGTACGCCGCCCGCCCCGCTCAGCCCGACCGCATTACTAGCTTGCACAACCCGCGCATCAAGGAGATACTGCGCCTGCAAGACAAAGCCGCCGAGCGCCGCCGCCAGGGCGTAACCCTGGTCGAAGGCTACCGCGAGCTTGCCAATGCCCGCCAAGCCGGCTGGCTAGTAGCCACCCTGTTGCTGTGCGCCGAGCTGGCCGGCGAAGAAATCACCGCTGAGCTTTCGGAGCCCGCCTACCTCGTGCCCCGCCCCTACGAGCTGTTGCCCGTGAGCGCCGCCGTGTTTGCCAAGCTGGCCGTGCGCGAGCGCTCCGATGGCGTGCTCGCCATTTTGCGCACCCCCAGCCGCACCCTGGCTGACCTGGAGCTACCCGAAAACCCGCTCGTACTGGTGCTCGAAGCCGTGGAGAAGCCAGGCAACCTCGGTGCCATCCTCCGCACCGCCGATGCCGCGCCTGCTCATGCGGTGCTAGTCGGTGACCCGCGTACCGACCTCTACAACCCCAACGTCATTCGGGCCAGCCTGGGCGGTATTTTCACGGTGCCCACCGTGGCCGCACCGATGGTAGAAATCTTAGCTTTTCTTAAGGAAAAGGGCATTCGCACCTTCGCCGCTGCCCTGGCCGACGAGGCCAAAAGCTACACCGCCACCAGCTTTGCCGGCCCCACTGCGCTGGTGCTTGGTACCGAGGCCGACGGCCTCACGGCTGCCACCCGCGAGGCTTGCGACGAGACGGTTATCATCCCCATGCGCGGCGTGCTCGACTCGCTCAATGTGAGTGTAGCGGCGGCTGTACTCACCTTCGAGGCCGTGCGCCAGCGAACGGCCAGCGCGTAGTAGCAGGCTACTCAGTCCGGTCTTTACCCAGCTGCGCCCGGATGCGGCTGAGCGAAGGCGCTTTGATGCCCAGATAAGAAGCAATGTGCCCCAGCGACACCCGGTTGGTAATGCCCGGAAACTGCTGGAGCAGCGCCAAATACCGCTGCTCAGCCGATTGAAACAACAACCCTTCGGTTCGGGCCTGCTGAAAAATCAGATATTGCTCGGCCAAGCGCCGCCCAAATCGCTCCCAGCCGTGCGACTGCGTATAGAGCGCCTGGAGCTGTTCGGTGCTGACAACCAGCAGCTCAGCATCTTCGAGTGCGGCAATGTAGTAGGGGCAGGCCTCGCCAGTTAATAGGCTTTTGAGGGAGGTCATAAAATGTCCTTGCGGCACGATAGCTACCGTGTGCTCATCCTGGGTAGCTGGGTCGACATAATACACCCGAAACAGCCCACTGACGATAAAGCCAACGTAGCGGCACACCGAGTTTCGGAAATTGAAAAACTCGTTTCGGGAGATGGTCCGGGGTGTCCAGTAGCCGTCGGCAAGGCGTAAATCGGCCTCTGAAAGGTCGGCAAAGGCGTGTAGGCTTTGGGCTAGCAGCGAGTAAGTAGCATCGGGCAGCATGACGATTGAGGCAAGAATAAGCCAGGAGCAGTGCAGCTATAACCAGTAAGCAAGCGGGAAGTAACGGCCAGTGCATCAGCTTTCGCCAAGATTTTCGGGGCGAGCACGCACTTTTTAACCTAGGTGAAAAAGTGGCTTTCCGTTCTCCGGGACCTTTGTCGCCTCATCAATTTCCTGTTTTCACATGCAAGCTCACCTTAACTCGCGTAGCGGTGCCTCTACGGCCCACGCGCTCCGTACTCTGTATTTCACTCGGGCTGCCTTTTCGGTAATCTGGGTTAGCCTGCTGCTGCTTTTCGGCAAGTCTGCGCCCGTTGCTACGGCCCTACTGTTGCTTTATCCGGCCTGGGATGTAGCAGCTACTTTCTTTGACCTGCGGGCCAACCGAGGCACTGCGTCCAGTCTGCCGCAGTACAGCAACATTATTATCGGTGTGCTCACCACGGTGGCCGTGAGTATTGCACTCGGCCACGGCATTCCTGCTGTGTTGCTTGTATTCGGGGTATGGGCTAGCCTCACAGGCTTCATTCAATTGCTGCTTGGCCTGCGTCGCCGTCGCCAACTCGGCGGCCAGTGGCCCATGATACTCAGCGGCGGTCAGTCTATCGTGGCGGGGGTGGCGTTCATCCTCATGGCACATTCGCCCACCGCCGGGGTTCAGAACTTGGCTGGCTATTCGGCTGTTGGGGCACTTTATTTCTTGATAGCCGGCTTTCGCTTGGGCAAAAGCGCACCCACCGTTTAGTAAACGGCCACTGTAAAGCCCAGTTCGACTATCAATTGTCGGGCAGTTTCCGCGTCAGCCTCGGCTACCACGCTCAGCGCGTGTGAGTCGCTATCCAGCGTCAGCAGCAACAGCGCCAAGCCGAGCGGCTCCAGCATATCCTGCAAAATATCAAGAGCTTCGGGGCCGGTAGTGGCGTGACGGCCAGCCACCGGCTCCGCCAACCGCTCGGGGCGGCCCTGCTGGGTCAGCGTCTCGTTGATGCCGTAAACCAGGTCAGCCGCTGGGTCTTGCCAATCAGCTTCCCAAAGTAGTTCCTCACTCAGCAGCGCATCAATGAGCGCCACGTCGCGCAATTCCTGCGCCGGCAGCGAGGCCACGATGCCGCGCTCTTCCAGTTCCTCCGCAAATTGCTCTTGGTAGGCAGCTGGGTCGCTTAGCGCTAGCGATAGCCGCTCGGCGACGCGCTGAGTAGCCGCAGCATCAGTAAGCGTGAAAAGCTGAACAAACTGGGTCAGTGATTCTGAATTCATAAAAGCAAAAGTGGATGTAATTCACAAAAAAAGGGCGCGACTCACGCCGCGCCCTTTTCAAATTTAAGCTGCTATATCAGCGAATTAGTCAGCCGTTTTAGCGTAGCGCAGGCGCTCGTTTTCGTCGAGCAGAATTTTGCGCATACGTACCGATTTCGGCGTTACTTCCAGGTACTCATCCTTCTGGATGTATTCCATAGCTTCTTCCAAGGAGAACTGGCGCTTGGGCACAATTTTCACGTTGTCATCCGTACCCGAAGCACGCATGTTGGTCAGCTTCTTGCCTTTCTGGATGTTGACGGTCAGGTCGTTGGGGCGGGTGTGCTCGCCGATTACCTGGCCACCGTATACTTCCTCGCCTGGGTCCACGAAAAACGAGCCACGGTCTTGCAGTTTGTCAATGGTGTAAGCGGTGCCGGGGCCGGTTTCGAGCGAAATCAGCGAGCCCGAGATACGGCCGGGGATGGTGCCCTTGTGCGGCTCGTAGCTAGCAAAGCGGTGGTTCATGATGGCCTCACCAGCGGTGGCGGTCAGCACGTTGTTACGCAGGCCAATGAGGCCGCGCGACGGGATGCTGAACTCCAAGTGCTGCAAGTCGCCCTTCGGCTCCATGATGGTCATTTCGCC
This sequence comes from uncultured Hymenobacter sp., assembly GCA_964251335.1. Lineage (GTDB taxonomy): Bacteria > Bacteroidota > Bacteroidia > Cytophagales > Hymenobacteraceae > Hymenobacter. Next base: position 15,444 of record CAXUKA010000015.1, read on the forward strand.
TTTGCGCATGCTCACCAGCTCGATAACTTTACCAGCGGTTTCCTCCGGCACGTCTACTACGAGCAGCTCGACGGGCTCCAGGCGGTTGCCTTTGTCGTCTTCTTTGAACAGCACCTGGGGCTGGCCCACTTGCAGCTCGTAGCCCTCGCGGCGCATCGTTTCGATGAGTACCGACAAGTGAAGAATACCGCGACCGAACACGAGGAAGGTATCTTCCTTGTCCGTCGTCTGCACGCGTAGGGCCAGGTTTTTCTCGGTTTCTTTGAACAGACGGTCACGCAAGTGGCGCGAAGTCACGAACTTACCTTCTTTACCGAAGAACGGCGAGTTGTTGATGGTGAACAGCATGTTCATCGTCGGCTCGTCGATGCTGATGCGGTCGAGCTGCTCGGGGTTGTCAGCATCAGCAATCGTATCGCCGATGTCGAAGCCTTCGATGCCCGATACGGCGCAGATTTCGCCGCTGCTTACCGACTCCACTTTATTGCGGCCGAGGCCTTCAAATACGTGCAGCTCGCGGATTTTTACTTTCTTGATGCTGCCATCAGCCTTCATCAGGCTCATGTTAGCGCCTTCTTTCAGCGTGCCACGGTGCACACGGCCGATGGCGATACGACCCACGAACGACGAGTAGTCGAGCGAGGTCACCTGCATCTGGGGCGTGCCCTCCAAGGTCGGCGCGGGCGGAATCGAAGCTACTACTGCGTCGAGCAGCGGCACGATGGTATCGGTTTTGATTTTCCAATCGGTGCTCATCCAGCCCTGCTTCGAGGAACCGTACAAAGTCACGAAATCTAATTGGTCTTCGGTAGCCCCGAGGTTGAACATGAGGTCGAAAACTTGCTCGTGCACCTCGTCGGGACGGCAGTTTTCTTTGTCTACTTTGTTCACTACCACGATGGGTTTCAGGCCCAGGTCGAGGGCTTTGCCCAGCACGAAGCGGGTCTGCGGCATGGCGCCTTCGAAGGCATCCACGAGCAGCAGCACGCCGTCGGCCATCTTCAACACGCGCTCTACCTCGCCGCCGAAGTCGGCGTGACCAGGGGTGTCGATAATGTTGATTTTCACGCCATTATAGCGTACCGAAACGTTCTTCGATACGATAGTAATGCCGCGCTCGCGCTCCAGGTCGTTGTTGTCGAGAATCAGGTCATCGAAGTGCTGATGCTCGTCAAAAATCTTGGAGGCGTGGATAATCTTATCCACCAAAGTCGTCTTGCCGTGGTCAACGTGGGCAATGATGGCGATATTCCGAATGTTCTGAGTCATACGTAAGTTTTTGCGGCCGCAAAGGTACGGATTATCAGGCGGAAAACCGCCACCGTCCTAATTATCTAATTACTAGCTTGCCAGAGTACGGACAATTTGGGTGGTTGAAAAATTCCATTTCTTCTATTTTAAACCTGCACGTACTTACATCCGAACGACTTGGATTTTGCGTTTGTTAAGCCTTCAATCACCAGCCATTCTCCATGCGCCTTTCCCTGCTTTCGCTCCTGCTGAGCACCGTAATTCTAACCCCGGCCTGCTCCCAAACTCACGCCGACCAGTCCAAACCCGCCAAGCCTATCGCTGGCGTAGTGCCCGGCGGCCCTAAAGGTGCCACCGTCACCACCGATAAATACCCGCAGCCCCAGCCCGTAACCGGCAAGCCCGGCGAGTTTCCGGTGGTGAAATCGGATGCCGAGTGGAAAAAGCAGCTCACGCCGGCCCAGTACTACATCCTGCGCGAGCAAGGTACCGAGTCGCCCTTCCACAACAAGTATTTCGATAACCACGCGGCCGGTACGTATTACTGCGCGGCCGACCATAACCTGCTGTTCTCCAGTGCCACCAAGTTTGAGTCGGGCACCGGCTGGCCCAGCTTTTTTGCCCCCGCTACCGAGGCCAGCGTGAAAGTAAAATCGGACAAAAGCTTCGGCATGAGCCGCGACGAAATAGTGTGCGCCAAGTGCGGTGGCCACCTCGGCCACCTCTTCGACGATGGCCCCCAGCCCACCGGCCAGCGCTATTGCATGGACTCGGATGCCATGCTGTTTGAGAAGAAATAAGCCCGAACTCCTTAGTCTGACTTGCGTTTAAGAAAGGCGGCCCGCTCCGGGCCGCCTTTTCTTTTGATGCTCATGTTTTTCCGTCGTAAAATTCGCCTGGCGTGGCTGGCGCTGCCCGCGCTGCTGGCTAGCTGCACCACCACCGAGCAAACTGCTGAAAATGACGCGCCCCGCAGCATGCCTACGGAAGTGAATTCCGACGCCGACCGCCGCGCGCTTTACAATTCCAACGGTACATCCGTGCAGGCCGGTGCCCCCGTGCCCGATGCCACACCCAACGTCATGCGCCTGGGTGAGAATGCGTCCGACATCAACCGCGCTAAGCGCCCCGAAACGATGAACACCAACGATGCCAACATCACCACCCCCGAAACCCGTATGCGGCGCATCGACCAATCTCTAGCTGATACCGTGCGCCAGCCTTAGCTAGCGATAGACAAACGCTAAGCAAAGCGGCCCGTTTCCTCGCTACGAGAAAACGGGCCGCTTTGTGAAAACAGGTAGTGCTACACGTTGTCGACGGCTACGCTGTCGTTGCTGGTAGCTACCGGCGTGCTGACGTCAGCCGCCACGTTGCCAGCAGGTGCCTTGGCTTTGGGGCGGCCGGGGCCACGGCCAGCGGCCGGGGCTGCGCTAGCAGCCGAGCGGCCAGCTCGCTTGGCAGGGGCGGTTTCCTTGGTCGCAGTGGTGGCGGCTGGGGTGCGGGTGGCACGGGCCGTGCTGGCGGTGGTGGCAACTGGGCTTTTCTTACTGCGGCTCGCAGCAGTAGTCTTAGCTGCTTTAGTAGGTTGCTCAGAAGCAGTGGGTTCTGCTGCCGGAGCTGGGAAATTCAGGTCGCCGCTGCGACCGGGGGCGATGGAATCGTAGTGGCGCACCAGCGTGTGCAAGGCCTGCTCAAACATGCGCTCGGTGTCTACGTCGAGGCGGCGGGTGGCTTCCTTCACTACTTCTTTCAGCTTGGCCTTCGTTTCTTTGCGGATGCGGGTGACCACTTCGCTCATGCGCGCATCCAATTCCTTTTGCAAGTGCTTAGCCGCCGCTTTGAGGGTTTCCTTTTGGCTGGCTTTCTTCTCGGCGCGGTCGTCGGTCAAGTCTTTACTGGCGCGGCGGCTGGCTTTGTCGGCTTTACGCTGAGCTTTATCCTGCGAGATAGGTTTGGCGGGCGCTTCTGGAACTGCGGCTTCGGGCGTTTTTTTCTTGGCCATGAGATGAGAGTGGGAATTGAGAATTACAAAAGAATAGAAGCCGTCAGAAATTACGTCTCCCGCGCCAAAATTAAATTGACTTACCGTACAAACGGTGCTAGCAGTTAATTTGTTAACAAGGATAATTTACCTCAATTAATTTTATGCCGCTACGTAATTTTCCGCAATTACCGAGTGCAAAAATTATCACTTACTCAGCCAGCAAACCAAGCCAAAACCTGCGTTAGGTTTGGTTGAAATACCTTCGATTTTACTTCTACAATGGCTTCACTTCCAGAACGCTATACCGTTACGGCGGCCCTGCCTTACGCCAATGGTCCCGTCCACATCGGCCACCTGGCCGGCGTGTATCTACCGGCCGATATTTACGTGCGCTATTTGCGCGCCCAAAACCGCGACGTAAAATTCATTTGCGGCTCCGACGAGCACGGGGTGCCCATTACGATTCGGGCTCAGAAAGAGGGCGTTACGCCGCAGCAAATTGTCGATAAATACCACAAGATTATCGGCGATTCCTTCCGCGATTTCAACGTGTCGTTCGACGTGTATTCGCGCACTTCTTCGAAAACGCACGCCGAAGTTTCGAGCGAGTTTTTCAAGAAATTATACGCCGATAATAAATTCATCGAGCAAACCACGCAGCAGCTTTATGACGAGCAAGCGGCCCAATTCTTGGCCGACCGCTACGTAGTGGGCACCTGCCCCAATTGCGGCAACGAAAATGCCTACGGCGACCAGTGCGAGCGCTGCGGTACTTCGCTAAGCCCAACCGAGCTAATTAACCCGCGCTCGATGCTGAGCGGCAATACGCCAGTGCTGCGCGAAACCAAGCACTGGTTTTTGCCCCTCGACCAGTACGAGCCCTGGCTACGCGAATGGATAATCGAAGGCCACAAAAGCGACTGGAAAACCAACGTCTACGGCCAGTGCAAATCGTGGATTGACCAGGGCCTGCACGCCCGCGCCGTAACCCGCGACCTCGACTGGGGTGTGCCCGTACCGGTGCCCGGTGCCGAAGGTAAAGTGCTGTACGTCTGGTTTGATGCACCCATCGGCTATATCTCGGCTACCAAGGAAGGCTTCCCCGATGAGTGGGAAAAATACTGGCAGGACCCCGGCACCAAGCTGGTACATTTTATCGGCAAGGATAACATTGTTTTCCATTGCATTATTTTCCCGGTAATGCTAAAGGCGCACGGCGACTACATCCTGCCCGACAACGTGCCCGCCAATGAATTTCTGAACTTAGAAGGCGATAAAATCAGCACCTCGCGCAACTGGGCGGTGTGGCTGCACGAGTATCTACAGGATTTCCACGGCCAGGCCGACGTGCTGCGCTATGTGCTCTGCGCCAACGCCCCCGAAACCAAGGATAATGACTTTACCTGGAAGGATTTCCAAGCCCGGAATAACAACGAATTGGTTGCCACGCTGGGCAATTTTGTGAACCGCGCCGCCGTGCTCACGCAGAAGTTTTTTGAAGGCAAAGTACCCGAGCGCGGCGAACTCACCGAAATTGACGAAGAGGTTTTTCGGCAGATGACCGAATTCCCGGCCCGCGTCGGTGAATTAATTGAAAACTACCGCTTCCGCGATGCGCTGGCCGAGGTGATGAACCTAGCCCGCGTCGGCAATAAATACCTCGCCGAAACCGAGCCTTGGAAGCTCATTAAAACCGATGCAGCGCGCACTGGCACCGTGCTCCACGTGGCGCTGCAAGTGGCTGCCGCGCTGGTGCCGCTGCTCACGCCATTCCTGCCCGAATCGGCTGAAAAGCTGGCTGCGATGCTGAATTTTCAGCCCGGCGATTGGCAGAGTGCCACCCGCGCCGAGCAGTTGCCGGCTGGCCATCAGTTGCAGGAGCCCGCGCTGTTATTCGCTAAAATTGACGATGCTGTAGTGCACACACAAGTGCAAAAATTGCTCGATACCAAGCAAGCTAATGCCCTAGCCAACACGCCTGTCACGGCTACCAAGGAAAACGTGAGCTTCGAAGAGTTTGGCAAAATGGACTTGCGCGTCGGCACGATTATCGCCGCCGAGAAAGTTGCCAAAACCAAGAAACTGCTCAAACTGACCATTGATACCGGCCTCGACCAGCGTACCATCGTGAGCGGCATTGCGGAGTCGTTTATTCCCGAGGCGCTGATTGGCCAGCAGGCGATGGTGTTGCTGAATTTAGCTCCCCGCGAAATAAAAGGTATTCAAAGTCAGGGCATGTTGTTGCTGGCCGAAAATGCCGACGGTAGCCTAGCGCTGATGCAGCCCGGCGCGGCCGTGCGCAACGGCAGCAGCATTTTGTAACCACTAGACGGATAGCTCTTTATTTCGTCATGCTGAACGTAGTGAAGCATCTCTACCGCACCGTTGGAATACTAACCAAACGGTGCGGTAGAGATGCTTCACTGCGTTCAGCATGACAATGTAAAATAGAGCAGCTATTTCACATTCACCACATTCATAGCCCGCTCCAGCCCCATTGCCCCAAAGGCCAGTATGGCCTCACCAGCCTTCTCAATACGCAGTGGCAAGTCAATTTGCTCATCGGCCGAAAACGGGTCCAGCACATAATCAACCTGTCGACCCTTCGGGAAATTAGCATCCACGCCAAAGCGCAGCCGCGCATACACATCAGTACCTAGCGTGGCCTGAATGTCTTTCAAGCCGTTGTGCCCGCCCGCCGAGCCCTGGCCTTTCAAGCGCAGCTTGCCAAAGGGTAGAGCTAAGTCATCGGTTACGACAATCATGTTTTCCACCGGGATTTTCAGCGCGCTCAGCCAGTGCGCGGCAGCTTTACCGCTCAAGTTCATAAACGTGGTCGGCTTTACCAGCGCGTAGGTATGGCCTTTGCTTTTGATTTCGGTAGTGAAGGCGTGGCGACCTAACTCAAAGCGCGGTGCGTCGAATTTCTGCGCCAAATAATCGGCCACCATGAAGCCAATATTGTGGCGCGTGTCGGCGTATTCGGGGCCGATATTACCAAGGGCAAGAACGAGAAACTTCATAAATCACGTATTACGCGGGTTTTAGCGGCTTGCGCGGATTTTTGTGGGCGATTTTCGATAAGTAGATACTCCCAAAAGGCGAAACTACTTTACATAAAAAAGCCGCTCCCTAGAGAGCGGCTTTTTGAATTGAATACGGGCGGAAAAGAACATCGTCCACAAAATCCGTGAACTCCGCTAAAATCCGCGTAATCCGTGATTCTTAGCGGTTGGCAGCCAGTTCGCCTTTCAGCGCACGCGGTACGGTGATAGTCGCGATAGGCGCTTGGGCGCTGGTCAAGATGGTGTAGTTGGTGGGCTTTACAGCGCCTACTTTCACCGATTTGCCAAGCTCCAGGGTGCTGATGTCAACTTCTACGTAGTCGGGCAGGTTTTCGGGCAGTGCCTTCACCTTCACTTTACGGATTTTGCTAGCCAGCTTACCACCGGCGAGTACGCCCGGCGATACGCCAACGTATTTCACGGGGATGTCCATTTTCACTTCTTTACCGTCCGCAATTTCCAGGAAGTCAACGTGCAGCAGCATTTCGTTGACGGGGTGGAACTGTGCATCTTGCACGATGGCGCGGTAGGTGGTGCCTTCCACGTTCAGGTCCACAATGTGGGCCTCCGGGGTGTACAGCAACTCACGGAACAGGATAGCGGGCACCGAGAAGTGCACCGTGTCGGTGCCACCGTACAGTACGCAAGGCACTTGGGCATCTAGGCGCAGTGCTTTCGCGTCCGTCTTGCCGAGATTCGCTCTTTTAAACCCTACAATCTCCAGGCTTTTCATAAAAGAAGTTGGTTAGAAATGAATTAGCCGCCCGGCAACCCTTGCCGAAACGGGCCGCAAAGGTACGAGTTTGGGGCGGGAATTGCAAGAGTGAATTGTAGCCGAAGGGTTTAGACCGTCATGCAGAGCGTAGCGAAGCATCTCGCCCGCACCGTTGCTGACGTTTGAGATACTGCGCCACGCGAGATGCTTCGCTACGCTCTGCATGACGGTCTGAATGAGGGCGCGCTAAATAAAAAGCGAGCTAATGCTGTCGTGCGTCACCACGTTGCGGATAGCCATTGCAAACAGCGGAGCAACCGAAATAACGCGAATTTTCTCATTCGCCTCGCGCTGCGGAATCGTATCCGTTGTAATCAGCTCCGTGAGCGCCGAGTCGCGGATGCGCTGGTGCGCCGGGCCGCTCAGCAGCGGGTGCGTAATGACGGCGCGCACCGAGCGCGCCCCGCGCTCCATTACGAGGTCGGCGGCTTTGCAGATAGTACCGGCCGTGTCCACGAGGTCATCCACGAACACCACATCCATGCCCTTTACGTCGCCGATTACCTGCATCGAGGCGATTTCATTGGCCCGCAGGCGCATCTTGTCGCAAACCACGATTTCGGCCCCAAATTTCTTGGCGTAGGCGCGGGTCCGCACCACGCCGCCCACGTCGGGCGAGGCAAAAATGAGGTTTTCGAGGTTCAGCGACTTGATGTAGGGCGCTGTGACGGTGGCCCCATCGAGGTGGTCGACGGGGATATCGAAGAAGCCCTGAATCTGACCGGCGTGCAGGTCGCAGGCCATGAGGCGGTCGGTGCCCACGCTCTGGATGATGTTGGCCACCACCTTGGCCCCGATGCTCACGCGGGGCTTGTCTTTGCGGTCTTGGCGGGCGTAGCCCATGTAGGGCATCACCAGGTTGACTTTGTGGGCCGAGGCGCGCTTGCAGGCATCCACCATCAGCATGGCCTCCATGAGGTGCTCGGAGGGCGGAAATGTGCTCTGGATGAGGAATACCTCGCAGCCACGCACGCTCTCGTTGAAGCTGGGGCCCAGCTCGTTGTCGGCAAAGCGCTGCACGGTGAGGTCGCCGAGCGGCTGGCCGTAGCTCTCGGCAATTTTGTGGCCCAGCTCCTGCGAGGCGCTGCCGGCGAATATCTTAACAATCGGTTCCATATGTAGGTGCGGTAAGCTTCAGCTTACCGAGTAAAGTGTCAGAGAAAATAACTGAGTGCCAAACGGCCAGCCGTAGCCCGCTGCGCCGGATGTAAAAGCGAAAGGCGCCGGCTTACTCCCGGTGGGGGAGAAGCCAGCGCCTTGCCGTAGGTAATGAAGAGGAGCGGACGTTGCAACCGGATGCCCGTTGCGCGGCCTCGCCGAAGAATAACTACTAAGCCGCAGCAGCGGCCGGTATGCCCCAGCCTGGACTCGCCCCGCGCCAGCCGTGCAGCGCGCACGCGGGCAATTGGGGTGTTGCGGAGGCTTACTCATGCGGTTGAACTTGGCAGCTCGCCATCAGGCGGCGGTTTGCGACTGCAAAGTTGCGATAGGTTTAAGGAATTGTGGTAGGATTAAGGATAAGATTAGCGATAGTAGTTTTGACAATATAATAAAGTAAGCATTTTAAATAAAATCTGTTCTCGGACACCTTCGAGCACCCTACATAACCAGTACATCCGTGATTGTAAACTGGTAATGGCCATCTACTAGCTCCTCTGTGTGCAGGGTGCATTGCAATGTCAAGTCACTCTCTTGATTATCCAGCCAGAGCAGGATGTCAATAAATAGTTTGCCCGGAACATCGGCTTGGCGAATGACACAGAGCCGATACTTCTGATTTGGCGCGGCTGTTACCTCACCCCCATACTCTGCTAAAGCTTGTTCCAGGTAGCCTTGGGGTAGTTCTTGGCTAAGGCGGTACACCTGACTCGCTGTGTATAGTAGCGCGTAATGGCGCTTGGCAAGGCAGTCGATAATAAAGCAGATAGTTGATTTTATCCTGTTCGCCTTCATATAGGATGAATAACGACCTTTTTACCTGAAATCTGTTGAGAGGTTACTTTAATACCACAACAGCCGTCAAGCGCCATTTCACATTCCTTAAAACGAACATTCAATGCATGTGACGCCAACACCGGATAAAAAAACTTGCGCTGATATAGGATAGAACCAACCGGCCTAAAACGCCGAAACGCCCCTTCTCAATTGCTTGAAAAGGGGCGTTTCGAGTAACGTTGTCCGACCAGGGCTCGAACCTGGACTTTCTTGAATCAAAATCAAGCGTGTTGCCAGTTACACCATCGGACAATTTCCCGGTGGGTGGTGTGCCGTTCGGGGCTGCAAAGGTACTAAAGGATTAATACGAGGCAAGAGGTAGCGCAAAAATTTTTGAAAAAAGTTGATGAGGGGTTCCTGAAGGCGGTTTTGGCGGTGGGCCGGCTGGACGGCTTAACTGTGGGCTGCTCAGCTTTGAAAAGCCCCGTTTTCGGCGTACTTTTGCACCCTCAAAAGCACATTAACTTAGTAAAACAAAACCAAATGGCGAATTCGGGCAAAATCACCCAGGTTATCGGCCCCGTGGTGGATGTGAGCTTCGCGGGCGAAGCGGACCTCCCCAACATCTTCGACGCGCTGGAAGTAACCAAAGAAAACGGCCAGGTGGTAGTTCTGGAAACCCAGCAGCATTTGGGCGAAGACCGGGTCCGCACCATCGCCATGGACTCGACCGAGGGCCTGACCCGTGGCGCGGAAGTACGCAGCCTGGGCCACGCCATCACGATGCCTACCGGCGAAGGCGTGAAAGGCCGTTTGTTCAACGTTATCGGCCAAGCCATTGACGGTATTCCGCAGCCTACCAGCACCGGTGGCCTGCCCATTCACCGCCAGGCTCCGGCGTTTGAAGAACTGGCGACTTCGTCGGAAGTATTCTTCACCGGCATCAAAGTAATTGACTTGCTGGCTCCTTATGTGAAGGGCGGTAAAATTGGCTTGTTCGGCGGTGCCGGCGTAGGCAAAACCGTTCTGATTCAAGAGCTTATCAACAACGTGGCCAAGGCCTACGAAGGTCTGTCGGTGTTTGCCGGCGTGGGCGAGCGTACCCGCGAGGGCAACGACTTGCTGCGCGAATTCATCGAAGCCAACATCATCCGCTACGGCGAGGCCTTCAAGCACTCGATGGAAGAGGGCGGTTGGGACCTGAGCAAAGTGGACATGGCCGAGATGGAAAAATCGCAGGCTACCCTCGTGTTCGGCCAGATGAACGAGCCTCCCGGAGCCCGTGCTCGCGTGGCTTTGTCGGGTCTGACGATTGCCGAGAGCTTCCGCGATGGCGACGGCACCGGTGCCGGCCGCGATATTCTGTTCTTTATCGACAACATCTTCCGCTTCACGCAGGCGGGTTCGGAGGTATCGGCTCTCTTGGGTCGTATGCCGTCGGCCGTAGGGTACCAGCCCACGCTGGCCACCGAAATGGGTGCCATGCAGGAGCGCATTACCTCGACCAAGCGCGGTTCTATCACGTCGGTACAGGCTGTATATGTGCCTGCCGATGACTTGACTGACCCGGCTCCGGCCAACACCTTTGCTCACTTGGATGCCACGACGGTACTGAGCCGCAAAATCGCCGAGCTGGGCATTTACCCGGCCGTTGACCCGCTGGACTCGACCTCGCGCATCCTCGACGCCACCATCCTCGGCGACGAGCACTACAACACCGCCCAGCGCGTGAAGGAGATTTTGCAGCGCTACAAAGAGCTGCAAGACATCATCGCCATCTTGGGTATGGACGAGCTGTCGGAAGAAGACAAGCAGACTGTGAACCGCGCTCGCCGCGTGCAGCGCTTCCTGTCGCAGCCTTTCTTCGTGGCCGAGCAGTTCACCGGCCTGCAAGGCGTGCTGGTTGACATCAAGGACACCATCAAAGGCTTCAACGAAATCATCGACGGCAAGCACGACCACCTGCCCGAGTCGGCCTTCAACTTGGTTGGCAACATCGAAGATGCTGTAGCTAAGGGTGAGCGTCTGATTGCAGAAGCTAAATAATACCGTTTGTCCTGCCTATCTGGCGTTCCGAAGGAAGCATCTTATCACGGCTGCTTTCGTCAGAAATTAGTAACCCGGGACTTGCGGACGTGATAAGATGCTTCGCAAGCTCAGCATGACAGAAGAAAATGCATTTAGAAATCATCACCCCCGACCGCAAGGTCTATGACGGCGAAGCCACTTCGGTGCGCTTTCCGGGCACCGATGGCTCGTTTGAAGTGCTCAACAATCACGCCCCACTGATTGCGGCTTTGAAAGAAGGCGATGTGACGGTGACGGGCGCGGGCGGCGGCACGTTTCACATCAGCGGTGGCATCGTGGAGGTGCTGCGCAACCAAGTGATTGTGCTGGCCGAGTCGGCTTCAGCGTAGTTTCGGGCTTGACCTTGTTTTGTAGAGCGCCTGCTCTGGCTTCGGCTGGGGCGGGCGCTTTTTTTGTGGCTTGAGTGTGAGGCTCTAATGCCTACTTGTATTGTTCAGGTAAGCGCTACTGGCTTCAATCAACACCTCAAGGCAGCCTTTGGTCGCCTTTTTTCGTTCAGCAGTTATTCATCATCCTTTCCGGCCCTTGCCGCCGCCTATGTCGCTTCCTGCTGAAACTAATATTTATACCCCGCGTCAGCGGTATTTACTACTCATTGTCACGCTGGTAGTGCTAGGGTTGCTGGCGCTTTACGGGATGCTGCAATACCTCACGGCCTTCCTGGGCGCGGGCATTTTGTATGTGGTACTGCGGCCGTGGTTTACGGCGCTGGTGCACAAGCGCCAGTGGAACCGCACGTTTGTTACGGTGCTGCTGCTGCTGTTCGCAGTGGTGGTGCTCATTATTCCGTTTTTCGCGCTCACCTCGCTGCTCATCGACCGGGTGCGGATATTGGCGCAGAATACCGACCAGATTCTGCAAACCGTGCAGCAGATTGAGCGCAAGCTCGGCATGCAAGTGACCCAGCAAGCGCAGGTGCGCCAGTTGCTGCAACAGGGAGCGACCCGTGTGAGCCAGTGGATACCCACCGTGGCCAGTAGTGTGCTCAATATCATTGTGATAGTGGGTTTGATGCTGTTCACAATGTATTACCTCTTTATGCAGGAAGAAGCCTTCCTGGCGGGGCTTCACCGCTACTTACCCTTCCGCGAAAAAACGATGGAAGAGCTTAATGAATCGTTGCGCAATAACGTGAATGCCAACGTGCTAGGGCAAGGGCTGGTGGCGCTGGTGCAAGGCTTGCTCACGGGGGCTACGCTGTGGATATTCGGCGTGCCCGAGCCGTTGTTCTGGACGGTGATTGCCTTCTTCATGGCCTTTATTCCAGTGCTGGGCACGCCGCTGGTATGGGGGCCAGCGGCCATCTACCAGTTTGCTTCGGGGCATAATACGCAAGGTATTGGTATTCTGATAGTAGGGGTGGTAGTGATTATTAATATCGACAATCTGTTGCGCATCTGGCTGGCCAAATACATGGGTGATATTCACCCGTGGGTAACGCTGGTAGGTTTGACGCTGGGTGTTGAGATATTTGGTATTGTAGGCCTGGTGATGGGGCCGCTGTTGCTCTCGTACCTCATTGTGCTGATGCAGGTATTTGCCCGCGAAAACCGCGTGCTTCAGCACCTGCTGCCCGACACGGCTACGGGCAAGGCGGAGGAAATAATTGACGAGTCGGTTAAAATAAGGGATGAGGCCAGTGAGGTGCGGCGCACACACTAACAGGCGTTTCGCAAGTCTGTGCGACGCTATAATTGGGGGTGGGCTCCAGAGTCGGCGTTACCTTCGCAGCCTATGGACCTGACCCCGATTCACCCCAAAGTCACCCCGATATACCAGACTTCGGTTTTTAAATTCAGCTCGCTGGCCGAGCTGGAAACCTACTATACTGCCCCCGACCACGGCGGCATGTATGGCTACTCGCGCTCCGAGCATCCTAACTCTGATGAGCTGGTGGCCGCCGTGGCCAAGCTCGAAGGCGCTATGGGCGGTGGCGTAGCCACTGGAGCAGGCCTAGCCGGCTTGCTAGCCGCTGTGCTTACCGTCTGCCAGACTGGCGACCATATCCTCTGCCCTGCCGAACTCTACGGCGGCTCGGTGGTGCTGCTGTCGAAGGAGCTGAGCCGCTTGGGTATTGAAACCAGCTATGTGCCGCTGGCTGACCTTTACGACGTGGCTAAGCATCGCAAGCCCAACACCAAACTAGTGCTGGCCGAAGTGCTCAGCAACCCGCTGCTGGTGGTACTCGATGGCCTGCGCCTGGCACAGGCCTGCCGCGAGCAAGGTATTTTACTATTGATTGACAGCTCGTTTACCTCGCCTATTCTCACGCGCCCACTCGACTGGGGAGCTGATATAGTATGGCACTCGGCCACTAAATATTTGGCTGGTCATTCCGACGTAACGGCTGGCGTAGTGGTAGCCCGCGACCCGGCCTTAGGCCAGCGCTTGCGGCAAGTTGCTACCAACCTCGGCCTGATGCTGGCCCCGCTGGATAGCTGGCTGGCCGTGCGCGGCCTCAAAACCTTGCGTCTGCGGATGCGCCAGCACTCCGAAAACGCCTTGGCTGTGGCTAATTTTCTGGCCCAGCACCCGGCCGTGGCGCAGGTATTTTACCCTGGTCTGGCTACGCATCCAGGCCACGATTTGGCTGAGGCACAGCTTCTAAATGGTCTCTATGGCGGTATGCTAAGCATGCGGCTGGCCGCTGATACAGTGGCCGCCGCCGATGCTTTTGTGCAAAAGACCAAGCTATTTCCATTGGCTCCATCGCTGGCGGGAGTGCAGTCGTCGTGCTCTTACCCCACGGCCACCTCGCACCGCGGCCTCACCGAGGAGCAGCGCCAGGTACTGGGTATTACGCCGGGCGTATTGCGCCTAAGTGTGGGCATTGAAGAGCCGGAGGAATTGCTGGCTGACTTGGCGCAGGCGCTGGGCTAGTACAGCGGCTGCATTAGGTGGCAAAGGTGGCGAAAAACGAATTGAGTAAAGTCTGATTATGATTCAGGTATACTATTGATTTTTATATTATTAAGAATGAAAAATCAACATTAATAGTGTCCTTGAAATGCATATTTGGCCATGGTAGGCAAAGTAGGGATGCCGTATTTCGCCTCAGTTCTGCCGGGGCGCTACGGCGTCAGGTCCGGCAACTTTCATTCGCCTTACTTCACTTTTGCTATGGCTCCTGTTGCACCCCGTTTACCGTTGGCTCTTAAGCTGCTCGTTACTGCTTTCCTGGCGGTAATGGTGCCGGTTTATTATCTCAACTACGGCCCTACCAATTTTCTGTATTTCTGCGATATATCGCTGCTGCTGGCGTTCCTGAGCCTCTGGACCGAGCGGCCATTATTCGCCTCGATGGCGGCGGTGGGTATTCTGGTGCCGCAGGTGTTGTGGTGCCTCGATTTTGGGGCCGAGCTGCTGGGGGTGCATCTGGTGGGCCTCACTGGCTACATGTTCGACCCCAATCGCTCGCTTTTCCTGCGCGGCTTATCGTTCTTCCACGGCTGGCTGCCGTTCCTGCTGCTGTTTTTGGTTAAGCGCCTGGGGTACGACCGTCGGGCGCTGTGGGGATGGGCTGCCTTAGGCTGGAGCCTGTGCCTAGTAGCCTACTTCTTTTTGCCGCCCGCTGGCACCGTACTGTCCGATGCTAAGATTCCGGTCAATATCAACTACGTATTTGGCTTCGACGATGCCAAACCCCAGACCTGGCTGCCCGGCCCGGTTTACTTGCTCGGCTGGATGCTGATGCTATTCATCATGTTCTATCTGCCTACACACTTGGTATTGCGCCGCTGGTTTGTGCCTCTGCCCGCAGCAGTCACCGGTACTGCGGCCAAAGCTCGCGTTTTGCTACCCGCTTAGCCAGGGCTGCCGCACTGGCTACAACCCCTCGCGCACGGCCCGTGCCACGCGCCGCAACTCGTCGTCGCCCATGGCGGTGCCGCTGGGCAGGCACAGGCCTCGGGCAAACAGGTCTTCGCATACCGAGCCGCCGTACATGGGCGCAGCGGCAAAAAGCGGCTGCAAGTGCAGCGGCTTCCAGAGCGGGCGGCTCTCGATGTTGCGGGTTTCGAGGTGCTGGCGCAGGGTTTCGGGCGTGGCGACCGTCTCGATGGGGTTAAGCAAAATGGTCGTGAGCCAGCGGTTGGAGCGGCTGCCGACGGGCTCGGTGGCCAGAGCCACGGCGAGGCTCGGTAGGCCAGCGAGGTTTTCCTGGTACCAATTGAAAATCTCGCGGCGGCGCTTTACCCGGTCTTCGAGCAGCTCCATCTGGCCCCGGCCGATACCGGCCAGCAAATTGCTGAGGCGGTAGTTGTAGCCGATTTCGGAGTGTTGGTAGTGCGGGGCGGGGTCTTTGGCCTGGGTAGCCAGAAATAGGGCCTTTTTCGCTAACTCTGGGTCAGGCGTCAGTAGTGCGCCACCACCGCTGGTAGTCAGTATTTTATTACCATTAAAGGAAAATACGCTCACCTGCCCAAAGCTGCCCAGCGGCCGGCCCTGGTAGCGGGCGCCCAGCGCCTCGGCGGCGTCTTCGAGCACCGCAATGTCATGCTCCTGTGCTATGGCTAGCAACTCATCGAGCTTGGCTGGCATGCCATAGAGGTGCACCAGAATGAGTGCCTTGGGCTTTTTGCCTTTTTTAAGGCGGTCGGCGATGGCCTCGCGCAGGCGCTCGGGGCACATGTTCCAAGTATCGGCTTCGCTGTCGACGAATACCGGCGTGGCTCCGCAGTACACGATGGGATTAGCCGTGGCTACGAAGGTGAGGGAAGGACACAGCACTTCATCGCCCGGCCCCACGCCCAGCAGCAGCAGCCCCAGATGGATGGCCGCCGTACCTGAGGTGAGCGCCACCGCGTGGGCTACACCGGTAAAGGCGCACAAGTCTGCCTCGAAGCCAGTTAGGTTGGGGCCGATAGGGGCTATCCAATTGTCTTCTACTGCCTTGTGCAGGTAGTTAAGCTCATGGCGACCCAAGTGGGGTGGGGAAAGGTAGATGCGGTCCAAAGAGAAGAGCGAAAGAGCTAATGGTTATTTGTTTAGCACAGCAAGAGCAGAAAGTTCTCTTCAATCTTGATAGTTCCTGACTTCCCGCGCTGGTACGCCTACGGCCGTGACGCCGGCTGGTAGCTCGCGCACTACTACTGCCCCGGCCCCCACGATAGTGCCTGCGCCTACCCGCACCGCGTGGATAACGGTAGCATTGGTACCCAAGTATGTGCCTGCGCCTAGCTGCGCCCCGCCGCCCACATTCACGTGCGGCATGAGCGAGCAAAAATCCCCTAGTTCTGCATCGTGCCCGATGGTGCAGCCCAAATTAAGCAGCACGAAGCGGCCCAGCACGATGTCACAAGTCAGAATGCAGCCCTGCTGAATGAGGCAGCCATCGCCCAGTGCAATGCGCTGATAGGCAGCTAACCGCACCCCCGGATGCACCAGCACCGGAAATGACAACTGCGCCGACGTAAGTCGGGCCACCACGGCGGCGCGGCTCTTGCTGCTGCCCACGGCCACGGCCACGGCTAGCGGTTCGGGCGTTTGGTTAAGGTCGTAGGCGGTGCCGAGGTAGGGCAGGCCCGCGATGAGGGGCGTGGCAGGCGGCTGGTCGTCGTAGAAGCCGCGCACTTGCCAGCCCGCCCCGGCTTCGTTGAGCTGCTGGAGCAGCAGCAGCACCTCACGGCCCAGGCCGCCCGCCCCGAAAATAACGATAGGTTGGGGCGAGGCCGGGCTATCGGCGGCGTAGTCGGGGAAGAAGATTTCGGTCATAAAAAAACAGCGCGCCGAACTCGGCGCGCTGTTACTGGCGGCGGGTTAGGCCACTAGTATCGTTTCGCCGTGCTGGCTGGTGTCGAGGCCGTGGGCCTCGTTTTCGGCATTCACGCGGATGGGTACAATCAGGTTCGTGACCTTGTAGAGCAGCCACGAGCCCCCAAAGGTAAACGCCCCCACGATGAGCAGCGTAAGCAGGTGGTAGCCCAGCAGCGCCGGCCCGCCCCCCGTGAAGAGGCCGCCCTTCTGCGCAAACAGCGCTGTGGCCAGCATGCCCACAATGCCGCCCACGCCGTGGCACGGAAACACATCCAGCGTATCGTCCAGGGTAGTGCGGTTTTTCAGGATAACGGCCCCGAAGCTCACGCCCGAAGCCAGAATGCCGATGGCAAGCGCCGGCCCGTAGGCCACGAAGCCCGCCGCTGGCGTAATAGCCACCAGCCCAACCACAGCCCCAATGGCCGCGCCCATTGCCGAAGGCCGGTCGCCCCGCGCCGACTCCAGCAGCATCCAGGTCAGCATAGCGGCAGCCGAGGCCAGGTGCGTAGTGAAAAACGCCTGCACTGCCGTGGCATTGGCCCCGAAGGCCGAGCCGGCATTGAACCCAAACCAGCCGAACCACAGCAAGCCGGTGCCCAGAATCACGAAGGGCACATTGACCGGCACGTGGGCGTGGCCATCGAGGTGCACGCGGCGGCGGCCGATGGAGAGGGCCCCCGCCAGCGCTGCAAAGCCCGCCGAAATGTGCACCACCGTGCCGCCCGCAAAGTCGAGCACGCCCCACTTGGCCAGGAAGCCATCGGGGTGCCAGGCCCAGTGCGCCAGTGGGCAGTAGATGAGCAAGCTAAAGAGGCAGATAAAAATGAGGTAGCCCCAAAAGCGAATGCGCTCGGCAAAGCCGCCGCTGATGAGCGCCGGCGTGATGATGGCAAACTTGAGTTGAAACGCCGCAAACAGCACCAGCGGCATGGTGGTGCCTAGCCGTGCGTGCGCCGCCGTGCCCACATTGTTGAACATGAAAAACGTGCGCGGGTCGCCAATCACGCCCCCGATATCATCGCCAAAGGCCAGCGAAAAGCCCACCACGTACCACAGCACCGAGATGATACCCAGCGCGATAAAGCTCTGGAGCATAGTCGAGATAACGTTGCGCCGGCTCACCATGCCGCCATAGAAGAACGCCAGCCCCGGCGTCATGAGGAGCACTAGCCCCGAGGCGGTGAGCATCCAGGCAATATCGCCGGGCTGGAAGGCATTGGGGGCGGCGTCGGGGTGACTTTGAGGGATGAAAGCAGCTGCTCCCGCCAGCACTAACAGCGCAACCAGCGATAAACGAGCTAATAGAATTGTACGAGGCATAAATACAGTTTTTAGCAAAATGACCTGCGCGAAGATAGGGGGTAACCGGTTTTTAGCTGATGAAATGGGTAAGACTACCTATTTCGAAGAGTGGTTTGGGAAATAACTGCTACTTTCTATTGACGAGGTAGCATAAAGAATAAACAATGTTTTTGTTCAGCTCATCCAACCTCTCTGCTCGATAGCCGGTACAACCCACCGGCAGCGTCCCCACCTAACTATCGGCTGCCCTTACTCCATGACGCACAAATCGAAATGGCTGCTATTTGCCCCCGCCGGGCTAGTAGTAATCGGGGCTGGCGCTTGCCTCGTAAGCTGGGCCAGCGCCTTGAAAGAAAAAGGTGCACCCGCCAAACAGTGGGTGCCCGCTGGCACAGCCGCTCTCGCCGTGTTCAATGCTGGCATTAGCCTCTTTGGCCACGGTGTGGCCGAAAATGTGCTGTACCAACTCAAAGAAAAAGACCAGCCCGAGCCGGCGTAGCCTACGCGGCGGGTGGCTCCGGCGCTTGCAAGTTGTCCAACTCAATGTTGAGTGCCTCCACCGAAATCTGGATTTCGACCAGTGCCAAACTCAGCGACACCAGTAGCGCCAGCAAGCTCGCGCCGAATAAAATTTCGCCCGCTTGCTGAAAGCCTGCAAACAGCACGAACATGGTGAGCACGCAGCCGAAGATGCTGCCCGTACCCACGGCCTGCATATTGCGCAGCAGGAGTAGTCGGCGGCGCAGGTTATGAATCTGCGGCAGCAAGTGGGCGTGGGGCGCGTTTTCATAGCGCGCCTTGAGGCCGCGCACCCGGTCGGCGAGGCTCAAGAAACGGTTGGTGTAGGCCAGCAGCAGCAGCGACAAAGCCGGAAACAGCAGCGCCGGGGTTGTAAGCGTGATTTCCATACCGCTAATAATAACCCAAAAAAAGCCCCGGCGATTGGCCGGGGCTCTTTATAAACTTAAACAGGAGCTAGCGGAGAGCTATTCCGATTTGGCTTTCATTTTTTCGGTGCCTTCTACGGTTTTGTCACCGGCTTTCTGCGTGGTGCGCTTCACAGCATTTTTGCTCTTTTTGAAGCCTTTCTTGATGCCGTGACCAGCTTTGGTAGCTACGTTGCCAGCAGCATCAGCAGTGTTTTCGAGGGCTTTGCCGGTATTGGTTTTGCCGGTTTTGGTTACCGTTTTGGTATCGCCGCGCTCGGTTACGATTTTTTTCGTGCCATTGTCACGCACTTTAACCTCCGTAGTAGGCGTTTGGGCAAACGAAGCAGTGGTGAAGGCGCAGGCGGCGAGGAGCAGAATTGTGTTTTTCATGTGTGAAAAGGTGGGGAGAATAATTGTTTTCCCGAGCCTTCTACGCGGGGCCTCAACGAGGGTTGTCGGAGCATAGTCAGCCGGATTAATTTAGGCTTTCCAAAGCCCGTGCCAAAACTGACCAACACCCCTGTTTTAGCTAGGCAATAGCAGCGAACTATCGCCGTAGCTCAAAAAACGGTAGCCGTGTGCCAGGGCGTGGTCGTACACAGTACGCCAGCCTGGCCCCAGCAGTGCCGATACCAGCAAAAGCAGGGTGCTTTCGGGCTGGTGAAAATTAGTAATCAGCCCCTGCACCAGTCGAAACTGGTAGCCCGGTGCGATGAGTAGGCGCGTGCTGGCTTCCAGGGTATCTGTGCCAGTAGCTTCGAGATGCGCGAGTAGCGCCTCCAACGAGGCTTCGGGGCTTATGGCCGGTTCGGTTTCTTCATAGGGCTGCCACTGGGTTACGGTAAGTGTAGCCTGTTCAGGCTGCCGCACCAAGCTGGTTCCCAGCCAATAGAGGCTTTCGAGGGTGCGCAGGCTGGTAGTGCCCACCGCGATAACCGGCCGGGGGCGGTGCGCCAGCAATTGCCGCAGCAAACTGGCCTGCACAATAATCGGCTCGGCGTGCATAGGGTGGCCCAGCATCGTGTCGGCTTTCACGGGCTGGAAGGTGCCGGCCCCTACGTGCAGTGTCACGCGGCCGGTGGCAATGCCGCGTTGGGTTAATTCTTCTAATAATTCGGGGGTGAAGTGCAGGCCCGCCGTGGGAGCGGCCACCGCACCCTCGTGGGCGGCGTATACGGTTTGGTAGCGCACAGCATCGGTGGCGGTGTCGGGGCGACCAATGTAGGGCGGCAGGGGCAGATGGCCAGCCGCCCGCAGCACCTCGGCAAAGGGCAGCGAGCTGGGCTCCCAGCGGAAATCTATCAGGCTTTCGCCGCTTGCTTCTACGGCTTGGCGCTCGGCCCAGAGCGTGGCGGGCTGGCCCGCAAAGGAAAAATCCAGCGTCACGGGACCTTCCTTCCAGCGGCGACCGTTGCCCACGAGGCAGCGCCAAGTAGTGCTACCGGTTTGCTGCAAGGCAGGCTCCAGGGCGCGGTGCGGGGCCACCGGCTCGAGGCAAAACAACTCGACCTGGCCGCCCGTGGGGCGCTTAGCCAGCAAGCGGGCGCGCACCACCTGGGTATCGTTGAAGATAAGCAGGGCGTCGGGCGGCAGCTCGCTGGGCAGGTCGCGGAAGGTTTTATCGCTGATAATGCCGGCCCGGCTCACAAGCAGGCGGCTGGCGGCACGGTCGGGCAGGGGCTCGGGCGCTATGCGCTCGGCGGGCAGGTCGTAGTGAAAATCCTGAATGCGGAGCTGCTGCGGCGCGGTGGGGGAGGACATAGGGCTAATTGAACCTAAAACTGACTGCAAAGGTCGGGCTTTTGGGGCGGGGCTGGCATAGTCGGGCTGCTGAAGCCGAACTTGCGGCTCCATTACTTCTTTGTTATGCACTTGCTTCGTCTGTTTTTGGTGCTGCTGCCGGGGCTTGCCTACGCGGCGGCCCCGCCCGCGCACCCCTACGCCGACCCGGTGCGCCGCCGCATTGCCACCGCCCAGGACGAGCGCAAAACGGCCGAGCTACTGCCTTTCCTCACCGATAAAAACCCGGTGTACCGCGCCGCCGCCGCTGAAGCTCTGGCTTCGGTGCAGGATAAAGCCACCGTGCCTGCGCTACTGCCACTATTGCAAGATGCCACGCCTGCCGTGCGCCGCGCCGCTGCCTACGCCCTGGGTCAGGCGGGCGATAGCACCGCTGTGCCCGCTCTCAGCCAGCGCTTAGCCCAGTCGGAGGCCAATGCGCTAGCGCGCCGGGCACTATATGAGGCGCTGGGCCGCTGCGTCACGAAGCGCTCGGTCAGCCAGCTTTGGAAAATAACGCCGCCTAGCCCCGATAGTGCCGCTGCGCCCGGCCGGGCTTGGGGTCTATATCGGGCTGTGTTGCGTGGCTTGGCTACAGAGGAAGCTGTGAGCCAAGCTACTAAGCTTCTAGGCCAGGATAAGCAGGTTTTGCACGCACGGCAGGGTGCGTCTGCGGCACTCACGCGGATGCGCGGGCAGGACTCTACGCTGGCGCGAGTGGCGCTGCCGGTGCTACTGAAAGTGGTGGCGAATGACCCCGATTATTTTGTGCGGGCCAACTGCGCCACGGCGCTGGGGCGGGTGGCGCGGCCGGTGGCGCTGATGGCGCTGGTGAGGTCCACTACTGATGTTGATTCTCGGGTGCGGATAGCAGCGCTACGGGCGCTGCCTTACAGTACGCCAGGTGTATATTCGGGTAGCTTTGGAACAGAGTTATTAGTGCAGGAGGCATTGAGCAAGCCGCTTCCGCAAGAGTCGTTCACGGCGGCCGAGTGGCTACTGAAAGTGCCCGTTGACACTACTGAAATAAGTAAAAAAATAGTATGGATAGTAAGGCGCGCTCAAAGCCTTTCTCATTGGCGCTCGCGCGCGGTTATTTTACAGCTGGCCCTACGCCACGTGCCTGCCGCTCAACGCCCAACCATAGCCGACTCCATCCGCCGCCGCTACCAGCATACGTCTAACCAATACGAGAAAGCCGCCCTGCTCACCGCCCTCAGCGAAGACCCGGCGCAGTTTGACTTCTTAGCCAAAGAAGCGGCCGTAACCGCCGGTCCGCCCGTGGTGCCCGGCAGCGCCTTGGCTGCTCTGGTCACGTTGCGCGGCAATAAAAATTTCCCCGCTGCTCGCCAAGCCGATTTTGCTATTGCCCTGCGCCGCGCTCTGGCCAGCGGCGACGTGGCCCAGCTTAGCACCGCCGCCGAGGCCTTTGCCGACCCTAAGCTAGTACCTACACCTCAAGCCGAAGACTTGGCCGCTCTGCGCCAGGCTCGCGACAAGCTGACGCTGCCTCGCGAAATAGAGCCGTGGATTGCCTTGCAGCAAACTTTAGATAAGCTCGAGAAAGCTCCGACCCCTACGCCAATCCCGCGTGGTACGGCCAGCCAGCACCCCATCGACTGGGCAGTAGTGCAAAGCGTGCCAGTGGGCCAGCGCGTGCGCCTGACCACCACGCAGGGCGTGATTGAGCTAGAATTGAAAGTGGCCGAAGCGCCTGGCTCGGTGGCCAGTTTTGTGACGCTGGTGCGGCAGCATTTTTACGATGGACTGTATTTCCACCGCGTAGTGCCCAACTTTGTAGCCCAGGGCGGCGACCCACGGGGCGACGGTTCGGGCAGCACGCCGTATACGTTGCGCTCGGAGCTGGCCCCGCTCAACTACGGGGCTGGAGCCGTGGGCCTGGCCTCGGCCGGCAAGGATACCGAGAGTTGTCAGTTTTTTATTACCCATTTACCCACGCCGCATCTTGATGGCAGATACCCGATTTTTGCGCAAGTAGTGAGTGGCCTCGATGTGGTGCAGCGCCTGGATATTGGCGACCGTATCACGACGGCCACTTTGCTCGCCGCCAGCCCGAAGCAGCCAGCTCGGGCTCCGAATAAACGATGAAAAAACCTTGGCTACTAGCCTGCCTTGTGCTGGCCGTGCTCGCTGATTTAGTCTTTACGTATGCCCAAAACCTTCGCCTGACCATCGACGGGGATTTGGCGGCTATCGTGGTGCCCCGTGCCGACTACGCGGCCGTGCTCCACGACCCCTTCGGGCTGGGCGTGCTGACTACGGACGGGTGGTACGCGGCTCCCAACCGGTTTTTTTCCCACATCATGATGCGGGAATATTGCCTGCACGTGCCAGTGCTGCTGCAAACGATAGTCAGCCCCATCACGAGCGTATATGCCTCGATGGCGCTGCTCAATACCGTGGTGCAGGCGCTGCTGCTCTACGTGCTGGGCTGGTATGCCACCGGCACGCGCCGCCTGGGCAGCCTGCGGCTATGGGTGGTAATGGCCCTGCTGGCCCCGTTCTTCCAGACCTCGGGCTACAATGGGCAGATGGCAATAATAGACAACTCGCTCACCTACAATTTTTTCTACGCCATACCTGTGTTGCTGCTACTGGTGCTGCTGTGGCCGCTATACCTGGCCGCTTGGCAAAATCAGCCGTTGCGGCTAGCTTGGTACAAGCTGGTGTCTATGCTGCTGCTGATAGTGGTAGTGTCGTTGAGCGGGCCGATTATCGGGGGGGCGGCGCTGGTGCTGCTGGCGGGTGTTGGGCTGAGCTTGGCGTTGCGGCGCTGGCGGCGGCCAGCGGCCGAGCGGCTGCGCAAGCTGCCCTGGCAAGGGCTACTCGTATGCGGCTGGCTGGGGGCATTGTGTCTCTACTCGCTCTATATCGGCCGCCACAATACCGAAAATCTGGCCGTGGTAGTGCCGCTGGCCGGGCGTTACCAGCTGGTGCCCTACGGCATATTCGATGAGCTGACCAGCAAGCTGGGTTTGCCGTTGCTAGTGGTGAGCTGCCTGGGCAATGCCTGGCTTATTCGCCGCCGGCTACCGCCCACGTCCGAGGGCCTGCGTATTCGCAAAGTGCTGCGCTGGGTGGGATGGTTTGCGCTGGTGTACGTGTCGCTGCTGCCGCTGGGCGGCTACCGCAGCTACCGGCCGCTCATCCTGCGGCACGATTCTATCATTCCCATCACGATTGGGTTAATGAGTTTTTACGCCATGTCGACCAGCTATCTGCTGCGCAACCTGAGCGGGAAGTTCTTGCATCGATACACGGCAGGCGTGGTAACGGTGGCCGTTATTTTTATGTATGCCGACCGTCGGCTGTATCCCCGCCACGACAATGCCTGCGAGCGCCACGCACTCGCCTTGCTAGCCGAGGCTGGCACCGAACCCGTGGTGCAACTGCCCGACAACTGCACCGTGATGTCGTGGGACCCTATCACAAACCCCGCCGAATCGCTCACCAATGCGGAGCTGCTTTCGCACTGGGGCGTTACCAAGGGGCGAAAACTTTACTACTATAAAGCTCCTTAACGCTGGCGCGTTTTGCCTGCGGTGCCCGCCTCGTGGCCGCACTGAGGTAACTGCTTACCCAACCACATGAGAAAACCCTGGCTGCTGCTTTCGCTGGTGCTGGCCATCCTGCTAGTGCTGGCGCTCACGTTTGTGCGCAACTGCCACCTGCGGCTCGATGGGGATATCGTGGCCATTGTGTGGCCGCGCGGCGACTACGCGCACGTATTGCACGACCCATTTGGCTGGGATGTGCTCACGCGCCACAGTATCTACGCTGGCCCCAACCGGTTTTTTGCGCACATCGCCATGTGGTTGTATTTCCGCAACGTGCCGCTTTTGCTGCAACACGTTGTCAGTCCCATCAATAGCCTGTACGGCAGCACGGCGCTCTTCAATGTGAGTGTGCTGGCCTTGCTGCTCTACGTTATGGGTTGGTACGCTAGCGGCACGCGCCGCCTGGGCAGTGTGCGCCTGTGGCTGGCAATGGCCCTGATGCTGCCCTTTTTCCAGACTGCGGGCTATAACCGGCAAATGGCCATCATGGATAACTCCGTAACGTACAATTTTTTCTACGCCTTCCCGCTTATGCTGCTACTGGTGCTGCTATGGCCGCTGTACCGCGCCGCGAGCCAGGGGCAACCCGTGCGGCTGCCGTGGTATAAGCTGGTGGCCATGCTGGCGCTGGGCGTGGTGCTGGCCTTTAATGGCCCCATCATCACCGGTACGGTGCTGGTGCTCGGGCTGGGCGTGGTGCTGCATTCGGCTTGGCACCGACTGCGGTGGCCGGCCGCCGAGTGGCTGCGTGGCCTGCCGTGGCGGCTGGTGCTGCTGTGGGGCTGGCTGGGCGTGCTGAGCTTATACTCGCTCTATATTGGCCGCAACAATACCGAAAATATCACGACCGCTATGCGCACGCTCAGCGAGCGCTACCAGTTGGTGCCCTACGGCATTGTGAGCATCCTTAGCAACCGCCTTGGGCTGCCGTTGCTGGTGTTGGGGTGCTTGGCCAATGTGCAGCTTGTTCGTCGCCTCCTGCCGCCTTCAGCGCAGGCTCTGCGTATTCGGCAAGCACTGCGGTGGCTGGGGCTGTTTGCCGTGGTGTACATCGCGCTGCTGCCGCTGGGCGGCTACCGCATCTACCGGCCCTACATTCTGCACCACGACTGCGTGCTGCCCATCACGGTAGGGCTGGTGATAGTGTATGGCTGGTCGGCAAGCTACCTGCTGCTGCACCTGCCCACGCGCTCGCAGCGCTGGTACACGGCCGGGGTTGCGCTCATCGCCTTCATTTTCCTCAACGCCGACCGCCACCTCTACATAAAAGGCGAAACGGATAATACCAAAGAACTCCGGGCGCTGGCCTACTTGGTGCAGGCCGGCCCCCGCCCTGTAGTGCGCCTGCCCGAAAGCTGCACCCTGCTCACCTGGGACCCGGTAACCGAGCCACTCAGCTCCATTACCTGCGCCGAGATGCTGGAATACTGGCACGTTACGCAGGGCCGGGTGCTCTACTATGGCCCGCCGGCCACCAGCACGCCAGAGTAGTAACCACTCATTATAAGCGGCTGTGTCAGAATGAGCTTCGTCACTGTCGCAAACCTGGCGGGGCCGCTGGCCGTTGCTAGCAGCTTCCAAACCGTTATTATTTTCTGTTATGCTGCTCGCTCTGCACGACCTCCCTTACTACCTCGACCGCCTGCAAGACCTGGCCGTGCTCTACGTGCCCCGGCTGCTCTCGGCCATTGTGGTGTTGGTGATTGGCTGGTGGGTAATTGGCTGGGTTAGTCGCCTAGTGGCCACGGCCACGGCGCGGCTCGACGTGTCGCTCAGCTCTTTCCTCACCAGCATGTTCAACATCGCCCTCAAGGTGCTGCTGCTCATCTCGGCGGCGGGCATGGTAGGGTTCGAGACCACGTCGTTCGTCGCTATTCTGGGCGCTGCTGGCTTAGCGGTAGGTCTGGCTCTACAAGGCACACTGGCTAACTTCGCAGGTGGGGTGCTAATTCTGGTGTTCAAGCCCTTCACGGTGGGCGATGTTATTGAAAGCCAAGGCCGCAGCGGCACCGTGCAGGCCATCCAGATTTTCAATACCATCCTGCTCACATCGCAGGGCGACACGGTCATTCTGCCCAATGGCTCGACCTCCAACGGCGTTATCGTCAACAAAGCCCACCCCAAGCGGGCGCTGGTCGAAATACAGTTAGAGCTGCCCGCCGATACCAATATCGATGACCTGCGCCAGCGTGCCCTGCCGCTGCTAGAGCAGGAGCCGAAAACCCTGGATGCGCCCGCGCCCCAAATCAATATTGTATCGCTGAAGCCGGGCGGCAGCCTCACGGTAGCCTTCCGAGCCTACACCCAGCCCGGCCAGGAAGATGCCGAGCACAACCGGCTGATGGAGAAGCTACAGCAGTTTTTCGCCAGCGAAGCGAAGCCCGCGTAGCTAGCTATACTGGCACTACGACCACCTTCTTGGTCTCAAAAAACTCTTCCTCGAAGAAGGTCTGTAAGTCAATTACTTTAGCTACCAAGCCGCTTTCGGCGATTTCTTCCTCCAGGTCGCCGCCTTTTAAATAGTACAGCCCAGCGCCCGGCGCGGGGTGCTTTTTGTAGCTGTGCATAATCCAGGGGTGAAAAGTGGCGAGGCGGGCCACCGCCCGGCTCACCACAAAGTCGAATTTCTCGCGCACCTGCTCGGCGCGGATTTGCTCAGCCGTCACATTCGTCAGGCCCAAGGCAGCGGCCATAAACTGCACGGCCCGAATCTTCTTGCCGATGCTATCGACCAGGTGAAATTTCACCTCAGGGAACATAATAGCCAGCGGCAGGCCCGGCAGGCCGCCGCCCGTGCCCACGTCGAGCACTGCGCTACCAGCCGGGAAGCTTATCACCTTGGCAATGCCCAGCGAATGCAGGATGTGGCGCTCCGCGAGGTTGTCGGCATCGGTGCGGGCCACCAGATTTATTTGCGCGTTCCAGGCTTTAAACTCGGTTTCGAGCTGGGCAAACTGGGTAAGTTGCTGCGGGGTGAGCTGGGGGAAGTATTTGG
>CAXUKA010000016.1:0-41925 GCA_964251335.1 uncultured Hymenobacter sp.
CTTCTCTCTTTTCCCACCCACCGGGCTCGCCTGGTCAGCTGATGAGTATACTACGCACCTTTGGTTGGCTGTCTTTTCTCTTCATCGGGTTATCTGCCGTGGCTCAATCTACTTCGCCTATTATCATTGAAACTGAGCACGTAGCCTTGGTGCTGGCAGTGGATAATCAGCAGAAGCTATATCAAACGTACCTGGGAGCCAAGCTGGCCACGCCCACCGATTACCAGCAGTTGCCCCAACGCCACGAGGCCTACGTGCCGGCTGGCACCGACAATCTGTTTGAGCCCGCGCTACGGGTAGTTCATGCCGATGGCAACCCGTCGCTGGCGTTGGCTTTTGCCGATGTGGAAGTCGTCAAGCAGCTTGGCAATACTATCGACACGAATCAAAAAACCACCATTATTCACCTGCGCGACCCGAAGTACCCGGTGGACGTGCGGCTGCACTTCGTGGCCTATCAGCGCGAGGACGTGATTAAGACCTGGACGGAAATCGTGCATTACGAGAAAAAGCCAGTGGTGCTCACCAGCTACGCCTCGGCCATGCTGCATCTCGACGCCCAAAAATACTGGCTGACCCAGCTGCACGGCGACTGGGCCGAGGAAGGCAAAGAGGCCGAAAGCCAGCTCACCAACGGCATTAAAATCTTAGATAGCAAGCTTGGCACGCGCGCCGGCTGGTACCAGACGCCCTCGTTTTTCCTGGCCCCCGACCGGCCAGCCACCGAAACCACGGGCGAAGTACTAGCCGGCACCCTGGCCTGGACCGGCAACTTCCGGCTGGCCTTCGAACTGGATAATGAGAACCTGCTGCGTTTATCGGCGGGTATCAACCCCTACGCTTCGGAGTATACGCTGCCGGCCGGGCAGCCGTTCACCACGCCCGAATTTATCTTCACCTACAGCACGCAGGGCAAGGGGCTGGCCTCGCGCAACCTGCACCGCTGGGCGCGCCAGCAGGGCGGCGTGCTCGATGGCACCGCGCCGCGCCTCACGCTGCTCAACAACTGGGAAGCCACGTTTTTTGACTTCGACGAGCCCAAGCTCGATGGGCTGATGGGCGACGCCCGCAAGCTCGGCGTCGATTTGTTTTTGCTCGACGATGGCTGGTTTGGCAACAAATACCCGCGCAAAGACGACACGCAGGGCCTCGGCGACTGGCAAACCACCAAAAGCAAGCTGCCCAACGGCATTGGCCACTTGGTGCAAACTGCCACTAAAGAAGGTATTAAATTCGGCATCTGGGTTGAGCCCGAAATGGTTAACCCTAAGAGCGAGCTGTATGAAAAGCACCCCGACTGGGTGCTCAAGCTGCCCAACCGGCCCGAGGACTATTACCGCAACCAGCTGGTGCTAGACCTCACCAATTCGCAGGTGCAGGACTTTGTGTACAACACCGTAACCGGCCTGCTCGACCAGGGAGCGGCCTACCTCAAGTGGGACTGCAACCGTATGATTACCAATGCGTACTCGGCGCATTTGGGCCGCGACCAGTCGCACCTGTACGTGGACTACGTGCGCGGCCTCTACCGGGTGCTCGACCGGGTGCGCCAGAAGTACCCGCACACGCCCATGATGCTGTGCTCGGGCGGCGGGGCGCGGGCCGATTATGGCGGGCTGAAGTACTTCACCGAGTTTTGGCCCAGTGACGATACCGACGCGCTGGAGCGAGTCTACATTCAGTGGGGTTTTCTAAACTTCTTTCCTTCCAATACCTTAGCCAGCCACGTTACGGACTGGAACCGTGGCCAAAGCCTGAAATTTCGCACCGACGTGGCCATGATGGGCAAGCTCGGCTACGACATCGAGGTGAGCAAAATGACGGGCGAGGAAATGCAGTTCAGCCAGCAGGCCGTGCGCGACTATAAGCGCCTGAGCCCTGTCATCTGGCAGGGCGACTTGTACAAGCTGCGCTCGCCCTACGAGGGCAACCAGGCAGCCTTGCTATACGTGGCCGAAAACAAGCAAAAAGCTGTGCTCTACGGCTACAATCTGCGCACGCGCTTCCACGAAACGGTGTTGCCAGTGCGGCTGCAAGGCCTCGACCCCGCCCGCCGCTATCGCCTCACCGAAATCAACCTCATGCCCGGTCAGAAGTCGGAATTGCCCGCCAGTGGCCAGACTTACTCCGGCGACTATCTGCTGAAAGTGGGCGTGCTGCTCAGCGACCCCGAAGCCAAGCCGCTCACCAGTCACGTGCTGGAGCTGACGGCGGAGTAACACGATTGTCATGCTGAGCTTGTCGAAGCATCTCGCGTGGCGCAGTAATCAATACGCAACCAACGATGCGGTAGAGATGCTTCGACAAGCTCAGCATGACAATAACAAGTTCTAATCGAAAGACAAAAAAATCCTTTACCATGTTAAAAGTCAATTCGTTTCTGCTGCTTCTGGGCCTGGGTGCAACCGTGCCCGCTGCCGCCCAGCACCTGGATTATCCCATTCAGGCCGTTTCGTTTACGAAGGTGAGATTGACGGATAATTTCTGGCTGCCGCGCCTCAAAATCAATACCGACGTGACCATCCCAGCGTCGTTTGCGCGTTGCGAGAGCACCAATCGGGTGAAGAATTTTGAGATGGCGGCGGCGCACCAGGGCAAATTTGCTACGGTTTTCCCGTTCGATGATACAGATATTTATAAGACCATCGAGGGCGCATCGTACTCGCTCAGCGTGTATCCCGATGCCAAGCTGTCAGCCTACGTCGACGAGCTGATTACCAAGGTGGGCGCGGCCCAGGAGCCCGACGGCTACCTCTACACGGCCCGCACCATCGACCCTGCCCACCCGCACCCCTGGGCCGGCCCCGAGCGTTGGAGCAAGGAGCGCGAGCTAAGCCACGAGCTCTACAACGCGGGCCACCTCTACGAGGCCGCCGTGGCCCACTACGAGGCTACCGGCAAGAAAACGCTGCTCAACATCGCCCTCAAAAACGCTGACTTGGTGTGCGCCACTTTCGGCCCCGGCAAGCGCAGCGTGGCCCCCGGCCACGAAATCGTGGAAATGGGCTTGGTGAAGCTCTACCGCGTAACCAGCCAGCCCAAATACCTGCAAACGGCCAAGTTTTTTCTGGATGCGCGCGGCCAGTATAAAGGCTATGACCCTAAAAGCCCCGACGCGTGGAAAAACGGCTCGTACTGGCAAGACGACAAGCCCGTAGTAGCTCAAAACGAGGCCGAAGGCCACGCCGTGCGCGCCGAATACCTCTACTCAGCTATGGCCGACGTGGCCGCCCTCACCGGCGACAAGCAGCTGCTGGCGGCCGTAGACACCATTTGGAACAACCTGGTAGCCAAGAAGCTCTACGTGACGGGCGGCACCGGCGCAGTGCCCGGCGGCGAACGCTTCGGGGCCAACTACGAACTGCCCAACACCACGGCCTACAATGAAACCTGCGCCTCGGTGGCCGACGTATACTGGAACCAGCGCATGTTCCAGCTCCACGGCGACGCCAAGTACGTGGATGTCATGGAGAAAGTGCTCTACAACGGCCTGATTTCTGGCGTGGGGCTCGATGGCAAGTCGTTCTTTTACAGCAACGCCATGCAGATTAAAAACAGCCTGGGCTTCCCGCAAACCGAGCCGGCGCGAGCGGGCTGGTTTGAGTGCTCGTGCTGCCCCACCAACCTGGCCCGCCTCATGCCCGCCCTGCCCGGCTACGTGTACGCCGAGAAAGGCCGCAGCCTGTACGCCAACTTATTCGTGAGCGGCAAGTCGGACTTGACAATAAACAAGCAGCAAGTACAGCTCACCCAGGAGAATAATTACCCCTGGGAAGGCGGCTTAAAGTTCACCGTCGACCCAGCCAAGTCGAGGGCCGATTTTGACCTGCTAGTGCGTATTCCGGGCTGGGCGCGGGGCGAGGCCATGCCTTCTAATCTGTACACGTTTGAGTTGCCTTCAACGCAGCAGGCCAGCATCAAAATCAACGGCAAGCCAGTTACGTATCAGCTCCAGAACGGCTACGCCGTGCTGAGCCGCCAGTGGCGCAAGCACGACGTAGTCGAGGTGAGCCTGCCTATGGAAGTGCGCCGCGTGCATGCCAATCCGCTCGTGAAAGACGACCTTGGCAAAGTGGCCTTGCAGCGCGGCCCGGTCATCTACTGCGCTGAGTGGGCCGATAACAACGGCAAAACCAGCAACATCCTGGTGCCCGCCAGCACGACCTTCATCACCAGCTACCAGCCTACTCTGCTGAATGGCGTGGAGACGCTCACGGCCACCGTGCCAGTGGTGCAGCTCGGGGCCGATGGCACCTCGGTCAGCACTGTGTCGCGCCAGCTTACGGCCATCCCCTACTACGCCTGGGCCAACCGGGGCAAGGGCGAAATGACGGTGTGGTTTCCCGAAAAGCTCACCGACCTCGACCTGCTGAGCCAGCCAGCAGCGGCGGCCGCCACGGCGCAGAAATAGATTTCTGCCTTTGAGATAGTAAAAGTCGCCTGTCATTGCTTCGCTGCGCTCGCAATGACAGGCGTTTATAATTCTGATAACTCTCAGGAAAATCTCACTCTCAAAACCCGATAAAATGGCCATTATCTCTACGCGTCTGCTAACATTAGCTCTGTTGCTCATCGGCCCGGCGTTGGCGGCGTGCGCCCAGTCGGGGCCGGTGGCCATTACCGTTGATGTGGCGAAGCAGCAAGGCCCTATGCAGCCGCTGTGGGCCTATTTCGGCTACGACGAGCCTAACTATACCTACATGCCCGATGGCCAAAAGCTGCTCACCGAGTTAGCGGCCCTCAGCCCTGTGCCGGTGTACGTACGCGCCCACAACCTATTGACGACCGGCGACGGCACTGCTGCCTTGAAATGGGGCTCGACTAACGCCTACACCGAAGACAAAAAGGGCCGCCCGGTGTATGACTGGCGCATCGTAGACCAGATTTTTGACGCCTATATCAGCCGGGGCATGAAGCCCATTGCCCAGATTGGCTTCATGCCCGAGGCCATGTCAACGCACCCCACCCCCTACCGCCACCACTGGAAGCCCGGCGACAACTACAACGACATTTATACCGGCTGGGCCTACCCGCCCAAGGACTACCAAAAATGGGGCGAGCTGGTGTACCAGTGGGTAAAGCACAGTATAGCCCGCTACGGCGAAGCCGAGGTAAAAACCTGGCGCTGGGAACTTTGGAACGAGCCCAACATCGGCTACTGGAAGGGCACGCCCGACGAATACAACCAGCTCTACGACTACACCGAGGCCGCCGTGCACCGCGCCCTGCCCGCCGCCATCCTGGGTGGCCCCGAAACCACCGGCCCGCGCTGGGACAAGGCTGCCGACTACCTACGTGGCTTTTTGCAGCACTGCGTCAGCGGCAAAAACTACGTGACCGGCCAAACCGGCACCCGCCTCGACTACATTTCCTTCCATGCCAAGGGCGCGCCTAAGGTGGTAGATGCCCACGTGCGCATGAACATGGGCGTGCAGTTGCAAGACATTGAGGAGGGCTTCAAAATCGTGGCGTCCTTCCCCACGCTACGCCAGCTGCCCATTATCCTAGGCGAAAACGACCCCGAGGGCTGTGCCGCCTGCGGCGTGCAAACCAACCCCGAAAACGCCTACCGCAACGGCACCATGTACTCGAGCTACACGGCCGCCGCCTACGCCCGCCTCTACGGGCTGGCCGACCAGTACCAGGTCAACCTGGCCGGGGCCGTGAGCTGGTCGTTTGAGTTTGAAAACCAGCCCTGGTTCGCCGGCTTCCGCGACCTGGCCACCCACGGCGTCGACAAGCCGGTACTCAACGTCTTCCGCATGCTGAGTATGATGAGCGGCCCCCGCGTAGCCGTAGCCAACCCTACCGCCCTCACCGTAGCCGACATCCAGCACCAGGCCCAAAACGAGCGCGCCGACGTAGGCGCCTTCGCCACGGCCGATGCCCACTCAGCCTCGGTGCTGGTCTGGAACTACCACAACGATGCGCTACCCGCCGCGCCCACCGAAGTCGCCATCACGCTCCAAGGCCTCGCGGGCGAAAAGGCTATATTACAGCACTATCGCATTGATAACGACCATAGTAACGCCTACACCGCGTGGCAGGCGCTCGGCTCGCCGCAGGTCGTTACCGATGCTCAGCGCCCGGCCTTGGAGCAAGCCGGCCAGCTGGCGCTACTCACGTCGCCCACTTGGACTAGTATTAAGAACGGGCAGACTGTATTGCACTTTGTATTGCCGCGCCAGGGTGTGTCGTTGCTGCGGTTAACTTGGTAGCTGGGCTCTTCGCGCTTTTCTAGCTTGCTCGGTGCTCGTTAACCTCACCCCCTAGCCCCCTCTCCTTGGGGAGAGGGGGAACTAGCTTTAGTTCTAGCCTCCAAAAATTGGATTAAGGCTAAAAATTAGTCCCCCCTCTCCCTAAGGAGAGGGGGCTAGGGGGTGAGGTCAACGGGCACCGAGCAAGCAAAACATATCACTTCGCCGCTGCCACTCCTTCCGTCGTCATTTGCACGCGTTTGAGGGTGCCGTCTTTGTTATAATATAAGTAATCGATGCAGACCGAGCGGCGAAAGCTGCCGCCCTTCACGTCCATGCCGCCGTTGTGGTAGATGAAGTACGACTTGCCTTTGAAGTCGATGATGGCCTGGTGATTAGTATTCGAGTTGCCGGCCAACTCGTTTAGGATGCCTTTATACTCCCACGGGCCGTCGAGGCTGCGGCTTATGGCGTAGGCTATTTTCTCGGGAAACTCGGTGGCGTAGCTCAGGTAGTACCAGCCGTTGTGCTCGTGCACCCAAGGCGCTTCGGTGAAGCGCGGCAGTCCCATCACCTGCTTGATGGGGCCATCGAGTTCCGTCATGTTGGGCTTGAGCTTGGCATAATAGCAGGTCACGTTGCCCCAAAAAAGATAGGCCTGCCCTTTGCTATCGATTATCACCGTGGGGTCAATATCCTCCCAGGAATGGGTAGACACGGTGGTCATATCATTGGTAATCAAAGCCGAGCCGCGTGCATCCTTAAAAGGGCCAGTTGGGTTATCGGCCACCGCTACGCCGATGGCTTTGCCATGAATGGAACCGTGCTCCATGGCCGCGTACCAGTAAAATTTGCCGTTGCGCGCTATCACCTGCGAAGCCCAGGCATCGTCCTTGGCCCAGGCAAAGTCGCTCACTTTCAGCGGCACCGGGTGCTCGGTCCAGTGCACCATGTCCTGCGATGAGAAGCAGAGCCACTCGTGCATCACGTAACGTTCTCGGGGGGCGGGCGCTTCGTCGTGGCCGGTGTAGAGGTACACCGTGTTGCCCTGCACCATGGCGGCGGGGTCGGCTGTATACTTGGTTTTGATGATAGGATTGCCGGCCGGCGCCGGCGTAGTCTGGGCCAGGGCCGGGCCGGCCAGTAGTAGCGACGCAATGGCCGCCAGCGGCTTTTTAGTGCAGGATAAAAACGTGTTTTTCAAAACGCAGTAAACTGAATTGGTGGGAAAAAGCAGTGTGAAAAAGTGGTATCGTTAATGCGCTGTAGCAACTTGCGGCCAGCCATCGGCGCTCCAGGTCAGGGGCTCGATGCGCAGCTTGGGGCGGCCTTGGTCGTGGCCGTCGTAGCCGTGAAATATCAGATAATCCGTCTTGTCAAACGTAGCCACCGCATTGTGGCCCACCCCAAACCAGTTGGCATCGCCCTGCAAGACCAGCGTGCCGCCGCCCTGCTCCAGCGGCGTCCCGGCCTGGTCGAGGTACGGCCCCGTGACGGTGCGCGCCCGGCCCACCATCATCTTGTAAGTGCTCTGCGGCCCCCGGCAGCAATAGTCGAATGATACGAACAGGTAGTAATACCCCTCGTGCCGGAATACGAACGGCCCCTCGATGGCCCCATCGCCGGGCAACGAGTCAGCCAAGGCGGCGGCGCGAGGGCGGCGAGCCAGCGTGCGCCACTGCCCAGGCTCGGCCGGGCCGGTGAGGTCGGGCCGCAGCTGCACCAGCTTGATGCCGTTCCAAAACGAGCCGAAGGCGAGCCACGGTGTGCCGCGCTCATCGCGTATCAGGTTGGGGTCGATGGCGTTCCACATATCGCGGCCGGGTACCGAGGCTACCACCGCGCCGTGGTCGACCCACTTGAAATCGGGCGATTGCGGGTCGAGCGTTTTATTGGTAGCCAGCCCGATGGCCGAGCGATTTTTGCCAAACGTAGAGATGGAATAGAACAGGCTGTATTGCCCATTGGCAAACGAAATATCGGGAGCCCAGATGTGCCCCTTAAAGCCCGGCACGTCGCGCACGGCCCAGGCCGGCGGCGCAGCAAAAACGGGCTTCTCGGGCGTCCAGTTTTTGCGGTCTTTCGACGACCACACCGTAATGCCATTGCCTGTGCCGAATAGGTAATACGTGCCGTTTTGCCGCGTCAGCACCGGGTCGTGGATGGGGATGGCGGCGGGCGTGGTTTGGGCAGTTGCGCGCAGGCTGCATGCCAACAGGGCTGCCAGTATAATTTCTTTCATCGGGACGCTTGCGCGAATCTACAGAATCGATTGTGCAAGTACTTGCGAAGTACGGCATTCTTAATTCAATACTGCTTAAAAAGGGTAAATGGCTTTTGCTAAATCCCTACTACAAAACGAACTATTACTTAAGTAACTGTCTAATACTCTACACAAACGTTTGTGCTTATAATTAATAAACGCGTTTGTGACTAGCTCGCCACTTACCAGGGTCCATCAGCAGGCTACGCTTCAGCTAAAGCCTTGAAAGCGCGGGTTGCTGTATTTTGGGCAGACTTCCTGGGGCGTAACTTAGATTTGCGCCTTGTTTCTAGTCGGTTCCGTGTTGCTGGCTACTAGTGTAATTTATGAGTCCGCGCCCAAAGAAAACGTCTTCTACTACTCCTACGGCCGTTTCGATGGCCGACCTGGCCCGAGAATTAGGCGTGTCCATGACCACCGTTTCGCGGGCGCTGAGCGACCACCACAGCATCGGGGCGGCCACGAAGCAACGGGTACTAAAGCTTGCCAAAAAGCTTAACTACCAGCCCAATCACTTGGCGGCCGCGCTGCGCAAAGGCCAGAGCCGCCTATTAGGCGTGGTGGTACCCTACATTGAGGGCAAGTTTTTCCCGTCCGTTATTCAGGGCATCGAGCAGGCGGCCAGCAAGGCGGGTTTTAGCGTCATCGTGTGCCAGTCGCACGAGGATGTGCAGCTAGAGCGGCGCAACGTTGAGACCCTGCTCAATGCGCAGGTAGCGGGCGTGCTGGTGTCGCTGGCGCGGAATACCCAGCAGTTTCAGCACTTCGATAAGGTGCGCAGCCGGGGTATTCCGCTGGTATTTTTCGACCGCATTCCCACCACTGAGTTGGTTAATTCGGTGGTGCTCAACGACCGGGACGGGGCTTTCCAGGCCACCCGCCACTTGCTGGAGCAGGGCTGCCGCCGCATTGCCCACTTCGCCGGCCCTCAGCACCTCAACATTTACCACCAGCGCCGCCAGGGCTACCTCGATGCGCTGGCCAGCTACGACCTACCCGCGCCAGAGGAGCTGATTGACTACTCCGACATGACGCTGGAAGACGGTGCCAATGCCATGCGTCGCCTGCTGGCCCTGCCGGTGCCGCCCGATGGCGTATTCGGAGCAGGCGATTCCGTTATTTTGGGCGCTCTGCAATTGCTTAAAAGCCAAGGCATTCGGGTACCACAGGATGTGGCCCTCGCGGGCTTTAGCAACGAGGGTTTCACCGCCATTACTGAGCCTCAACTTACGTCGGTCGACCAGCGCTGCGAGGAGATGGGCGAGGCGGCGGTGCGGCTGTTTCTGGAGCTGGCAGCCGCGCCCAAAGCGTCATTCATGCAGCGGCAGGTGGTGTTGCAGCCTGAGTTGTTTATTCGCCAGTCGTCGCTGCACCACAACTAGTAAGCTATTCATAGATAAGCAGTAGCAACAAAGGATTCTGATAGGGCTAAGTTGCTTCTGAATAGTATTCTGCCCGACCGTTGCAGCCTAACTAACCAGCAGCGGTCGAGGCTCGCACTATCAACTCTGATTTCAGTTCCACGCTTTGGGTAGGCAGCACCGGCTGGCGCTTGGTAATGGACTGTAGTAGGATGCGGGCCGCCTCCCGGCCGATAGCGTAGGCCGGCTGGGTAATGGTAGAAAGGCTGGGTGCCAGCAGCGAAGCGGTTTCCATATTAGAAAAGCCGATGATTTTCATGGCTTTCGGGATAGCGATGCCCAGGTTGTGGCAGGCCTGGTAGCTGCTCAAGGCCAAGCGCTCTACTGAGGCAAAAATGCCGTCGATATCAGGGCGCTGTTGCAGGAGGCGAGTGATGCGACGCAGGTTTTCCTCGTTGGAGTTGGTGCCGGTTAGTACCAATTCGGGGTCTTGGGATAGTTGGTGGTCTTGCAGCGCGGCCTGATAGCCACGAAGACGCTAGCTTCTGATAGACAGGCTTTCTGACACGCGCAGGTGGGCAATGGTGCGGCAGCCCGCCTTCAGCAGGTGCTCGGTGGCCTGGTAGCTGCTGGCATAGTCGTCGGTGGTGACGGTGGCGGTGCGCAGGCTGGTATTGATGCGGTCGAATTGCACGATGGGCAAGCCCATTTCTTTCAGCTTTTCGAAGTGGCCGACGCTGCGGGTGCCGCTAGCCAGCGCCAGCAAGATGCCATCGACGCGGCCGTTGGTGAGGAGCTTCGACACGGCTTTTTCCTGCTCGGCCCGGTCGTGGGTGAGGTAGATGAGGACATGGTAGCCGTTTTGCTGCGCCACTTCCTCAATGCCGTTGATGGCCAGCGCGAAGAAATGATTATCGAGCTGGGGCAAAATCACGCCGATGGTTTTGCTCACGCTATTGCGCAGGCAGCTGGCAATGGGGTTGGGCTGGTAGTTGAGCTGCCGGGCCAGCTGCTGCACCCGCTCGCGAGTGGCGGGGCTGATTTCGTAGCTGTCGCGCACAGCCCGCGACACAGTAGAGGACGATAACCCCAGCTGGCCGGCCAGCTGCTTGAGGTTGATAGGAGCAGTAGGAATCATAGGAAACAGTGAGCGGCCACAAGCCAGCTTTCCTACAAAAATCCTCGCGCTACGGCCGCCGCTATTGCTCATTTAGCACAATAGCCGTTCACCCATTATTTTATTCATAATTATTTAATTGTCAGATTTTTACTCCAGCAAAATCTTGACAGGCATTTAGTATGGCTTTCACTTTTAGCACACGGTTTTTGAAATTAGAACGGCATGACAAACCGCCTGTCATTGCTTCACTTCGCTCGCAATGACAGGCGGTTTATGCTACCTCAATGCATCTCTTTCAAGGTGCGGCTGATACGTGCATGGCCCGAAACTCGGAGGGTGACAATTGGTAGCGCGCCCGAAAGCTGGTCGAGAAATAGGAAGGCGACGAGAAGCCCAATTCATACGCTACATCGGCTACCGTGCGCTGCTCGTCGAGCAGTAGCTCGCGGGCTTTGGTGAGGCGCAGACTCTGGATGAAGTCGGTAACGCCAGTGCCCAGCACGGCCTTTACTTTGCGGTAGAGCTGCATGCGGGAGAGGTTCAGCAGGCTAGCTACTTCTTCCACGCTCAGGTCGGTTTTGGTGAGGTTGGCTTCTACTACGGCGGTGAGGCGGGCCAGAAATTGCTGGTCGGGATTGTCGGCCACGGTGGCCGTATCCAGGCTCAGCTCGCGGCGGAAGTGGTCGCGCTGCCTAGCCCGGTTGGCCAGCAGCGTGCGGATGCTTTCGAGCAGGAAAGCCGGGTGGAAGGGCTTGGTGAGGTAGAGGTCGGCCCCGGCCTGCACGCCTTCTACCTGCTGCTCGGGCGCATGGCGGGCCGTGAGCAGCACCACCGGAATATGCGAGGTGCGCCAGTCGTGCTTGAGCTGATTGACGACCTCCAAGCCACTCAGGCCGGGCATCATCACGTCGCACACCACCAAGTCGGGGATAAGCTCGGTAGCCAGGCGGAAGCCCGTGTGCCCATCGGTAGCGCTTTGCACCCGGAAGGCAACTCGCAGCTTACGCGCCAGGAAGTCATTTACTTCCGCATTGTCTTCTATCACCAACACCAGCGCCTCGGGGGTTGTTTCAGCGGCAGCGGGCTCCAGGCTGCTTTGGATGGGCTCGGGCTCGTCCAGGGCAATGGCTAGCAGGCTGGCTGGCCCCGTGGCGTGCAGCGCCTCGGGCAGTTCGCGGGGCAGCGTCACAGTGAAAGTGCTGCCCCGGCCCAGTTGGCTGCTAAACGTGAGCAGGCCTTGGTGCAGGCGTACCAAGCCGTGGGCCAGCGCCAGCCCCATACCCGAGCCCTTCGCCACGCCCTCCTGCTCGCCTTGGTAAAACCACTCGAACACATGCGCCCGGTCTTGCTCACTGATGCCCCGGCCGGTATCGGCAATACTCACCTGAAGGGCTTGGCCGTGGTTGGCCGCTTGCAGACTTACGGTAATTTGCCCATGCTCGGGCGTGAACTTCAAGGCATTGGATAGCAGATTAAGAAACACTTTATCCAGCAAATTGCTATCGAACCAAGCCAGCAAGCGCGGCTCGGCAGTCAGGAATTTCAGCTGCACGCCCCGCAGCTGCGCTGGCTTCTCGAAGGCATCGACCAAGTCGCGCACGAAGGCCACTAAGTCGCTTTCGGTAGCGCGCACCACCGTTTTGCCCACCTCAATCTTGCGGAAATCAAGGAGTTGATTTACCAGCTGTAACAACCGCTGGGTATTGCGCCGCACCAGCGCCAAATCCTGGCGCTGCGCGCCTGACAGATTGGGGCTGCCGCTGAGCAGCTCTTCCACCGGCCCCAGAATAAGGGTGAGCGGCGTGCGCAGCTCGTGCGAGAAGTTGGTGAAAAAGCGTAGCTTGGCCTCGGTGTCGGCGCGGGCCTGCTCGGCCAATTCCGCAATCTGATTGCGCTGGGCGCGTATCTCGTCGTTTTGGCTGGCTAGCTGGCGGTTTATCTTGTCATTTTCAGTGTTTTGCAGCGCCAACTGATGGTTTATCTGGCGGTTGCGGCGGGCCGAGCGCCATGCTACGGCCCCTAGCACCAGCGCGCCAAGCAGCGTAGCTAGCAGGCCGTAGAGCGCCGTTTGCAGGTTGGCGTAGGTAGTGCGCAGGGTAGTAAGTAGGCCCTGCTGCCGCTCGATATCGGCTTGCTGGGTCGTGATTTTGTCGGCCTGCCGCTGCATGGTCAGCACGTTGGTCGAGTCTACCACCAGCGTACCTAGGGTGCTTTCGCGCTTGAATGGCTGATGGTTGAGGATGCGCAGGGCCGTGCGCATGGCATCTTCGCCAGCCGTAGCATTGAGCACCGACGCCGTTAGGATGCCCTTGCGCACCAAGCCCAGGTCGAGCGCATCGACGCCGATGACGCGCACCTGCTTGGTGCGGCCCAGCTCATGTAGCACCTCGGCGGCGCTGCGGCCCATGCGGTCGTTGTGGGCGAAGATGAGCGACACTTCCGGGTGCGCCAGCAGGGCCGCCCGTAGCGGCAATTTCATGGCGTTCACGTTCCACTCGCCCTTTACCTCGGCGGCCAGATGCATATCGGGAAAGGCCGCCAGCCCCTGCACAAAGCCCTGGTGCCGCCCCAGTACGGCCGGCGAGGCATGCGCCCCCAGCACTTCGATGAGGTTGCCGCGCTCGTGCAGCAGGCGGGCGGCGTAGCGGGCGGCCGTTTGGCCCACTTCCACGTTATCGCCGCCCACGTAGGCCGTGTACTGGGTCGAGTTGATGCGCCGGTCGAGCAACACTACCGGAATGCCGCGCTGGTACGCTTCCTCTACCGCTGGAGTCAGGCTGCGCGCTTCATTCACCGACACGATGAGCAAGTCGATTCCTTCGTTTAGCAACTGCTTGATTTGCTGCTGCTGGCGCCAACTACTTTCCTTGGCGTCGAGCATATGCAGCTTTGCTTCGGGGTGAAAGCTTAATTCGCGCTGCATGCCGGTCAGCACCGCCTGGCGCCACTCGCCATTGGTGCTACACTGCGAAAAACCAATGCGATACGTGCGCGGCGGCTGGGCTGGCTCAGCGCAGCTGCCCAGGAGCAATACTGGCAGCAGGCTTAACAAAAAACGATAGACAATCCGACTAGTCACTTGGGCTACAACGCCTTGCCAGGGTGGGAATAGTGGCAGGGCGTTTTCAAATATACTACCGGGCGTACTGGCGGCCTCTGGCCCTTATTGGCGGCCTTCACCTAAGTGCGGGTATGAACTCCAGCGAGTCGCCTTTTCTACCTGAGCCAAGCGCTAAGGCAGCTACGTGCCCTTGGCGCAGCCGCTGCTGCTAATGAGTAGCCACCCGAAGCAACCAGTTTTCAAAATATTGATAAACAATATTTTAACTCTATTTTTTACGTAAACGATTCCGTAAAAAAGTGGATTTTATGCACCGGCTTGGGTGAAGGGGCTTCTTTATTTACAAAGAAATTAAGCACTCACTTACCCCACCCACTATGCGAAACTCTACGTTTTTATCTCTGCTGGTACCACTGGCCGTCGCGGCCAGCCTGCCGGCGCAGGCCCAGACCCGGCAGTTGACTGGCACCGTAACCGGCACCACCGACAGCGGCCCCCTACCCGGCGTAACGGTGCTGGTGAAAGGCACCCAAAACGGCACTGCCACCGATGCCCAGGGCCGCTACAGCCTCAACGTGCCCGACGGAGCCGAGCCCGTGCTGGTATTTTCCTCCGTGGGCTACGAGCCGCTGGAAGTGCGCGCCGGCAACCGCAGCACCCTCGACGTGGTGCGCCTGAAAGAGGTGGCCACCGACCTCAACGACGTGGTAGTAGTAGGCTACGGTACCCAGCGCAAGCGCGACATTACGGGCTCAGTGGGCTCCATCACGGCCGAGCAGGTGGCCGAAACGCCTATTGCCCGCACCGAGCAGATACTACAGGGCCGCGTGAGCGGCGTGCAGGTGACCCAAAGCAACTCGGCCCCCGGTGGCGGCCTCACGGTGCGCATTCGGGGCATCAACTCCATCAGTTCGGGTAACGACCCGCTCTATGTGATTGACGGTTTTCCGGGGGTGGGCGACTTGAATTCTCTCAACCCGGCCGACATCGAAAGCATTGAGGTACTGAAAGATGCCTCAGCCACGGCCATCTACGGCTCGCGCGGGGCCAATGGCGTGGTGCTGGTGACGACCAAGCGCGGCAAGGCGGGGCGCAATACCATCAACTTCGAGGCTTATACTGGCATTTCGAAGGTACGCAACCCGTACAAGCTAATGAACGCCAAGCAGTTTGCGCAGTATCTCAATGATGTGCAGCAGCTTACCAACGTCGAAACCCCAGCCAGCGCCCGCGCCCTGCCCTACACGCAGGCCCAGATAGACGCGCTGGGCGATGGCACCGACTGGCAAAACGCTATTTTCCAGACCGGGCGCATGGATAACTATCAGCTCGGCTTCAACGGCGGCAACGACGACACGCGCTACAACCTAAGCTTTAACTATTTCAGCCAGAAGGGTATCGTCCTCAACTCGGATTTTAAGCGCGGCACGGTGCGTTTTAACCTTGACCGCAAAATTAGTAAGAAGCTGAGCCTCGCTTTTACGAGCCAGATAGCCGCCACCGGCGAAAACCGCACCCTGGCCAGCACCAACGGCGGCAGCTCGGGCGGCGTTATTCTGGATGCGCTGCGTTTCAGCCCCATCAACCCGGTGCGCGATGCCGATGGCAACTACACCTACTCCAATACGCCGCTGCCCTACGTGGAAAACGTGGGTAACCCGGTGGCCTACGCCGAGCAGGTCAAAAACCAGTTTACCACCCTGCGCGGGTTGCTGAACGTGGCCGGCAACTACGAAATCGTGCCTGGCCTGACGGCTCGCGTCACGGCTGGCGTGGATGGCTATAATGTGCAGCAGGCCACCTATTTGCCTTCGACTACCTTCCTGGGAGCCAATACCAACGGCTCGGCTGGGCAGTACGGTACTTTCAACTACAGCTGGGTGAATGAGAACACGCTCACCTATGACAAGCAACTTGGTAAAATCCACGCCTTGAACGTGGTAGCTGGCTTCTCGCTCCAACAGTTCATCAATAGCGGCACGGGCGCGGGCAGCACCAACTTCTTCACCAATACACTTGGCAGCGACAACCTGAGTTTGGGCGCCAACGTGCTCACGCCCACGTCGTACCGCAATGCTAACCAGCTCGCCTCGTACTTCGGTCGCATCAACTACCGCCTGCTCGACCGCTACCTGTTCACTTTCACGATGCGGGCCGATGGCTCGTCACGCTTCGGGGCCAATAACAAGTGGGGCTTCTTCCCATCGGCTGCGGTGGCGTATCGCGTTATCGACGAAGAATTTATGAAGGGGCTAACGGCGTTTTCGGATTTTAAAATCCGGGCCAGCTACGGCATCACCGGCAACCAGGAAATCGGCTCCTACGCCTCGCAGGCCCGCTACGGCTCCAATGGCTACGTGGCTGGCAGCACACGGCTGGTGGGCCTCTCCCCTACCAATATCCCGAACCCCAACCTGACCTGGGAATCGACCGCCTCGACCGATATCGGGCTGGACATCGGCTTGCTCAAAAACCGGCTCACCTTCACGGCCGATGTGTATTACAAGAAAACCAGCGACCTGCTGCTCAACGTGTCGCTGCCCCAAACCTCGGGCTTCAATAGCATTTTGCTGAACGCGGGCAGCGTCCAGAACAAAGGCGTTGAGGTGGCCTTGAATTCGGTAAACTTTGACCACAAGGGATTTACGTGGAGTACCAGCCTCAACTTCTCGCTAAACCGTAACAAGGTGCTCGACCTGAATGGCGAGAATGAGCGCTTCGTGGGCTCGTCGAGCACCAGCATTTTTCCCGGCTCGACGGGCGTGACGAGTACGCTACGCGTGGGCCAGCCCATCGGCTCGTTCTACGGCTACCAGTTCCAGGGCATCTGGCAAACGGCCGATGAGATTGCCGCCGCCGGCCTCACCACACCCAAGTACCTACCCGGCGACCCGCGCTACGCCGACCTCAACGGCGACAAAAAAATCGACGGCTCCGACCGCACCATTATCGGCTCGGCCCAGCCCGATTTCATCTACGGCCTCACCAATAATTTCACCGCGGGCGGCTTCAATCTGAGCGTATTCTTCCAGGGCGTGCAGGGCTCTGACATTCTGAATCTCAACCGCTACGAGCTGGAATCGGGCTTCACGACCACCAATAAACTGGCGACCGTGGTAGACCGCTGGACCGGCCCCGGCACCAGCAACACCATCCCGAAGGCCAACAGCGTGGTGCGCCGCAACACGGGCATCACCTCCGATGTGATTGAGAACGGCAGCTTCCTGCGCCTCAAAACCGTGACACTGGGCTACACCA
The DNA here is from genome assembly GCA_964251335.1 of uncultured Hymenobacter sp. Lineage (GTDB taxonomy): Bacteria > Bacteroidota > Bacteroidia > Cytophagales > Hymenobacteraceae > Hymenobacter. Next base: position 17,261 of record CAXUKA010000016.1, read on the forward strand.
TTCCGGTGCCCAGCTACCTGAAAGCCATTAAGGGCGCTAACATCTACGTGACGGCCCAAAACCTGGTGACCTGGACCAAATACACCGGCTACGACCCCGAGGTTAACTCCTTCGGCGGCAATGCCTTGAGCCAGAACACCGACTACAACGCCTACCCCAACCAGCGCACCTATATCGCCGGCCTGCGGCTGAATTTCTAGCGCGCGCTCCCACCCTCTTCGCCTCTGATTATGAAAAAGATAGTACTGCTGCTGGGCACCCTGGCCCTCGGCCTCGGGAGCTGCAAAAGCTTCCTCGATGAAAAGCCCTACGACTTCCTGACCCCGGCCAACTTCTACCAAAACGAGGCCGATGCCGTGGCCGCGCTCAATGGCGTGTTCAGCGCCTTGCAGCCGCAGGCCTACTACGGGCGCACCACCTGGCTCATTAGCGAGCTGCCCGGCGATGGCATGACCACCACCGCCACCAGCGGCGAGCGGTTCGAGCTGTTCAACAACAGCTTCACGACTACCAACTCGGAGATAAGTAACTGGTGGGTAAACACCTACCGTATGATAAACCGCGCCAACGACGTGATTGGCAAGGTGCCCGCCGTGAGCATGGATGCGACCCGCAAAAACGCCATTCTGGGCAATGCGCGGTTTCTGCGGGCCATGGGCTACTTCGACCTCGTGCGCTGCTTTGGCGCTGTGCCCATGCCCCTCACCGCCACCAGCGGCCCTGCTGATGACGTGCGCCCGACCCGCACCCCGCTGGCGCAGGTCTATAATCAAATCATTGAGGACCTGAAGTTTGCCGAGGCTAATTGCCTGCCCGAAAGCCGCATTACGGCCGGTGAGAAAGGCCGCGCCAGCAGCGGGGCCGCCGCCGCTATGCTCGGCAAAGTGTACCTGACCCGCGCCAGCACCAGCGCCGCCGCAGCCAGCGATAACCAGGATGCCCTGTCGGCCCTCAACCGCGTGATTGGCAGCAACCTGTATTCGCTACTGCCGGTGTACGGCGACGTGTTCAGCCCCGACAAGGAGAACGGGCCGGAGCACCTGTTTTCCATTCAATTTGACCTGCCGCCCAACGTGGGCAACATCACGCCGCGCATGCACATCCCGACCACGCTGGCCGGCTTCGGCTCCTTCAACGTGCCCACCTGGCTCGTGAACGCCTACACCGCCAATGACGTGCGCAAAGCCTGGAACCTGAGCAACGCCACCAACGCCAGCGGCACCACCACGCAGTCGCTATACTGGTTCAACAAGTTCCGCGACCCGCTACGGGTGCTCAACGATTCGCGCTGCAACTGGGTGGTTATCCGCTACGCCGACGTGCTGCTGATGCAGTCGGAAGCTCTTAACAACCTGAATGCCGCCGATGCCACTAAGTATCAGGGCATCAATGCGGTGCGGGTGCGCGCCGGCCTCGCGGCCCTGCCCACCACCGCCACTGCTAAAGATGCCTTCGTGGATGTGCTCCTGCAAGAGCGGGCATTGGAGCTGTGCGCCGAAGGCTACCGCTGGTACGACCTCATTCGGATGGGCCGCCTCAAGCAGCGCCAACTGGCCGTATACAACCGCACCGTAAGCGACCAGTTTCTACTGTTTCCGATTCCGCAGTCGGAGATTTTGCTGAATACGAACCTGGTGCAAAACCCCGGTTATTAATGCGTAAGCTATTGTTTTGGCTGGCTGGGTGGCTGTTAGTCACCCAGCTAGCCATGGCGGCATCGCCTGCTTTCCTCCTGCTCGACCCCACCGCGATGGCGGCCTACAAAGCTGCCTACCGCGCCGGCCACCAGCCCGAAGCTACGCAGGTGCAGCACCTGCTGGCCGAGGCCGACCAAGCGCTGAAACACGCGCCCTACACCATCGCCACCAAGCCGCAGACTCCGCCCAGCGGCGACAAGCACGACTACGTTTCGCAGGCCCCCTACTGGTGGCCCGACCCCACCAAGCCCGATGGCAAGCCCTATATCCAAAAGGATGGCCTGCACAACCCCGAGGCCGAGGCCATGAAAGACAGCGAGCACCTAAGCCAACTTTGCGCGGCGGTGCAGACGCTGGCGCTGGCCTATTATTTCACCACCGACGAGCGCTACGCCCGGCAAGCGGCCACCTTGCTGCGGGTGTTTTTTCTGGACCCGGCCACCCGCATGAACCCGAATCTGAACTTCGGCCAAGGCATTCCGGGCATCAATACCGGGCGCAATTTTGGTATTATTGAAACCCGTCACTTGGTCGTAATTCCCGAGGCGCTGGCTTTGCTGAGTGGCAGCAAAAACGTGGATACAGACTTAGTAACTGGCTTGAAAAACTGGTTTAAGAGTTTCAATACCTGGCTCACTACCAGCCCCATCGCGCTGCCCGAAGGCCAGGCCAAGAACAACCACGGCACCTTCTACGACACGCAAGTGGTGGATTTTGCGCTCTTCACCGGCGATGAGGCCCTAGCCAAGCGCACCCTGCAAGCGCAAACCTGGCCCCGCGTGGCCGTGCAAATTGCCCCCGACGGTGCACAACCCCTGGAGCTGGCCCGCACCCGCCCCTGGAACTATGTGAGCATGAACCTGCAAGGCTGGGAGCGCTTGGCCCTGCTGGCCCCGCACGTCGGCCTCGACCTCTGGCACTACACCACCCGCGATGGCCAGGGCCTGCGCCCGGCCGTGGAGTGGTTTCGGCCTTACCTGCTGGGCCAAAAGAAGATGGAAAAAGCTGATGCCGCGCCAACTTCCAACAACCTGGCTCTGAACGTGTACGAGCAGGCCAGCCGGGCCTACCCTGACTTGAGCGCGCCGGCCGTATTTGCCCAAAACCCTACTTTTCAGTCCGTTCCGTGGGCTTTTTAAATAATTAAAATGGCTGAAAAGTATAAGCGCGTACCTGAAGCAGTAGCGCGGACTTTTAGTCCGCGAGTTAGTACGCTTGGTACTCGCGGACTAAAAGTCCGCGCTACTGTGCAGTCGAGCCAAAAACACCTTCGCACTTGGCTGATTGCCACCTTAATACTACTGGGCACCAGCTATCTTGCCCGTGCGCAGCAAGCACAGCGCCTTACCGCCAATTGGGAGTTTGTGCGCCAGGACCTGGGCGGCGTGTGGGAGGCCGTGCGCCCCGTAGTGGCCGGCAACCCCGAGAGCGTGCCGCTGTGGCAGGCCGTGACGCTGCCTCACTGCTTCAATGCCCGCGATGCGGTGGACCCTGATGTAAATTATTACCAAGGCCCCGGCTGGTACCGCACCCAGCTCACGGTGCAGAACCCCTACCCCGGCGGCCACACGCGGCTGCACTTCGAGGGCGCGGGCCAGAAAACGGAGGTCTACATCGGCACTACCAAAGTAGGCAGCCACGTGGGCGGCTACGACGAATGGACGGTTGACATCACCCAGGTCGTGGCCGAATTTCAAAAGACGGAGGCTTTCCAAAAGCAATTCAAGGGCAAGATTCCGCTCTCGATTCGCTGCGACAACTCGCGTGACCTGGAGATGATACCGTCTGACTTAGCGGATTTCAACATCTACGGCGGCCTTTATCGCTACCTCAACTTAGAGTATCAGCCGGCAGTATTTGCGGAGCGGCTGGCGGCCAAAGCTGAGGTAGATGCGACCGGCAAAACTGGTCGGCTGACGCTGAAAGCCACTTTTTCGGCCGCGAGTGCGGCGGTGGCCTCGCCTGTAGCGGTGCGGCTGTTCGACCCGCAGGGGAAGCTAGTGAGTAAGTTTCAGGGCACGGTGAGCGGTCAGCCGGGCGAGCTGGCTATCCATGATTTTGAGGTACCTCGCCCGCGCCTGTGGTCGCCCGGCCAGCCGCAGCTCTACACGGTGCAAATGACGGTGGGCGGCGGTCCGCAGGCTTTTCAGCTTACCGAGAAAGTCGGTTTTCGGCGCATTGAGTTTGTCGAGCACGGCCCCTTCAAGCTGAATGGGCAGCGCCTGCTGCTGCGCGGCACCCACCGCCACGAAGACCACGCCGGCGTGGCCGCCGCCATGACCGAGCCGCTGATTCGGCAGGAGATGGTGCTTATGAAGCAGATGGGCGTCAATTTTATTCGCCTGGGACACTACCAGCAGTCGCGCATCGTGCTGAATATGTGCGACTCGCTGGGCATTCTGGTGTGGGAAGAAATTCCGTGGTGCCGGGGCGGGCTGGGCGGCCCGGTGTACCAGGCCCAGGCCAAGCGCATGCTCACCAACATGGTGCAGCAGCACTACAACCACCCGGCCGTCATCATCTGGGGGCTGGGCAATGAGAACGACTGGGAAGGCGATTTTCCCGAGTTTGACAAGGAGAAAATCCGGGCTTTTATGAAGGAATTGAACGACCTGGCCCACCAACTCGACCCGGCGCGCTACACGGCCATCCGGCGCTGCGACTTTTGCAAGGACATTCCCGACGTGTATTCACCTTCCATTTGGGCGGGCTGGTACCGAGGTATTTACACCGATTATAAGGCAGCGACTGAGGAAGAATTCAAGGGTGTGAAGCGCTTCCTGCACGTGGAGTGGGGCGGCGACAGTCACGCCGGTCGCCACTCCGAAAACCCCGATAATGCGCTGGCCAAAATCACGGCCGGCCAGGGGGCCGACGAGCGGGCCGGCGATGCCTCGCTATTCGGCGGCAGTGCCCGCGTGTCGAAAGACGGCGACTGGAGCGAAACCTACCTCTGCAACCTCGTGGACTGGCACCTCAAAGAGCAGGAAACTATGCCCTGGCTCAGTGGCACGGCCTATTGGCCGTTCAAGGATTTTTCGACCCCCGTGCGGCCCGATAACCCCATCCCGTACATGAATCAGAAGGGCGTGGTTGAGCGCGATTTCACTAAGAAAGAGGCCTATTACGTGTTCCAGTCGTACTGGACTACCGCGCCGATGGCCCACATCTACGGCCACTCCTGGCCCATTCGCTGGGGCGACGAGGGCGAGCAAAAGCTGGTGAAAGTCTACTCAAATTGCGCGCAGGCCGAGCTATTCGTAAATGGCAAAAGCTACGGCGTGAAAAAGCGCAGCAGCCAGGATTTTCCCGCCGCCGGCCTGCACTGGAATGTGCCCTTCGCTGCCGGCGAAAACCACCTGCGCGTAGTAGCCCGCCAAGGCAAGCAAACGGTAACCGACGAAATAAGCTTCCGCTACCAAACCCAGAAGTGGACCAAGCCCACCAAGCTCACCCTGACTAAAGTAGCCGAGGCCAGCGGCCTCACCACCATCGAGGCCAAGCTCTTCGATGCGCAAGGCGTGCAGTGCCTGGACGCGGCCAACTGGCTGGAATTTTCATTAGCGGGCAGCGGCCGGCTACTCGACGACCTGGGCACCAGCAGTGGCTCGCGCAAGGTGCAGGCCTACAACGGGCGCGCCATCATCCGGCTGGAGGCCAAAACCGGGCAGAGTGCGGTGGCGGTGCAGTCGCCGGGGTTGGCAACGGTTATACTCGCTCTATGATGCACTTTATTCGCTATAGCTGGCTGCTGCTGGTTTTCTTTTGGGCTACGCCGGTCGCGGCACAGCGTTTGACGCAGTCTGTTAGCGCCAACTGGCTGTTTAGCAAAGATTCCGCTGCCTTCGATACCAGCCACCAGCCGGCCGCCCCGCACTGGGAGCAAGTCTCGCTGCCCCACACCTGGAACGCCACCGACGTGCTCGACGACACGCCCGGCTACTACCGGGGCGTGGGCTGGTACAAAAAAACGCTTTTCGTGCCTGCCGACTGGCAGCGCCGCCGCGTGTATCTGCACTTTGAAGCGGCCAATCAGGAGGCTGAGGTGTATGTGAATGGCCAATTGGCCGGCCGCCACGCGGGCGGCTACACAGCGTTTAGCGTGCCCATTAGCCGCTACCTCACCTTTGCCGGGGGTGGGGCGCAGACCGAGGTGCTGGTCAAGCTGACCAACCGCTTCAACGCGACCATTCCGCCCTTATCAGCCGACTTTAATTTCTATGGCGGCCTGTACCGCGACGTGTATTTGGTGGCCGCCGAGCCGGTGCATTTCGACTTGGATAACCACGCCTCGGCAGGCGTATTTGTCACCACGCCAGCCGTTTCTAATGAGGCAGCAACGGTAGTGGTGGCGGGCCGCTTGACCAATGAGTCGGCTCAGGCGCAGCCCATTTTGGTATCGACGCAGGTAGTGAACCGAGAGGGCCAAGTAATAGGCCAGCAGCAGGTGAAGCTGCGCCTGAAAGCGGGCGAAACCCAGCCTTTTCGCCTAGCCCTGCCCGCTCTACGGCAGCCTCATCTGTGGTCGCCCGCCGCCCCGTATCTCTACCACTTGCTCACTACGGTGCGGCCAGCCAACCAGCCGGCTGGCCCGGCGCTCGATGAGATAAGCAGCCCGCTAGGTTTGCGCTGGTTCCGGTTTGATGCGGCGCAGGGGTTTTTCCTGAATGGGCAGCCGCTCAAGCTCATCGGCACCAACCGCCACCAGGATTACCCCGGCCTGGGCAATGCGCTGCCCACCGCCCTGGCCGTGCATGATGTGCAGCTAATCAAGGAGATGGGTGGTAATTTCCTGCGTGTGTCGCACTATCCGCAAGACCCCGCCGTGCTGGCCGCCTGCGACCGGCTGGGCATTCTGGCTTCGGTCGAGATACCGATTGTGAACGCCATTACCGACTCGCCGTCATTTTTTGAGAATTGCCGCCGCATGCAGACCGAGATGATTCGGCAGAATTTCAACCACCCGAGCGTCATCATCTGGGCCTATATGAATGAAGTGCTGCTACGCCTGCCGCCCGGCCTGAAGCGCGACAACGAGCCCGGCCGCACCTACCTGCGCCACGTGCAGACGCTGGCCCGGCAGCTCGACAGCCTGACCCGGCGCGAAGACCCGGCGCGCACCACCATGCTCGTGTGCCACGGCGATTTTGAGCTGTACCGGCAGGCCGGGCTGCTCGCCATCCCGCAAGTGGTGGGCTGGAATCTGTATCAGGGCTGGTATTCGGGTGATTTACAAGGCTTTCCTAAATTTCTGGACCACCACCATCAGGAACTGTCAAATACGCCGCTACTGGTGACCGAGTACGGGGCCGACTCCGACGAGCGCCTGCACTCAACCACGCCCAAGCGCTTCGATAAAACGATGGAGTATGCCAACCGCTACCATCAGTTTTACCTCCAAGCCATTCTGGAGCGGCCCTTCGTGGCGGGCAGCACAGTGTGGAATCTGGCCGAGTTCAACTCCGAAACCCGGCAGGAAGCCGTGCCGCACATCAACAACAAAAGCCTGCTCACCGGCGACCGGCGGCCCAAGGATGCGTACCTTTTTTATCAGGCGCGGCTGCTGAAAACGCCCTTCCTAAAAATCGGCTCGCGGAGCTGGACCTTGCGCGCTGGCGTGGCCGCTAGCCCCGATTCGCTGATGAGCCGCCAAGTGGTGGAGGTGTACACCAACCAGCCCACCGTGCAGCTGCTACTCGATGGCCGCGACTTGGGCACTCAGCCGGTGGCAGGCGGGGTGGCCCGGTTTAGCGTGCCTTTCAAAAATGGCCTCAACCAGCTGCGGGCTTATGCCAAGCGGAATACGGAGGATGCTGTCGCTATAGAAGATGTAGCAGCCATTGATTTTCAAGTCATTCCGCAGCAGCTAGCATCGGTAAAAATGCCCTTCACGGAGCTCAACGTGAGCCTTGGCGATGAGCGCACCTTCACCGATACTAAGCTGCATCAGGTGTGGCTGCCCGAGCAGCCCTATACGCCCGGCGGTTGGGGCTACGTGGGGGGCCACCGCTACAAAATGGCCGGCGACCGTCTGCCCTACGGCTCCGACCGCAATATTCTGGGCACCGACTACGACGCCATTTACGAAACCCAGCGCCTGGGTTTGAGCGAGTTTCGCCTCGACGTGCCTGCTGGCGAATACGAGGTAACGCTGCACTTTGCCGAGTTGGAAGCCGTGCCCGCCACCGAACAATTGGCATATAACCTGGCCGACGAGAAAGCCGCTAGCGTTGCTGCCTCTGCTGGTCGCAGCTTCACGGTTTTGCTAAATGGGCAGCCGGTATTGCCCGCGCTGAGTGCGGCAAATTACCTACGGCCCTTGCAAGCTGTCAGCTTTAAGTTGCCGGTACTAGTGCGGGGCGGCGAGAGCATTCGGCTGGTTTTCAAGGCTGAAACTGGCGAAACGATGCTGAACGGTGTGCAGGTAAAGCGCCTGTTTTGACGAGTCATAGCGCCCGCTGACTCCGCTGAATTATTCCGCAGCAACTTGTATGGCTACCAAACTTATCCTGCTATTCATCAGCTTTTTGCTAGCCCCAGTGGTAAGCCAAGCTGCTGCGCCTGGCGACAGCGTGCGCCAGGTAGCTGCGCGCATCCTGCGCCAACATGTGCTAACTGAGGCGGCCTGGGCGTTGCGGCAGACGCCCAGCACGGTAACAGCCAGCCACTCGCCACGCAGTACAGGTGGGTTGCATGACTTCTTTTCGGAGGGCGACTACTGGTGGCCCGACCCCAAAGACCCAAACGGCCCCTACATCCAGCGCGACGGCCTAACCAATCCCGACAACTTCACGGCCCACCGCCTGGCCATGATTCGCTTCAGCCGCGTGGTGGGAGCACTCGCTTCGGCCTACAAGCTCACGGGCGACGAGAAGTACGTGCGCCACGCGCTGGTGCACCTACGGGCCTGGCTGCTCGACCCGGCCACTTTAATGAACCCCTCATTGCTGTACGCGCAGGCCATCAAGGGCCGATTTACGGGGCGTGGAATAGGCATTATTGACACGATACAGCTGCTGGAAGTGGCGCAGGGCGTGCTCGTAATGCAGGATGCCAAGGCAATGCCAGCTAGCGACTTGGCTGGCATTAAAAATTGGTTTGCGCAGTACCTAACCTGGCTCACGACCCACCCTTACGGCCAGGACGAGCTAAACGCCCCCAATAACCACGGCACCTGCTGGGTGATGCAGGTGGCCTGCTTTGCGCGCCTCACTGGCAATCAGCAGCTGCTGGATTTTTGCCGCGAGCGCTACCAAACGGTATTGCTGCCCGGCCAGATGGCGGCTGACGGCTCGTTTCCGCAGGAGCTCAAGCGTACCAAGCCCTACGGCTACTCGCTGTTCAACCTGGATGCGATGGCCCTGATTTGCCAGATTTTGAGTGACTCCGCGCACCCGCTCTGGACCTATCAAACGGCCGACGGCCGCAGCATCAGGCGGGGCATTGAGTACCTCTACCCCTTCGTGGCCGATAAAAAAAGCTGGCCCTTGAAGCCCGATGTCATGTACTGGGCCGACTGGCCGGTGGCGCAGCCTTTTCTGGTGCTGGGCGCGGCGCAGTTTGGCAACGCCGCCTGGCTGCGCACCTGGCAGGGCCTCAACCACGACCCGCAGGTGCCTGAGGTGGTGCGCAATCTACCCGTACGCAACCCGCTCATTTGGCTACTTTAATTGGCTAGCTATAAACTCATTAATCATCGCCTTCCTTTTAAGTAAAAGCCATGAACCGTATCGGCATCGCGCTAAGCCTGGGGCTGACCCTACTGGCTACCCAAGCACAGGCGCAGGCGAGCTTACCCAAGAAAACCATTCAACTGGCTGAAACCCAAGCCACACTCTTACTACGGGAAACGCCGTTGGCCGCCCAACGAGCCGCCGCGCCCGGCAAGGCCCCGCTGGTATCGCCGCGCACCCTGAGCCCGACTGGAGAACTGGTGGTGGTACCGGCTCGCGACTGGACGAGCGGCTTCTTTCCCGGCTATCTCTGGCTGCTGTACCAGGCCACCGGCCAGGCCCGGTGGAAGGCCGCCGCCCAGCAATACACCGCCCGCATCGAGCCAGAAAAAACCAACGCCACCACCCACGACATGGGCTTTAAAGTGTATTGCAGCGTGGGCACGGGCTACCGCCTCACGCAGGATGCGCACTACCGGACGGTCATTATCGAGGCGGCGCGTACGCTCAGTCAGCGCTTTAGCCCGCAGGTTGGGGCCATTCGCTCCTGGGACCACCACCGCGAAAAGTGGGGCTTCCCGGTCATTATCGACAATATGCTGAATCTGGAGCTGCTCTTCGCGGCCACCCGGCTTTCGGGCGATTCGTCGTTTTACAAAATCGCCGTGGCCCACGCCAATACCACGCTCAAAAACCACTTCCGGCCCGATTACAGCTCCTTTCATGTGGTAGATTATGACTCGGCCACGGGCCGGGTGGTGAAGCGTAACACGCACCAAGGCTACGCTGACGCCTCGGCCTGGGCGCGGGGCCAGGGCTGGGCGCTGTACGGCTACACCATGTGCTACCGCGAAACACACAACCCCGCCTACTTGGCTCAGGCTGAGCATGTGGCCGATTTTATCCTGCATCATCCCAACTTGCCCAAAGACCTCATTCCTTACTGGGATTTCAACGACCCCGCCATTCCCAACGCGCCCCGCGATGCGTCGGCCGGGGCCGTTATCGCCTCGGGCTTGCTGGAGTTGAGTACCTACAGCGCTAACGGCCCGACTTATCGCCGGCAGGCCAGCCAGATGCTGGATAACCTGGCCAGTAGCTATACGACCGCGCCGGGCGGCAGCCACGGTTTTTTGCTACTCCACAGCACTGGCCACAAGCCCGCAAACAGCGAAATCGACGTGCCTATCAGCTACGCCGACTACTACTTTATGGAAGCCCTGCTCCGCCGCCAATGCCTGGCGACGGGTAAGCCATTGTCGATTCGCTAAGAACGTATTGGGATTTTGCTAAAATTATCTCTAAGCATCATACTCATCTAGATACTCATCTAGCGTCCGTCATGCTGAGCTTGTCGAAGCATCTCTATCGGCTTCGTTGCTTAATCCAAACGGTGTGGTAGAAATGCTTCGACAAGCTCAGCATGACGGGCGTTTTAAATTTCCAAACACGCGCTAAGCTGGCCAGTCAGCCCCCTTTTTTATGTCCACTCTCCTACCCCGTCGCCACTTCTTGAAAGCCAGCGCGCTAGCGGGGGTTGGCACGTGGGGCGGCATTGATAAGCTGGCCAGCTTCGCCGCATCTCCGCACCCCGGGCCAGCCGACTTATACACGCTGAGCGAACAGCTTAGCCAGCAGTGGGCAACGGCGCTGCTACGCCTGCAAATCACCGACCCGGCGCAAACCGACGACTACGGCGGCATCCGAGGGCCGGGCGATGCGGCGGTGCCGGGCCGCATTGCCGAGGCCATGTACCCGCTGCTGCGCCTGGCCAGCCAAACCGGCCAAACGCGGTACCTGGATGCCGCGCAGCAGCTCTACCGCTGGGCTGACCGCCGCGTGAGCCAGCCCGATGGCTCTTGGCTCAACGAGCCGCAGCCGGGGTCGTGGAAGGGTACGACGGTATTCATGGCCACGGCCCTGGCCGAAGCGCTGAAGCGCTACGGCACCCTGCTCGATGCGCCACTGCGCACCGCGCTGACTGAACGCTTGATGCGGGCGGGAAACTTCATATATCAGACGTTTACCATCGACTACGGTAATATCAACTACCCCATTGCTGCTGCCTACGGGCTGTCGCTATTGGGCGAGGTGCTGGAGGTGCCCCGCTTTCGGCAGCGGGGCCGAGCGCTGGCCCACGAGGCGCTGCGCTTTCTCACGCCCGGCGGCTTGTTGTTTGGCGAGGGGCAGCCTCATACGGTAGCTAGTCCCAAGGGCTGCTATTCTATCGATTTGGGCTATAATGTGGAAGAGTCGCTGCCCGCTCTGGCCTTATACGGCCTGCTAACCAGCGACGAGGAAGTACTGGCCCGCACCACGCACGCCCTCCAGGCGCACCTTGAGTTTATGCTGCCCGATGGCGGCTGGGACAATAGCTGGGGCACCCGCAATTACAAGTGGACCTACTGGGGCAGTCGCACTTCCGATGGTTGCCAGCCCGCCTATGCCTTGCTGGCCGACCGCGACCCGCGCTTTTATCTAGCCGCCTTGCGCAATGCGGAGTTGCTGGCACGCTGCACCACCCCCGACGGGCTGCTGGCGGGCGGCCCCCACGCCGCCGCGCACGGGGTGCCGACCAGCGTCCACCACACGTTTTGCCACCTCAAGGCGCTGACTACTGTGCTCGACCATGCTCCCCGGCTCATTCCGCCGCACATTGGCCGGGTGAAGCTGCCCCGCGAGCAGCCCTACGGCAGCCGTCTGGTGGCCGATGCTCAAACCTGGTTACTCGCCCAAGGACCATACCGGGCCACCATCACGGGATACGACCGCGAGTACCAGCAGCACCACAATGGCCACGCTACCGGCGGGGCCCTCACGCTGCTCTGGCACCCAAAAACTGGCCCCCTGCTAGCCGCCAGCATGACCGACTACCAGCTCTACGAAGCTGGCAACATGCCCCCGATGCCCACTCCGCCGCCCCTGTGCCTCACGCCCCGCGCCGAGCTATACCTGGCTGGCGTACTCTACACCAACATCAGCGACCTGCGGGCTACTATGGTTTGCCAGGGCACGGCGGGCGCACTTGTCCTCACGGCCCAGGCGCGGCTAGTCGATAAAAATCAGCAGAACCCGCCTGCTGGCGAGCTGGCCTGCACCGTCACATACACCATTGCCACCGGCCGGGTAACCCTGCATTTTGCCGTGGCTACCAGCGTTTACGACCAGCACTTACGCATCTGGCTGCCCGTGGTGGCCCAGGCCACGGAGCCAGTCACGGTTGTTTCCGACCGTCTTATCCAAGTAAGCCGGGGTGCGGCTACGGTCAGGGTGGCGGCTACGCAGCCCTTCGTGCCATTCGACGCGGGGGAACGGGCCTTCAACCCCGTGCCGGGTTTGGCGGCTGTGCCGCTGTGCGTGGCCGGTGGCACGGTAGAGCTAGAAATAGCTGTTAAATAAATCTTTACAATCTCGCAAGGAGTACTTTCAGGCTTTTTGCTGATACTGGGAAGCTATGCAAAAGCTGCTATTAGCAGCCCCGGCGTCTGGGTGGCGTAGTCCGCTCCCCTCTCGCGAAGATGCGCTTGAACTTCTCTAGATAGTCTGCCTTGGCAGAATCAGACAGCTAAGTGCAGGACGAAAAATGGCGCGCCGATGCAACGCAGATAATCTCAACAGAATCTACTTTGCATCTCGACTCTTCACTTCACATTCCTTCTTCCATTTATGCACTTGCGTTCTCTTCTTGCAGTCAGCCTGGTAACTAGCGCTTTACCCTTGATGAGCGTAGCCCAGACCAGCACGTCCATTGCGTCCAAGTTTTCTATCGGCCTAACCGGAACTTACGCCAAATATGATGCGCCAAACCAGTATATCCCTACCCTAACAGCTGGCTTACAGCTTACACCCCGCTTGGCACTGCAACTGGGCGTTGGGTATATCTGGGATAAGTACAGCTACGGTAGTAGCAAGGGAAGTTACTTCGACTCCCAAACCAACGAGTTCCGCAATGAAGTTTCCTGGTTCACCTACAAGCGACTGCTGACTGTACCTCTTTTGGCACGCTACACCATTACGCCCCTCGCCAAGCGGTGGCAAGTGGATATACTAGGTGGCGCGACAGGACTCTATTATTTTGGTCACTTCGACCAAACGTTCTCAACCACGACGCAATCCGACCAACACATCACGACGGACTCTTATGACAATTTCACGGGCTTGCTTTCGTTAGGACTTGGCTTGCGCTACGCCCTCAACCCGCACGTAGAGCTAGTGGGCGACGCGCTCGTAAATACGTCCTGGAATAACCCGTACAATGGCTATATCCGTTCTTATCCGGGCAGTTTTTCGCTTGGGGCTCGCTACCGCTTCGGAGCGCGCTAACGCCCCCACAGCCACTCCGCTAGCTTTTCCCAACTGAGCACGCCCGCTAGGCAGCTGGTGCATACTACCCAGTTGCGGTTGGGCTTAGTGGGCTCGCGACCACCAACTGTAGCCGAGCCGCCCTGGGTACCATTCTGGCTAAAATTGGTCACGATACTGGCCCCGGTGGTCATGTGCGCAGTCATTACGCACATGACCACCGGGGCCTCATTTTTTGGTTTTGGTGGGCTGCACGCCGGCATGAGCCAAGTTCTCTGGCTTGCACTTTCCGCTGGCCTCTGCCGTCGCTGCCAGGACGCGTAGATGTGCAGCTAAAGCAGAGACTTCCTAAGGGCAGTATTAGCGGCAGGTCAGTAATTTCTAATTACCAGCAATCATTAAATAGGATTAATACAACAAATAATTTATTAAATCAGATTAGTCAACACTGCCTTTTGAAAGTATATAGCACAGCTTCAGATTCTATTTTTATAAAAAATATTATAATTCAATTGCAATAAATACAAAAGCAATACACAGCGCTAAGTGGCTTAAATGATTATTTACGAATTATTATTACTTAATAAAGTCGACCGTAGAAATCGTTGTGTCATGAGAAAAGTACTCTTAGGTTCGTACAGATAAAATTAGATTAAAAAGGGTGAACACTAAAATTTGAAAATATAATTTTTACGCTAGTACTTTGTGGTGTCCTATCAGCTAACTGCTATCTCTACTATGCATAGTTTATCTCCCGATGCTGCCCTTTGGCTGGGGTTCTCCCAACTGCCAGCTCAAGAGATTTCTACCTGGATTTGCTAGGCCGCAGGGCCAGTTGGCGCACCGGAATTGCCCGTGCGCTGGGTGACTGACTTGGGTGTTCGATTTAATTTTTACGCTATTGATATACTACTATTTTATGTTTTCTTTATTACTAGGAGAAGGAAATCGGTGGCTGCGGGTGGCCACTTTGTTGATGGGTTTGCTGCCCGTGGCCGCGCTGGCCCAAACAAGCAGCTTTACATACACCGGCCAGCCACAGTACTACACCGTGCCAGCCGGCATCACCCAGATTAAGGTAGTGGCAAGCGGAGCAGCCGGCGGCCGGGTTAGTACTCTGCAAACCCGCTCGATGAGCGCGTTGGTCCAAGCCACCCTCACAGTAGTACCCGGCGAAGTACTGACAGTGGTAGTAGGCCAGCAAGGGGCCGATGCCAGCGGCCGCCAAAGCTATAATGGCGGCGGCAGCGGCGGCTGGGGGGCTGGCGGCGGCGGCGGTGCCACCGACCTGCGCCGCGCTGGCGCTACCACCGGCGACTACCTGAGCACCCGCAATGCGCTGCTGGTAGCAGGTGGCGCAGGCGGCACCGACTGGATAAATTCGCCTACCCCCCAAGGGGGCACGGGTGGCGCGCCCATGGGCGGCACGGGTGTGGGGGTCAATGGCAATAGCCCCGGCCAAGGGGCTACGCAGCGCGCCGTAGGCGCCGGCGGCCCTCCCGGCGTCAATAGCCAAGGGGGCCAAGGTGGCTACGGTGGTGGTGGCGGCGGCTACTACGGGGGCGGTGCTGCCGCCATCAATGGCAGCTCGGGCGGTGGTGGCGGCGGCTCGTCGTGGGTGGCGGCAAGTGCGCTGGTCGGCACAGCTACCTACGGCTTAGACAGCACCGCTACGGATGGGTTGGTACGTATTACAACCCTAGCCCCAGCCACGCCGCTGCCAGTGCAGCTTACCAGCTTCACGGTTCAGGCCCAGGCGGCGGGCGTGGCGGTGGCTTGGCGCACTGCCTCGGAAGTTAATAGCGACCGCTTTGAAGTGGAGCGCAGTACAGACGGGGCTACGTTCAGCAAATTGACGACGGTAGCTGCCCACGGCACTACCTCGGCGGCCCACGCTTATACTTATCTGGATGCCTTGCTGCCCACGGGCGTAACTACACTCTACTACCGCTTGCGGCAAGTTGACCTGGATGGGTCGGCGCACTACTCACCCGTGCGGATGGTAACGGTGGCAACTGCCAGCCTCACCGTATTTCCTAACCCGACCCGCGCCGGCGCTACTCTCACCGGGGCAGCGGCCAGCACGCCCGTGCACGTCGTGGATGCCGTGGGCCGCGAAGTGCTTCTCACGACCACCGATGCCACCGGCACCGCTCCACTAACCCTGCCAGCCGGCTTACCCGGCGGTGTGTATGTGGTGCGCGCAGGCAGCCAGGCGGTGCGCCTGATTGTGGAATAGGCAGTTAGCAGAGACTATCGCCAGAAAAATATACCTTTCTGGCGATAGTCTCTGCCACGTTGGTTTATTACCTATTAGGGCATAAACCAACGTGGTAGAGGCCACCCGACGACCAGCTCACTATCGCACCACTTCTACCCAGCCCTTCACTTGCGCGGCGGCATCAGTTCCGTCGAGCACGTAGTAATAAAGGCCCTCTGGCAGACCCTCCGCACCCCAGTCATTGTGGTACTCGGGCACTTCAAACACTTTTAGCCCCCAGCGCGAAAACACCCGAATTCGGCCGGGGCAGCCGCCCAGCTTGGGGGCAAATGTATCGTTGAGGCCGTCGCCATTGGGGGTGATGATATTGGGCACATGAGCCTGCTCCACCTCCACAATCGGCAGGTGAGACAGCTGGCTGTCGCAAAGGCTGACCGGGCCAGACAGGGAGGCTATTGGCTGGTAGTGGCCCGCTGTGGTGTAGGTATGCTCAACCACAGCCCCAGTGGCAGGCGCACTACCATCGCCAAAGTCCCACTGTATCTGGGCAGCACTTACGCCAGTGGCTTCGAAACGCAGGTGCCGGGGAGCGCTGGCATTGGCCGGGCAGGCGGGCACCGTCCAGCGCACTACGGCGCTGGTGGGCTGGGCCGGCACCGTAATGCGATAGGTGGCAGACCCGCAGCCGCTGGGCAAGTCGTAGGACAGCACAGTAGTGCCCGGCGTGGCGGGCGGCGTAAACAGGCCGGTCGCCGTTACGCCCGGCCCCGTCCAGACACCGCCCGCCGGGGTGGCTTGCAGTTGAAACGGCACGCGGCTACCTGCACACAGCACCGTATCGGCGGGCAGGTGCGGCGGGGACACTAGCACTACATCCACAGCCTGCGTGGCCACTATCGGACAGTTGACATTGGGGTAATCCCAGGTGTAGGACAGGATGTAGTGACCAGGGCCGACAGTGGCCGGGTTGAAGCGGTTAGCTACCACGCCCGGCCCACTAAACACGCCCCCCGGCGGCGAAGCCGTAAGCACAATGCCGTGGGGCGGAGCCGTAAGGCAGAAGGCAATGGGGCCAATGGGGTCGAGGGTAACGGTGGGCACGGCCAGCACCTGTATTTGCAGGCTACCTGCAATGGGGCACTGGGCAGGGTTAGCTGGCGGCACGCCGAGGTAGCCCAGGGTTTGAATGCCTACCAAGGCTGGGCTAGGCGTGAAGACGAAGCCCTGGGCTATGCTACCCGTCACGCCTGGTCCGCTCCAGGTGCCGCCGCTGGGCGTGGCTTGCAGTGCCTGCGGGCCGCCCACTGCGCACACCGCCAGTGCGCCCGCGCTCACCGTGGCCACGCCGCTGCTCGTCACCGTCAGCTTGCGCTGGGCGCGGCCGGGGCAGGCGGGCGTGTTGCCAGGCGGGCCGGTATAGGTAAGCGTTTGAGCGCCTACCAGATTGGGGGCCGCGGTAAAAATAAAGCCTGTTGCCACGCTGCCCGTTACGCCCGGCCCGCTCCAGGTGCCACCGGCCGGTAAGCCGCCGTACAGGCGCACAATCTGGTTGCGCAGGCAAAAAGTGGAATCACGCGGTACCGTGACATTGCCGCCCGACGGCAGCACCAGAACCAGTAGGGTATCGCTGGTAATGGGGCAGGCCGGTGGGGCAGCTGACATCGAATATATGAGCTGATAAGGCCCTCCTACCCCTACCGCCAGGGGCGTAAAGATGAAGCCCATCGCCACGTTACCCGTTACGCCCGGCCCCGTCCAGACACCCCCAGTAGGGGTGCCGCCCAACTGCATCGGGGGGTCGTTGAGGCATACCTGGGTAGGCCCGCCGGCATCCGTGTGCTTCACTTTTTGCACGTCCATCGTCAGCACTGCCGATACCGGGCAGCGCCCCAACGCTACTTCGTAGGAAACAAAATGTCCGCCCACGCCCGCCAGCACCGGGTCGAATACGGCCACGCCACTGGCATTCACCACCACTCCCGTGCCATGAAAAGTACCCCCGGCCGGGGTGCCCGTGAGCGGTACCGGAGGCAGCGGCACTCCGGCATCCAGGCAAAATACCGTCTGCGGGGCGGTGAGGGAGGCGGGCGGCTGCGACAGCACGGTAATGCGCCGCGTGCTCACGCCCGCGCAGCCGCTGGCGGCCGGAGGGCTGGTATAAGTGAGCACTTGCACGCCCACCAGCAGCTGCGAGGGCGTGAAGTAGTAGCCCGCCGCCACGCTGCCCGTCACGCCCGGCCCCGTCCAGACGCCGCCTGCCGGCGAGCCGCTCAGGCGCACGCGCGGAGCCTGCGCGCAGATGCTGAGGGTATCGGCCCCAGCCGGTGAGGAACCCGCCGTCATGGCAAATTTGAAGGCCGCATTGTTGCAGTGGGCCGCCCCATTAGTGGGCATGTAGGTGGTGGCACCCAGCGGCAGCGGAATGCTCTGGCCGCCGGGCTGGTCGCAGGCACACATAGCCTGGTAAAGCGTCAGGTTAGTGGGGTCGAAGCGCGAGCCGCCCCCGTCCACGTGGTCATCGGCCGAGGTGCCGAAGTAAGTGGCATAGTCCAGCACCCGTGCCCCGTCCGAAAGCTGCATCAGGTAAAAATCCTGGCCGTCGGTGGTGCGCTGCAAGGCATTGGGCGTGGTAGCCAGGCCGGTCGTATTGCCACCGTTGGGGTCGAGGCCGCCGCCCCAGCCGGCCAACGCCATGCGCCCGTAGCAGTCTACGTCGAAGGCAGTAGGTGAAATATCCGTCGTGGTTCGCCCACTGCCAAACACTGTGGCGTAGCCCGCCGAAAGCAGGTCAGGGGCCAATTGCTGAATGAATTGCTGACCATGCACCGTGTGGTAGCGGGCCGTATCGGCCCCCGGCCAAGCCTGGCTCAGCGTCTGGCCCAGCACCAGCAGCCCGCCCGGCGACGACCGCACAAAAAACGCCTGGTCGTAGCTGCCCGTGCCCAAATAGGTACTCTGCGCCAGCACGCCACCCGCACTCAGGCGGGCCACAAAGCCATCGACATCGCCGCCCGGCGTTGCGAGGTAGCCATTGGCCACACCAGCCAGGTTAGCGCTGGTAGTGCCGCCCGCTACCAGCAGCCCACCCGTGGCCTCGCGCTGAAGCGAGTACGCCGCATCTGCCCCGCTGCCGCCCAGCAGCGTGGCCCAGCGCACTTGGCTAAAGCTGGAATCGAGGCTGGTGACTAAGCCATCGCTTGGCCCGCCGTGGTAGGCCGTCGTTAGGCCAGGGAAGTCGGTTGAGCTGGTAACACTGGCCACGTACACGTTGCCCTGCGGGTCGAGAGCGAGGTCGCCCCGGAAGGCATCGCCGTAGTTGTGGCGCAGGCGCGGGGTGGGCGCATTGGCATCGAGCAGGCCGTCGGTGTTGGTGCCGCCCAGGTAGGTACTGGCGCGCAGCCCGCCCCCGCTTGCGCTCAGGCGCGTGAGCACTAGGTCTGCCCCTGTGGTCATGATAAAGGGCGAATTTCCTCCAAATGGCGATACCGATGGCCCGCCCTTAAAGGTGCGGCTCAGGGCCCCAGTCGTGGTGGGGTAGTCGGCCGACGAGGTGCTGCCCAGCAGCAGCAGCTCGCCCCGCCCATTTACCAGCAGGCTGTGCGGAAACTCCAACTGACTGCCGCCCAGGTAGGTGGCCCAGGCCCGCGCCCCCGGCCCGGTGGTACCGGTGTTGAATTTCATAATGGCCACATCGATGTTGCCATTGAAAGTGGTTTGGTATGCCCCCGTCGTGACGGGGTAGCCCGCTGCAAACACTACGCCCGCCGTGTAGAGGTTGCCCGCCGCATCGTGCGTGGCCGCAAAGCCCCAGTTCTCGACCGCCGAGCCGGTGTAGCTAGCAAACTGCACTGCCGGGTCTATCACCAGCGGCAGCTTGTGGTTATACTTTCCCAACTTGAACTCCACCGTAGTGCCAGTGAGGACGAAGGCGCAAGCTACCGGACGGTGCTGCCCGGTAGCAGGGTCAGTCTGCCAGGCTTGGGGCTGATACTCGGTGAGTTGCCCGGCCGTGGTGGCTGCTTGCAGCCGGCCGGTGGCGGGGTCGAGGGTGAGGCTGCTGGCACCCTGGTACAGCAGGCGGGCGCGGGCTGGGTCGGCCCCGGCGGCCAGCAGCAGGTCGTACTCCAGCTGCCCACTGGTATTTTCCTTCAATACCATATCGATGCCGGGCCATAGCTCCTGGTAGCGCAGCTGGGGCCAGGCCCGCACGCCTTGCGTCCAGTGCGCACGGTCGGCACCGCGCAGGTAGTGGTGGGCGCCAGGCAGGGGCGCATCGGGGGCGATGAGGCGAGCGTCGGGGCCGGGCTGCACAAACTCGACCCGCAAGGCGTGGCCTTTGAGTGCGGCAGACGATGAGCCCGCGTGCGGGCTATGGTCGGGCAGCCCCGCCGTGAGGGCGTAGGTAAGGCCGGTAGCCTCGACAAACAGCCGGGCTCCCGGGGCCACCTGCGCGGCGTAGCGGGCGCGGGCGTCCCACTGGCCCCGGTTCTCAATAAATTCCAGCGAGTGGGTGGTTTCCTGGGCCTTTCCCAGCCGGGCCAGCAGTAGCAGAAGTAAGCAGAAACAGGTAGAAGTTCGAATCATAGGGCGCAGAGTACAGATATTCTGTGCAGTCAGTAGAAGCTTAATTAAGGCTTCATCACTGCATAGCTGCCGCAAACTACTGCTTGCGCTGCTTATTCCGATACCTTACCCAGCCCATAAAGGGGTTGCACCATTAGCTCACCCAAGAATTAGGGCAAGCAGGTAAAGCACTAAAAATAAGCTTCTAAAGCCAAGTGAGGCAGTCTCTAGCGAGCGTAGACGCCGACTCTAACGACCACTAAGAGTGCGGGGCAAGCACAAGGCTAAAATCCTGCATAACCTGATTATTCAATGGTTTATGAGCTTAGTATGAGTCTTAGGCTAACTACTTATGCAATCCCTATTAACAGCGTGTTCTCTGGCTTCTAGGCGCTATCGCCAGGAATTGGCTGGTTCATGAACCAGCGGGGCGAATAGTGCCAAAAAATAATGCAACTGAAAAAGCTACCACTACTTCAGTTCAACCTGCCGTT
Source organism: uncultured Hymenobacter sp. (assembly GCA_964251335.1). Lineage (GTDB taxonomy): Bacteria > Bacteroidota > Bacteroidia > Cytophagales > Hymenobacteraceae > Hymenobacter. The sequence continues at coordinate 38,211 of CAXUKA010000016.1, forward strand.
CCTCTCTTGCAGCTGCGTTATCTGGCCTTCGCAGATAGGGCTAAGCTGCCTGCTGGCCCGGGTGTAAGCCTACGGGCCTTTCAGAGTATGCGGCAAGTCAATCCGAACTACGTAGACACCCCAACCGACATCCCCTACACAGCCAATAATGAGTGCCGCCAAGTACTTCAGGCAGCCCTTACCTATCGGTTGTCAACGGGTCAGTAATATGTCAGTATCGGGCAGCACATTGCTCTTCGCCTAGGCTACAAGCGTGCAATAGGTGAGAGTCAGCAAAAAAAAGAAAGCCCGCCTGCTAATGCAGGCGGGCTTTCTTTTTTTTGCTGACTCAACTACTTACATAGCCAGCACTTCTTCTACGCGAGCGGCGGCGTCTTTCAGCAGCGTGGCCGAGTACACTTTCAGGCCGCTTTCGTCGATGATGCGAGCGCCTTCCTCAGCGTTGGTGCCTTGCAGGCGCACGATGATGGGCACGCGGATATCGCCGATTTTCTTGTAGGCTTCTACCACACCATTAGCTACGCGGTCGCAACGCACGATGCCGCCGAAGATGTTGATGAGGATGGCCTTCACGTTCGGGTCCTTCAGGATGATGCGGAAGCCAGCTTCAACCGTCTGGGCGTTGGCTCCACCCCCTACGTCGAGGAAGTTGGCAGGCTCGCCACCCGAAAGCTTGATAATGTCCATGGTCGCCATGGCCAGGCCGGCGCCGTTTACCATGCAGCCCACGTTGCCGTCGAGCTTCACGTAGTTCAGGTTCGAGGCCGAGGCTTCTACTTCCAAGGGGTCTTCCTCGTTGGTGTCGCGCAGGGCGATGAAGTCCTTGTGGCGATAGAGGGCGTTGTCGTCCAGCGTCACCTTGGCGTCAACGGCCAGGATTTTGTTGTCCGACGTTTTCAGCACCGGGTTAATCTCGAACATAGCCGAGTCGGTTTCGTCGTAAGCCTTATAAAGGGCCGTTACGAACTTCACCATTTCCTTGAAAGCATCGCCCGAAAGGCCGAGGCCGAAGGCGATTTTGCGGGCCTGAAAGCCTTGCAGACCCACGGCGGGGTCGATAAATTCTTTCAGGATTTTGTCGGGATGCGACTCGGCCACCTCTTCGATGTCCATGCCGCCCTCGGTGGTGTAGATAATCACGTTCTTGCCCGATGTGCGGTCGAGCAACACGCTGATGTAGAACTCTTGGGTGGGGCTTTCGCCGGGGTAATACACGTCCTGCGCGATGAGGACTTTGTTTACCAGGCGGCCTTCGGGGCCGGTTTGCTTGGTCACGAGCTGCATGCCCAGGATTTGGCCAGCAATGTCTTTTACCTGCTCCAGATTTTTGGCGAGCTTCACCCCGCCGCCTTTGCCCCGGCCGCCGGCGTGAATCTGGGCCTTGATAACGTACCAGCTAGTGCCGGTTTGCTCGGTGAGCTTTTTGGCGGCTTCTACGGCTTCTTCGGCCGTGTCGGCGGTGATGCCTTCCTGAACGCGAACGCCGTATTTCTTCAGGATTTCCTTGCCTTGATACTCGTGAATATTCATCTGACGGAGAAGGTGGGGTACTAAACTTGGTCGCGAAGGTAGTACCAAGGGGCGAACCCCCGTCTGCTTTCCGCGTAGCTTTGCCTAGATTCTGACTTATTTCCTCCCCTCGCCTTGCTGCAAGCCATCAATATTCGTAAGAGCTACAACTCGCTGGAAGTGCTCAAAGGCATCGACCTCACCATTGAGCGGTCGGAGATTGTGAGCATTGTGGGCTCGAGCGGCGCGGGCAAAAGCACGCTGCTGCAAATTCTGGGCACCCTGGATAATCCTGATTCGGGCGAGGTGCTATTTGATGGCGAGTCGGTGAGTAGCCTGGGGCGCAATGCGCTGGCCAAGTTTCGCAATCGGCACATCGGCTTCGTGTTTCAGTTTCACAACCTGCTGCCCGAGTTTACGGCCCTCGAAAACGTGTGCCTGCCCGCCTACCTCGCCGACCGCTCGGAAAAGGAAGTGCGCGTGCGTGCCCGCGAGCTCCTCGGCCTGCTCAACCTCGAGCACCGCACCGACCACAAGCCCAGCGAGATGAGCGGCGGCGAGCAACAGCGTGTGTCGGTAGCCAGGGCTTTGATTAACTCGCCCGAAATAATCTTTGCCGATGAGCCCAGCGGCAACCTCGACTCGCGCAACGCTCAGGAGCTACACGAGCTATTTTTCTGGCTCCGCAAAGAATTTGGCCAGACGTTCGTGATTGTGACGCATAACGATGCCCTGGCCCAGATGGCTGACCGCACCATTATCATGCGGGATGGGCACATTCTGGAGGAAGCACGGGCGAGCCGGATTGCTTAGTAACCGTGTTATCCCACCCCCGACCCACGCCACTTAATGCGCGGAATCCTCCAGGAGAGGGGAGCTGGACGACTTAGAAAGCCTATTTTTAATAAAAGAAAGAGCCTCCGGCAATACGCTGGAGGCTTTTTCTTTTTCTTTTTATTCTAATCCATAATCCTTTACATCGGGCTCCCCTCTCCCGGAGGATTCCGCGCATAAAGCGGCGTGGGCTGGGGGTGGGGTAATACGAGCGGTGAGCAAAAAATATTTCACCTCATTATTTGCAATTGCCAAATTTTTTAGCCTACATTTGTTCAACTAATCGGAAGAGCAAAAAATATTTTTCACTTTCGCATAAGTCGCTGAATATCAAAACAAAATTTTACTAAAAAACGAGGCCATTCCCGGCACCTTTTCCAGACCCAAAAGGTTAAGTAGTCGTATATGAGCAAGCAACCTGCAAACCCCGAAACTACCGTTATGAACGAGGCCACCAAAACCCCGAAAGACACCACGGCTACCAAAAAGGCGGCGCGGGTGGAAAGCTACGATATCGCTAAATCGGACGAAACACTGGACCTCGCCAAGGACTTGGCTAAGTTCATTAAAGAAAATAAGCTTAGCACCCAGGTGCAGGGCAAAGAGTTTGTAAACGTAGAGGGCTGGCAGTACGCCGGCTCGCGCTTGGGCATCGTGCCCATCGTAGAGCACGTTATCAACGTGAGCGACTACGCCGCTGGCGAATTGAAATACCAAGCCAAAGTGACGCTGTTCGACATGCGCTCGCAGCACACTGTAGGCGCTGGCTTCGCCATCTGCTCGAATAAGGAGAGCGGCAAAAAATTCTACCAGGAATTTGCTATCGCCAGCATGGCCCAAACCCGTGCCATCGGCAAGGCTTATCGCAACATCCTGGCGTGGATTATCCGCGCTGCTGGCTACGAGCCCACGCCTGCTGAAGAAATGGAGTACACCGGCAATGTGCCCGCGCCCGCTGCTGCCCCGGTAGTAGCCGAGCCCGCTCCCGTGATGCGCGCCGTGACTAATACGCCCGCTCCGGCCCCAGTTGAAGCTCCTGCCGCTGAGGCTGCCCCAGTGCAGTACGCCACAGCTTCGCAGAAAGAAGAAATTATCCGCTTGCTGAACCACCCGCTTATCACGCGCCAAGAGAAGACGAAGATGTTGCTTAACATCAACCGCCTCGATGAAGAGCGCGCCACGCAAGCCATTGCTAAGCTCCGCAAGGCCATCGAGGACCGTGAAGGTACTTCGGCCGTAGCTGCCTAGGTTCAGATTGAGTTAGAAACGAAAAGGCCTGCCGCGATTGCGGCAGGCCTTTTTTGTTGTTGAATCCAAGCTCGCCGCTCGCGGGCACCTCACCCCCCGGCCCCCTCTCCTTAGGGAGAGGGGG